>DEDQ01000042.1:0-9824 GCA_002350065.1 Ruminococcus flavefaciens
GTTCAAAAAATCAACACACTCGGCAAAGTAATGCGTATCGTTCTGAATATTGCAAGAGCCATACTCATCGTCCTTACGGTCGGCATCGTTATTTCCGCAGTAAGCTTCGGATTTTTCCTGCCGGCAGATTCGCTCAAATCGACGGGCTCGTTTGTATGGCACGTAGTCGAGGACGACTCGAATATCCCCTCGTTCATGAAGGAAAGCTTCTTTGAGATAGAGGAGGGCGAGGAAAAGATACATGAGGACGGATTCAGCTTAGAATACAAGGCAGAGTCAACGCCTTCAGAGACAAATGAGAATGTGACTGTACATGACGTTACCGGAAGCTACTCGCAGGACGATATCGTTCCGGTGAAGATAATGCTCTTTGTACTGCTCAGCTTCGTGTTTGTGATATGCATCACATTCATTATTGCGCTCACATTCGGAAGCAGACTTGCAAAGGCTCTCGGAAACTGCGATTCGCCGTTTGAGGCAAAGGTGCTCAAGGCAATGAAGGCATTTGCTTATTCGCTTATCCCGTGGGCGATACTCAAAGCCGGCTCGGGAAGCGCTTCAAGCTTGTCCGCAATAATCTTCGTGCTCGTAGCAATCACATTCGCGCATATTTTCAACTACGGCGCACAGCTTCAGAAGGAATCAGACGAAACTATATAACGTAAGTTATTCAAGGAGAAAAATATTATGAAAAATTCAAACATCAAGGTCGTAAACGGAATGGGCAAGGCTTGCAGGATAATCTGCTGCATAGCTATGATATTCTGCATCGTAGGCTCGGTATTTGCTCTCATCGGAGCAGGTGCAGTTGCGGCTATACCGACTGACATCATCAAGGTCGAGGGCGACGCGAATGCAAACGTTACAGTTTCGATAGACGACCCCGATTCGACTGTATTCACAGTGACCGGAAACAACAACGGTCTCAAGATCAACTACGGAAACGACGGCGTCGACATCAGCTCTGATAAGATAGACTTTGACGGTATCTGGTCAATGGACGTTGAGGAGGTCTCCTCGGACGGAGATTCTGCAACATACAAGATAACCGGCGACCTCGGAACTATCGACAAGAATCAGATAAAGACAAAGGCTGTTTTAGCGATACTCGAGGGATTCTTAAAGGTAACATCAACAGCAGTAGTTATGTTTGTTGCAATGAATCTCTTCAAGGAATTTGCAAAGTGTGAAACTCCCTTTACAGAGGTCATCGTCAAGAAGATGAAGGTGCTCGGCTGGACATTCGTCGGCTACGCGGTACTGATAGGACTTAACATAACGGTTATCGTTGCCGCACTCGCAGTTCTCATGCTCGCATACGTATTCGCACACGGAGTAGAGCTCCAGAAGCAGTCTGACGAAACATTATAAAAGGAGGTCTGCGATATGGCTATAATTTTAAGGCTTGACCGCGTAATGGCTGACAGAAAAATGAGCCTCAACGAGCTGAGCGAGCACGTAGGCGTGAGCAACGTCAACCTCTCGAAGCTCAAGACCGGAAAGGTGAGTGCGATACGCTTCTCGACACTGAGTGCGATATGCAAGACTCTCAACTGTCAGCCGGGAGACCTGCTCGAATTCATAGATGACGACACGGAACAGAATGAATAAAAGAAAGTGAATGAGACAGCCGCAGAGAGTATTACTCTGCGGCTGTTTCTGATCTTATTTCCGACGTACCGCAGAAGCCCTCGCGTGAAAGCTCCGGCACCTCGGCGGAGCCGTTTTGCAGCAGCCTGCCGAGCACGGTGACGATGTCGCATTTGCCTGCAAGACCGTGCTTCTGAGCGGAGCGGACTGCGCCCTCGAGCTCCTTCGGAGGGCGCTCGCTGAGCAGAGTCTCGCCGGAGATACTGCATCCGGCGACTATGCATTCCGGCGAGACCTTCCACTCTTTGAGGATAAAGCTGAGTGTGTCCGCATTGTTGTCGTCTCCGAGCACGATGAGCTCGGTGTAGCCGGTGAAGACCTCCTTGCCGGCGCGGAGCTCCGCCGCAGTTTTAGCCTGACTGAGGTCATCGGCTGCAACGGTGATATTCTCGTCCTCGTCCGAGAAAAAAGAAAGAGTTACCACATTCCCGTCTATCGCTGCCGCCCGAAGATAGCTCTTGTCGCTGACTTTTCCGTCCGCGGCGCAGCCGGTCAGCATTGCGAGCGCGGCAGATGCGGCGATGAGTTTAAACTTCACGCTTTTTCAGCGCTCCTTTCCTTATGAGATGTTCTGCCGGAGCCGCAAGCAGTATCAGAGCTGCTGCCGCCGCTGAAATGGCAGTATGGTCGGATATCCTGAATGGGAAGAGCCCTGCCGCTGCCATTATGAGCAGAGCCGCGGTACAGCGGAATTTCTTCATCTCCGGAAAGGTGACGCCGATGAGGTACTCCGCAGCCGAAGCCTGCACCGCGACAGAGTATACCGCGAACACCGAGAATACGATGAGAAAGAGCGAGTCTATCCTCTGCACGGGGAAGGGCTGCGAGAGCTGTGCCGCCATTGCCGCCGGAAAGCCTGAAACGTCCATGATGCCGCCGGTAACGAGGACTGCCGTCAGTATCACGAGTGCGGATATGACAGCCTTGCAGATGAAATACAGCACGGCGCTGTCTGAGACGTCGTCATCGGTGAAGCCGAGCAGCACTGCGAAGCTCCCGACGCCGCCGCTGAGCGCAAAGCCGCGAAGCAGTTCACCGGAAAAGCTCCTGCCCTCAGCGGAGGCGAGAGCCTCCGGCTCGGAGTGCAGTACGGCGCTCACGACAACTATCGCGATGCAGACAGCTCCGAGCGCCGCCGCGATAACTCCCGACCTTGCAAGAGCCTTTATGCCCGAGGAGGAGATATACACGCACACGAGAGCGATAAGTCCCGCGACTGCGATACTTCCCCATATACCTTTGTTTTCGTAGGGGATATATATGACGGAGCTCGCCTGCCTGAGCATGGCGAAAAGGCTGCCGCCCCATGTCAGCACTCCCGCGAGCAGGAGCAGCTTTACGGCTCTGCCGCAGGAGGCAGGACTGCTCCCTCGGGAATAGAGATACACGAGCGGCATTGCTGTGACAAGCTGAAGAATGCTTCCCGCGGCAAAGCCTGCGGCGGTCATTGCGGAAATGCTCCCCGATATGCAGAAGAGAGCGAAAACGTCTCCGATGAGAAGCAGCGAGACGAGCTGAAATTTACTTATCCTGTTCATTGTAAGCCTCCACTGTAAAGCCGCGCCGCTGCATTTTCCTCATGCCGAGCCGGAATGCCGTGTCGCCCATTCCCTGCCTTTTGAACGGCGAGAACGGAGCTGTGAACGGGAAGCCGTAATCCTCGGCGGCGCATATATTCGTCAGCACAGCACACGCGAGCAGGCTTATGCCGAAAAGTCCCATTATCCCTCCCGCAGCAAGGAAGCAAAGCCTCAGCACGGTTATCTGCGGCTGTAAGTCGGGAACGGCAAATCCGCCGAGGACTGCGAGTGCGGTTATCGTCAGCAGGGGAGTGCTCACAAGTCCGGATTTTACAGCCGCGTCGCCGATTATCAGTCCGCTGATGATGCTCACCGAGCCGCCTACCGGCTTCGGCAGACGCACTCCCGCTTCGCGTATGACCTCGTACATCAGCAGCACGAAAAACGCCTCGACAAGTATCGGCAGCGGAGCGTTCTTTTCCGCGTCCGCAAGGAGTATCAGCATGGTGCTGTTGAGAAGCTCGGGGTGATACATCACTATCGCCGCATACACCGCCGGAAGCAGCACCGCGATGAGGAATGCCGCATACCTGAGCCAACGGCTGAATACCGCGTAATACGGCTTGAATGCGTAGTCGTCGAGCGTGTGGAAGCTCTCGCAGAAAAGCCGCGGGATAATTATCGCGTAGGGGACTCCGTCCACGAGCACGGCAACTCTGCCCTCTATCAGCTTCGAGCAGAGCACATCGGGACGTTCGGTTATGCCGGTAGTGCTGAACAGCTCGAAGCTGCGCTTTTCGAGAAAAGGACGTATATATCCGGTCGAGAGCACCGACTCGGGCTGAGCTTCACTAAGCGAGCGCTTTATGCGCTCGAGGAGCTTTTCCGGCACGCGGTCGCGCATATAGCAAAGGCAGATGTCGGTGCGGCTCTTGCTGCCCTTGACCGAGAGCTCCATGACGAGCTCGGGACTTTTCAGCCGCCGCCGGAGCATTGACATATTCGTTCGGACTGTTTCCGTGAAGCCCTCATGGCTGCCCATGATGTTGCCCTCGCCGGAGGGCTCCTGTACTCCGCGCGAGGCGTAGCCCTGCACGCCGAATGCGAGAGCGGTATCGGCTCCGTCGGCGATGAGCACCGCAAAGCCGGAGTTTATCAGCCGGAAGAGCGTGTCGTAATCCTCGGCTGTGGGACGGTCGCACGAGAGCAGCAGATGCGTGCTGATGTAGCCGAAGAGCTCCTCCGCGCCGGACTGCTCCTCTATCTCTGTAAGCGGCGCGAGTACCATTTCCGCCGCCGTCTGCGAGGACATCATGCCCTCGCAACTCAGAAGACAGCAGCGTACTCCGCCGGTAGTGAATTCGTTTATCAGTACGTCTGACGAGCCGCCGGACAGCTTTTTTATCATGGCGATACTGGCTTCGAGCTCGGGCAGCAGCCGGAGCTTTCCGCGTTCATTTCGGGTCATATTCTCACCTCTGAGGTAGTATGCCCGTAATTTGGTCCATGATTCGGAAACGGTTGCAAAAATATCACTGACATGGTACAATATCTATATCATTACATTGGGAGTTGATATCATGTACGGCAAAACTGCCACCAACTGCGAGACCTGTACCAACTATGTCTATGACGACGAATGCGACTGCTACGTCTGTCTTGTTGACCTCGACGAGGACGAAATGGCTCGCTTTATACAGGGAACGAATTACGCCTGCCCGTATTATCGTCTCGACGACGAATACGGAGTAGTCCGCCACCAGAACTGACTCCGTGCAAAAGCGCTCATTATCCGGAAATATCCTGCATATATATTACTGTCCGCAGAATAGAAGAAGGAGTGATGCGCTTGAAGATACCACCCGCTCAGCGGGCTGTAGCGCTTGGGAGATACATGGTGGAGCACAATTCCACCGTGCGGGCTGCGGCAAAGCAGTTCGGCATATCCAAAAGCACGGTACACAAGGACGTCAGCGAGCGGCTGAAAAAGGAAGACCCCGACCTCTACTCGCAGGTGAAGGGGCTGCTTGAGATAAACAAACAGGAAAGGCATATCCGCGGCGGACTTGCCACGCGGGAAAAATACCGTGAGATAGCAAAACGCAGGAAAAAAATTGAGAATTGAGAATGTAGAATGGAGAATGAAGGTGTCCGCTTACGCGGACTATTATAAAAATTTTCGCCGAAAGGCGACACCATAATTCTCGATTTTCAATTCTCCATTCTCCATTCATTATGTACGGGCGGCAGAGTGTCCGCCCGATATCTATCTGAAAACAGCGGTCTGACAGCGTATGTCTCTGTATAGCTCTTCACGGGCAGCACCGGCGCGTTACTGACGTCAGCCACTTTGCAGAGGCGGCTGTCACACTGCTGTTTACTTTTATATTATGCAGAAAAGCTCAAAAAGCGACAAAGAAAATTCTGACAGTGGGAAATTTTAATGTTTTTACTAATGCTCCCGTCCGGATACCCTGCCGTTACCGTTGTAGCAATTCTGTAACCTTGCGAAACTGCATTGTATTCAAACCTTGACCTCACTGTTATTGCAATACGGAACTGTATGAGCTATAATAAAGTTACAGAAGAGAGAAAGATTCTGTTTTACATATAATAACACACCTTTTCAGATGAAGCTGCCGCCGCGGGAATACTCGCGGCGGCGGCTTTTCTTTTTTACCGTGAAAAATTTCGCAAAACCCCTTGAAAAAATTCCCGAATGCTGTTATTATTAAAGAAGTATTGCATTTTGAAAGGAAGCTTGAAATGAAAAAACTCATCAGAAAGATAATGTCAGTTTTCCCCAAGCCCATACGTGAGCTTTATTTTAAATTTGAGGATAAGTGGCTGTACCTGTTTTTCGGTGTACTCACCACTGTTGTGAGCTTTGCCTCGGCAGGATTTGCAAAGTGGGTGCTTGAGAAGTGGGGCGGCTTCGATGATGGCGCTGTCAGCGATATTAGCACGGTCTTTTCGTGGGTATGCGCTGTAACATTTGCATATCTCACCAACAGGGTGTGGGTGTTCGATTCGACTACCAAGGGCGCCAAGAATCTCATAGTCGAAGGCGGAAAGTTCTACGGCGGCAGAGTTTTCACTCTTGCGGTCGAGTGGGTCATAATGAGGATAGGATTTGCATGGCTCGGTATCAATTACTGGATAGTGAAGATACTCGCAAACGTTATCGTTCTCATACTCAATTATGTTATCAGCAAGGTATTCGTGTTCCGCAAGAAAAAAGAGGAAGCAAATGGCTGACACAATTAAAATAGGAAGAGTCAGCATAAAAAAGACCGCCGCACTCGCTCCCATGGCGGGAGTTGCCGACAGGGCATACCGGCTGATGTGCAAGGAGTTCGGAGCCGCCTACGCGGTCAGCGAAATGGTCTCGGCGAAGGGCATATGCTACAGCGACCGCAAGACTGCGGAGCTCTGCACGGTCACGGACGGGGAACGTCCCATGGCGGTGCAGCTTTTCGGCAGCGAGCCGGACTTCATGGCTGAGGCTGTGAAGATAGTGCTCGAATACGAGCCCGATATCATCGACATAAACATGGGCTGTCCCGTCCCGAAGGTAGTGGGTACGGGAGCAGGCTCGGCGCTGATGAAGGATATCCCTCTCGCGGCGGATATAACTGCGGCGGCGGTAAAGGCTGCGGGAGAGGTCCCGGTCACGGTGAAGATACGCAGCGGCTGGAACGCTGAAAGCATAAACGCAGTCGAAATGGCAAAGGCTCTTGAAGCTTCCGGAGCTGCTGCGATAGCCGTTCACGGGCGCACGCGTGACCAGTTTTACAGCGGCAAGGCTGACTCCGGCATTATCAGGGAGGTCAAGGCTGCGGTGAGTATTCCGGTCATAGGCAACGGAGATATCACGGACGCGGCTTCGGCTCTTGCTATGTACGAGCAGACCGGCTGTGACCTCGTCATGATAGGGCGCGGAAGCTACGGACGCCCCTTCGTATTCGAGGAGGTCGAAGCGGCGCTTGAGGGCAGGGAGTATGCTCCGCCGACGGTCGAGGAGCGCATGGAGATAATGCTCCGGCATATACGCATGATGCTCGACATGAGTCCCAAGTGCGAGGAAATGGCTATGCACGAGGCTCGCAAACACGCGGCATGGTATATGAACGGCTTCTACGGCTCGGCAAAATTCCGCGGAAGATGCTATCAGCTCAGTTCATATGCGGAGGCGGAAGCGCTTGCCGGAGAGTTCATTCAGCTCCAATCTGACAGAATGCACAAAAGCTTTGGATAAATTTCGTCAGAAATGACAAAGTGTCGGTTATTTATAATGAGAAACGTGCTGAAACGCCTGTGTATAGCCGTTTTCTTAGCTTAAAGCATCGGTTATTCATATAAAACTGACTGTAATTATACATAAAAATCATACAATTAGTAATTGCAAAATGAAAATCAATGTGATATAATTAAGGTGCGGAATGACAGGCTTTCGCACATTAAGGAGAAAAGATATGGCTGATTTTAAACGCACAGCGGCTGCTGCTGCCGCGATATGCGTCATGATAATGTCATTTGCAGGCTGCTCGGACGTGGGCGGAGACTCACGCGGGAACAGCTCGGATACAGTATCATCTGCCGCATCAGGCTCAACAAGTGACGAAGCCCCTGCGACCGAACCCGAGACCGCTCCTCCTGCCGAGGACAAGCGCGTTCACTTTATCGCTGCCGGTGATAATCTGATACACTATTCAGTGTTCAAAAACGCGGAAAGGCTTGCGGGCGATGGCGCTGCATACGATTTCCGACCGCTTTATGAAAATGTCAAATACCTCATCGAGGACGCTGATGTGGCTGTTCTGAATCAGGAGACCATAATCAGCCAGAGCAACCCCGTAAGGGGCGCCGACGGCGGAGCTCTGCTGTTCAATTCGCCTCCCGAGGTCGCAGACGCGGTCATAGACCTCGGCTTCGATGTTTTCACTATGGCGAACAATCATCTTCTCGACTTCGGCGCGGACGCTTTGGAAGAATCGATCAGCTTCTGGAACGTCAAGGCTGCTGAAAACGACCTTACCGTCCTCGGAGCATATCTCAATGAGGACGATGCGAACGATATACGCGTGCGCGAGGTCAACGGCGTGAAGATAGCTTTTCTTGCATATGCCGAGCACATCAACGGCTTTGCTTTCCCCGAGGGCTGCCCCCTCAGAGTTGTCATGAACAGCGAAGAGGACGTTATCGAGAGGCAGATAAAAGAGGCAAAGGAGCTCGCTGATGTTGTCGTCGTTTCTGCTCACTGGGGCGTTGAGGATACTCACGAGGTCTCACAGGACAGGATAGAGCTCGCGCATAAAATGGTGGAATGGGGAGCAGATATTATCCTCGGCTGCCATACACATACTGCCGAAACTATGGAATGGATACCGCGAAGTGACGGTTCAAAGGGCTTTGTTTTCTATTCGATGGGCAACTTTATCTGCGCCCAGACGGATAACTTCAACCTCGTTGGAGAAATGCCTGACCTCGATATCGTCATGGACGGAGAAACAGGCGAGATATCGCTCGAAAACGTAGGCGTTATACCTAATATAATACACTACGAAGCAGGCGATTATGACAACCTCAGAGTTTATCCGTACAGCAAGTATACACCCGAGCTGGCGGCAGTTCACGGAATAGGCTCAGCGATACCCCGCGGCACCTATCCCGACTTCAACTGGGACATCCTCAACAGCATAATTGATGAGAGTATTCCGGAAGAATTTCGCAAGCTTGACAAATAAATAAAGTTGTTCACATTTCGTTAATATTAGCTTTTGCAAGGAGTTTTTTGAGGAATTTTCTGATTGTGCAAACCGTGCAAAAAACGGGTGCCTTGTTTAGACATAATTCCAAAAACGGCATAAACCTATTTACTTTTTTTGAGAGCTGATATATAATGAAATCATGAATAAATATGGGGTATGGGCTCATTGGGTCAGGATGCGCTTTTATGCGTCCGGATCGGCGGGTCTCAGCGTTATCGAGTCCCTTCCGGAGGCGGTGTGTACAAATACTGCACGAAGTTGGCGGCGTTTGTGCGCAGCCCTGTAATTCGATCCCGCAGCCGAGGCGGCTGCAAGCAAACCAAGATATAATAAAAGGGGCACCTGTTCCTTTGTTATATAACAATCAATGAAGAAGGAGGAAAAAATCATGAAGACAAAAAAGATAGTCATCGGGGCTATGGCTGCAGCGATGCTTTCACTTTCAGTCTGCTCGATCGCTCCCGCTGTTGCGGCTGACGAAACAGTGCAGATATCCGTCGGCAAGGCGACAGCAGAGGCAGGAGGGCAGTTCACTGTGGACGTATCCATGGCTGATATACCTTCAACAGGTATTCAGTGCTGCGAATTCTCAATCAAGTACGACTCTGCGGTTATCAAGATCACAGACGTAAAGGCAGGCAAGCTTGCGGGCTCAGTAAGTGGTGATCCATCAGCATCACTTCTCCCCTCATTCAACAGCTATGCAGAAAACGAGGGCCTTATCTCAGTGATGTGGTCAACATCTGTTGACAGCGCATCAAGCTGGATCACAGGCGAGGGTACTTTCTGCACGATCTCGGGTACAGTTGCTTCAAATGCAAAGCCGGGCGCAGTTGCTGAAATAAGCGTTGTTCCTACTGACAGAGAAACACACTCCGGATCA
>DEDQ01000042.1:10073-10987 GCA_002350065.1 Ruminococcus flavefaciens
TAACCCTGGTGTAACACCTAACGACGCACTTACTATCCAGAAGTGGGATGCGGGTGTTATAAAAACTCTTTGATCCAATAGCCAATATCTGAAGATTATCTGATTTGTCCCCCTTACAAAGGAATACAAACCCAAGTTCATAAGTTATTAATAGGCGTAAAAACCTAAAGAAAGGAATTATTACAAATGAAGAAACTTGTTTCTGCAGCTGCTTCACTTGCTTTGGCTGCATCAATGGTAGGCTCAGCAGTTCCTTTTGCTACAGGTGCTGCTGACTCAAGCAAGACTCTTGAGATTCGTGCTTTTGAAGATACAGCTGGTAAGGCTGTAAGCACAACTATCACTGCTGATCAGATCGCTGCCGGAGATGTTACTATCCCCTTCGGTATCTACCTCAACGAGGCTACAAATGACTGCGATTCTATCACTTGCCAGTGGTCAGTAAACTCTAAGGACGGCGACGCTTCTACAGCTAACGTAAGCTTCGTAAGCCACGAGGCTGGTACTCCTTACTATGCTGCTAAGAGAGACGTTACTCTCTCTGACGGCTCAACCGGTTCAACAGATAACATCATCGGCTTTGCTGGTACAGTTATCCAGAACGAGAGAAGAGGCGACTACTACAGCAGCACCGGTGACGGTCAGTACTTCGCTCAGGCTGGTTACAAGTCTGGCAACATCGACAATGCATGGGGTTCAGCTACATGGATCACAGCTAAGGACGGTACAGGCTATAAGTGGTCCGGCGATAAGTCTGATTCTTATCCGATCTACGTTCAGGACGCTGTATTCAAGAAGGGTACACCCGCTGGTACATACACTATCGACTTTGCTGATTACGTTGCTGATGCAGAGTATCCTGACAATATGTCATGCATGATCGAGAGCAACGGCAAGATGACAACAAAGAACGG
>DEDQ01000042.1:11210-12076 GCA_002350065.1 Ruminococcus flavefaciens
AGTACGTAGTTCGTCTTGACAACACTGATCTCCCGCAGGGTATCACAGCTTCACTCGATGATCCGCTCTGCTACGCAGTTAAGGGCAACGGTAACTACAAGTTCGAGCTTCTCGGCGATACTTACTACTGCTCAACACTTTCAAGCGGCGATCCTACAGAGGTTAACGAAGACGAGCCTGTAATGATCTTCACATTCAAGATCCCCGAGACAGCTCAGCCCGGTACTTATGACTGGAACCTCTCAAGATTCCACGTTGTTGAAGACGGTATCAAACCGATCGAGTTCGACGCTACTATCAATCCTGGTAAGATCACTGTTGAAGGCGATGTAACACCTGGTACTACAACAACTACAACAGAGGGTCCCAAGACTACAACAACTACAACAACTGCTACAACTAACCCCAATGCTCAGAAGGACTTCGTCGTAACTCCTGCTGACGTAGAGGTTGAGCCCGGCAAGACAGTTGACGTTGAGGTTTACGCTAAGGCTGGCAGCCACAAGGTTGGTCAGTACGTAGTTCGTCTTGACAACGCTGATCTCCCGCAGGGTATCACAGCTTCACTCGACGATCCGCTCTGCTACGCAGTTAAGGGCAACGGTAACTACAAGTTCGAGCTTCTCGGCGAAACTTACTACTGCTCAACACTCTCAAGCGGCGATCCTACAGAGGTTAACGAAGACGAGCCTGTAATGATCTTCACATTCACTGTTCCTGCAACAGCTAAGCCCGGAACATACACATGGAACCTCTCAAGATTCCACGTTGTTGAAGACGGTATCAACAAGATCGAATTTGACGCTACTATCAATCCTGGTAAGATCGTTGTTAAGGGCGAGGGTACAACAACTACTACAACAGAA
>DEDQ01000042.1:12172-13703 GCA_002350065.1 Ruminococcus flavefaciens
TTCTCAACAAGTGGCTCAATGACGCTAAGTCATATGATATGTCTGCACAGGGCAAGATCAACGCTAACTGCTGCGATAAGGATACAACAGATGTTGATTCTAACGACTCACAGGCTATCATCCAGAGCATCGTTCACCTCGTTGATATCTCAAAGGGTACTTGCACAAGCGCTCAGCTTCAGAAGTAATCCTCTTCAATAGGTGAGATCAATCTAATAGAGCAAATGCTCGGAAAGGAAATGCACAAATGAAGAAACTGCTTGCGGCAGTTACGTCCTTCGCAATGAGCGCATCGCTCATGTCGAGTGCATTTGCTTCTCCTTTTAATGTTAGTGCTGCCGGCAGTATATCTGCTGAGCAGCCTAACGTTAGTATGGGGGAAGTGCTGGACGGAGCTGTCAATAAGACTGCTGTTCAGGCTGACTTCGTTGTAACTCCTAATGATATCAAGGCTAAGCCCGGTGACACTGTTGAGGTTGAAGTTTACGCAAGTGCTGGAAGCCACAAGGTAGGTCAGTATATCGTTCGTCTCGATCAATCTGATCTTCCGCAGGGAATCACATATTCTGTTGATGATCCCCTCTGCTATGCTGTAGGAGCTGCCGGCAACTACAAGTATGAGCTTCTTGGTGATACTTACTACTGCTCAACTCTTTCAAGCGGTGATCCTACACCGGTCAATGAAGATGAGCCTGTTATAATCTTCAACTTCACTATCCCGAAGGATGCTGCTCCCGGTGAGTACGAGTGGAATCTTTCAAGATTCCACGTTGTTGAAGATGGTATCAATAAGGTCGAATATGACGCAAACGTTAAGCCCGGTAAGATCACTATCGAGGGCGACGTTAACAACACTACAAATACGACCAAGGCTACAACGACATCATCTGAAAAGAATACCACAACTACAAAGGCGCCTGACCCGAATGCAAAGGCTGACTTTATCGTAACGCCTAAAACTGTTAATGCAAAGCCCGGCGATAATGTCGAGGTCGAGTGCTATGTTGACGCAGGAAGCCACAAGGTCGGTCAGTATATCGTTCGTCTCGATAATGCTGATCTCCCGCAGGGAATCACTTACACAGTTGACGATCCGCTCTGCTATGCAGTTGGCGCCAGCGGCAACTATAAGTTTGAGCTTCTCGGCGATACCTACTACTGCTCAACACTTTCAAGCGGTGATCCTACACCGGTAAACGAAGATGAGCCCGTTATCATCTTCAACTTCCAGATCCCAAAGACTGCAACTCCCGGCACATACAACTGGAACCTCTCAAGATTCCACGTTGTTGAAGACGGTATCAACAAGATCGAGTTTGACGCTACAGTCAAGCCCGGTACTATCGTTATCGAGGGCGATTCCAAGGATACAACAACAGCATCAACAGCTTCAACTCAGGGTACTACTACTACAGCAAGTATTCCCAAGAATGTTGCTTCTGATTTCGTTATCACTCCTCGGGACATCGATGTAAAGCCCGGCGATACAGTTGAGGTCGAGGTCGGCGTACAGGCTGGCGGCCACAAGGTA
>DEDQ01000042.1:13795-14116 GCA_002350065.1 Ruminococcus flavefaciens
GTATGCTACGCTGTAAAGGATTCAGGTACATATACATTCGAGAAGATACAGGATACCTACTACTGCGGAACTCTCAAGTCAGGCGATCCGTTAGAGGTTGATGAATCTCAGCCTGTAATGATCTTCCAGTTCAAGGTTCCTACAACAGCTAAGCCCGGTTCATACGATTGGACATTCTCAAGATTCCATGTCGTAGAAGACGGCTACAACAAGATCGAGTTCGACGCAAATGTTAAGTCTGCAAAGATCAATATCATTGGCGACGTAGCTACAACTACTACAACAACTCAGCCTAAGGTTGAGACAACAACTACAACTACA
>DEDQ01000042.1:14146-16082 GCA_002350065.1 Ruminococcus flavefaciens
TTTCTACAGCTCAGGATACAACAACAGCTACAACAACCGCTAATAACGGCAAGGCTGTATGGGCTATCCCGAATGTAAAAGCTAAGGCTGGTTCCACTGTAAAGATGGACATCATCGTTGACGGTCAGTCTGACCTTGCAGTTGCAGGTGCTCAGTTCGACATCAACGCTGCATCACCTATCAAGCTCAGCGCTGCAGACAAGACCTGCGCAGCTTACAGCTCTGCACTTACTGCAAATGTAGACACTGCTGAGTTCGCTTTCGGTGAGGACAAGGGTGCTGCTAACATCGCTGCTGACGGCGCAGTTATCGCATCTCTTACATTCACTGTTCCTGCCGGTGCATCAGGCGTTTACCCTGTTAAGTGGGACGACGTTATGGTCACAGACACAAACGGCAAGGACATCACTTCTCAGGTAACTCTCAAGGACGGTTCTATCACTGTTGAGGCTGGCGTAAACGGCGCTGTAACATGGGAGATCCCCACTGTTCACGCTAAGGCTGGTTCTACAGCTAAGATGGAGATCGCTGCTAAGGTAGGCACTGCTTCACTCGAGGTTGCAGGTGCTCAGTTCACCGTTTCCAGCGATAAGTTCGCTCTTGCTTCTGTTGGCAAGAATTCCGCTGCTTACAGCGCAAACGTAACTTCCAACACAGCTACAAATGAGATCGCTTTCGCTAACGCTAAGGGCGGTCAGGTCGCTGCTGAGGACGGTGCTATCGTTGCTGTAGTTAACTTCGATATCCCTGCTGGCACACCTGCAGGCAAATATCCTGTGATCTGGGGCAAGAATGCATTCGTTTCCGATACAAACGGCAACGACATCACATCACTCGTTGAACTCGTTGACGGTATGATCATCGTTGATGACGTTACTGACGGCGATATCACATGGACTATCGAGAAGAAGCACGCTAAGCCCGGCGATACAGTTGAGCTCGAGGCAACAGTTACTGTTGGCGAGAAGAACCTCGCAGTTGGCGGCGCTCAGTTCGATCTCCCCGTATCTGATCCTATCGCACTTGCAGGTGCTGCCGGTTCAGATGCATACTCTGCACCCGTTTCATTCAATAAAGACACCAACGAATTTGCTTTCGCAAATAAGATCGGTGAGGGCGTAGAGGCTAAGGACGGTTCTACCGTTATCAAGCTCACATATAAGGTAAGCGAGACCGCTAAGCCCGGTGAGTACCCGATCAGCTGGACAGAGGCATTTGTATCTGATACAAACGGCGCTGATATCACAGCTAAGATCAGCTTTGTAGACGGTGCTATCATCATCGACGATGAGACAACAACTTCTACATCTACAACGTCCACAGACGTAACAACTACAACTTCTACTTCTGCACCTGTTGACACAACTACAACTTCTACATCTACAGGTGAAGGTACAACAACAACTACAACTACCACTGTAACAGCTCCTGACGGTGCTATTCTCTGGCAGATCTCTGAGGTTACTGCTGTTCCCGGCGAAACAGTAGAGGTACCTGTTCTCGTATTAGACCCGAACAAGGTTAATCTTCCTATCGGCGGCGCTCAGTTCAAGGTAACTGCTGACACTGTTGTATATACTTCAGTTTCAGGCTCAGATGCTTACGGCGCTAAGGTCGTAGCTAACCCCGCTACTTTCGAGTTCGCATTCGCTGACGAGAAGGGCAATGAGATGGCTGCTGCTAACGGCGCTAAGGTTATGACACTCTCATACACAGTTCCTAAGGGAACTCCTGAGGGCAAGTATCCTGTAGTTTGGGATAACGACTTCTTCAGCGTTTCATCTGCTGACGGCGTTGATATGACCAATCATATCGTATGCGTTAACGGTGCTATCCATGTTATAGTTCCTAAGGTCGATTCCACATCAACTACAACAACAACTACTACAACAGATGTTGATACTACAACTACAACATCTACAACTAAGACAGATGA
>DEDQ01000008.1:0-1923 GCA_002350065.1 Ruminococcus flavefaciens
AAGCTTCTTCAGGGCTGTTTTGTTTATACCTTGTAGCCTTTGGCTCTGAATGCGTCTATCGCGTCGCCGAGTATCTCCGCATTGGTAGCTGATACCGAGTGCAGGAGAAGTATCTCTCCGCCGTGAGCTGAATCAGTCAGCTTTTGCAGGCTCTCAGCCGGCTGGGGCTGGGAATCGGTCTTCCAGTCTACGTAGGCGTAGCTCCAGAAAACCGTCTTGTAGCCGCATTTCTGAACCGTTTCAAGCGCCTGTTCGGAGTATTCTCCGCACGGACAGCGGAAATACTGCATTTCATATCCGTAGTTGTTCAGCACGTAATCATGAAGCGACATTATCTCCTCCTCCGCCTCTTTTTCGGAGAGCGTGGGGAGGCTCGCATGGGTCATACCGTGATTTCCGAGAGTATGTCCCTCGGCGATCATTCTCTTAACGAGTTCGGGCTCTTTCTTTGCGTAATCGCCCGTGAGGAAGAATACCGCGCTTACGTTCTTCTCCCTCAGCGTATCGAGTATCTTCGCAGTATAGCCGTTTTCGTAGCCTTGGTCGAAGGTGATTATTATCCTGTTTTCATCTCCCGACAGGGCGAAGGCATCAAGGTCGCCGAAGCGGTCGTTGAATTGCAGAGCGCCGGTCGGACGGTTCTGCGCGTCCTTTTCGGTGCCCTGCCCGTATCCGATTTTAGTGCAGTCAGCAGCACACACCGACACGGCAGGCATGACTGCGGCAGTCAGTATCGCCGCCGCAGAAGCTATTTTTTTCATAGGCATTTTCCTTTACCGCGGGATATCCCCGCAGAAGTATTATGTCCGCTGCCGCAGATTTTATAAGATGAAAAAAGTGGCAGCGTTAAGTATAAACGCTGCCACAGCCGTCAAAGTTCATAAACCCTGCCGCTTCCTGTGCGAAGTCAGCCGGGAACGTATTCATGATTCGAGGTAGTTCCTTACAAGAACCTGTAAAAGCTCGTCACGGTCGATGTGACGGATAAGGTTTCTCGCATTGTTGAAGGTAGTTATGTAGGTCGGATCCTCAGAGAGAATGTAGCCTACGATCTGATTTATCGGGTTATATCCCTTCTGAACGAGAGCGTCATAAATAACGGTGAGGTTCTTTCTGAGCTCTGCTTCCTTATCTTCATTTACTGTGAAGGTCATTGTTTTATCGAACATATTATCAGCCTCCTGACTGGATAAAAATAGTATGCTAATTCCTTAATATATATTATACATGAAAAAGAGATATAATGCAATAGTATTAAAAAAATTTTCCCGATTTGACTGTAAAGAGTCCTCTTCTTTGGTAAAGATGTCCAATCGCGGGATAAACGTTCACGGTCTATTCATAATTATTACAAAATTCCGTCATATATTATGCCGCGGCGGGCGGAGTGCCTCCGCGGGCAGCTCACGGACATACTCCTTACAAAAGGCAAAGTCTGCTTTCGCACACGGAAGAAATATGTATGCGGGCGGATGTTATCCGCCCGCTTGGCAAATGACCGGCTCTCAGTGACAGCCTGTACGCTTTACGAAGCTGTTGCAGTCGGTACACTCGGGAACGGTCGGGTTCTCCTCATGAGTGCCTACAGAGATAGAGCTGAGCGAGCAGTAATTCTCTGTCACCATGTTGTTCTGACACTGTGATACTGAGCATTTGATGCAGTCGTTTTTGTGCTTGTTTTCCATTTGGATACACTCCTTTTGATTTGATTCAGCTTTAAAAGCTGTAATTATTATGTCCCGCCGGCGGAGGATTATTCACACTGCTGCGCACATATTTTTCTTCCCAACCGGAGATAATAATCAAAAAAGGAGCTGTTAAAATGTCGATAAGTCTTGTTCGTGCGCTGATACTTTATATACTCGTAATATTCGCGGTGCGGCTCATGGGAAAGCGTCAGCTCGGCGAGCTCCAGCCCTCGGA
>DEDQ01000008.1:1945-3403 GCA_002350065.1 Ruminococcus flavefaciens
GATATCCCCATGATAGTCGGCATTACGCCGATACTATTGCTTGTCTGCTTCGAGGTAGCGGTCTCGTGGCTGGGACTGCGCTTCCCGAAGGTGCGCGAGCTTACCTCCGGCAGTCCTAAGATAATCATCAGCAGCGGAGCTATCGACCGCAAGGTCATGCGCGAGCTGCGCTTCTCGGTAGACGATGTAATGGCAGCCCTCCGCAGCAAGGACGTTTTCGACATCGCCGAGGTGCAGTTCGCAATTGTCGAGACAAACGGCAGCATTTCCGTGATGAAGCACCCCTCCGCGGATACGCCGGTACGCTCGGAGCTCGGCATCTCTCCGGAGGATTCCGACCCGCCGCAGGTGATAGTCTCCGACGGGAGGGTCATCTCGGCGGCACTGCGCTCGCTCGGGCTCGACCCCGACTTTGCAAAGCGTACTGCAAAGAGCAAGAATCTGCGGCTTGACGAGGTCTTTATCATGACTGCCGACAGCTCCGGCAAATGCAGTATTTTCCGCAAATCAGGCGGAAGGCCGCTCACGGTGAAGGGAGAGGAAAAATGACACGGATAAAGATAAGTCTCATGATACTCGCTATCCTCCTTGCGGGAGCTGTATTCTCGGGCGTATGGGTGAATCTGCGGTGCGGGGCGCTGATAGAGGATTCCGACTCCGTGCGTGAGCTATGGAACAGCGGCAGCTCCGCGGAGGCAGTCGATGCTGCGGAAAAGCTCGAACGCGATTGGGAGGACTTCCGCCGCACGGCTTCTGTTCTCGTGAAGAATAACAAGCTCGCCGAGGTAGACAGAGTATGCACGCGTATAAGCTACTTCGCCCGCACCGAAAGTGACGAGCTCGTGCCGGAGCTTATAGAGCTCCGGAATATGCTGGAACAGCTCAAGGACGGCGAAACTCCGAAGCTGACAACGGTATTGTAAATACAAAAAGGACGTTCGTAAGAACGTCCTTTATCTATTTCTTCTTCCATTTTATCAGAACGAATCCCGCGACTGCCGTCAGGAACACTGCCAGCGATATCGGAAACCATGTGAACGGCAGCGGAAGGTCTACCGTATTGATTCCGTAGAGAGCGAATATGATATTCGGTATCTCCATTAAGATAGTGACGATAGTAAGACGCCACATCACGATGTTCAGGTTGTTGGATATTACCGACGAGAAGCCGTCCATCATACTTGAAAGAATGCCTGTATAGATGCTCGACATCTCGATCGCCTGCTTCATCTCGATGAGCACGTCCTCGAGCAGATCCTGATCCTCGTCGTAGAGCTTGATAACTCTGCCGCGGAATATCTTCTCGATAGTCGCCTCATTGGCTTTGAGCGAGGTCGAAAAATATACGAGCGATTTCTCAAGCGCGAGCAGCTGCATGAGCAGCTCGTTCTTCATCGCGTCGTGGAGCTGCTGCTCTGCCGCAGATGATATCTTATCTATCTGCTTCAGGTAATACAG
>DEDQ01000008.1:3459-13982 GCA_002350065.1 Ruminococcus flavefaciens
TGGGGCGGAGGTTGCGGATAGTTCCGCGCACTGCCTCGTCGATTATCTGAGTTGAATGCAGCGAGATAGTGAAAACGTTCTCCTCGGTGATGATGAGGCCGATAGGCATGGTATAGAACATTTTCGTCTCGTCATCTTCTGTTGATGAAACGGGAGTGTCGATGATGATGAGGGTCTGGTCGTCCTCACGCTCGATACGCGACGACTCCTCCTCATCAAGTGAGGACTTGACAAATCCGCTGTCGAGCCCGAAGTCGTCGATGAGCATTTTTATCTCCTGCGGAGTAGGGTCGATGACCGATACCCAGCAGCCGTTCTCTGCCTCGTCTATCTGATCGAGCCTGCCGTTTTCAGTCTTGTAGTAATTTATCATGATTGCGTGAGCGCACAAAAAAAGTGCGCATCTCCTTTCGCGTTATTTACTGCGAAAGACATCACGCGCACTCGTCACTCAGCCGGAGATAAGGCTCGGACGCAATTGGCTCGGAAGCGCGGATATGGCTCTTCGCAGCATGGAATATAATCTTACATTCCCATAAGGGTCGGAACTCATAATGCACCTCCAAATTACAATATCTGATTTATTATACCACAACAAAATAGTTTTTACAATACCTATTCCGAAATTTCTGTCTGCTTTTTTGCAGAAGCTCCCTCAACAGGCAGCTCGATGATGAATTTTGTACCCTTTCCGGACTTGCTGCTCACGCGGACTGTACCGTTGTGGTAGCTTACTCCGTGCTTGACTATGGAAAGTCCGAGACCCGTTCCCTTTATCTTGCGGGAGCGGCTTTTGTCTACGCGGTAAAAGCGCTCGAATATGCGGTCGATGTGTTCGTCGGGGATACCCGTTCCGGTATCCGAAACCGTTATCAGCGCCTTTGTCGGGATATGCGAAACTCTCACGCTGTAGCTTCCTCCGCTGACGTTGTACTTTATCGCGTTGTCGCAGAGGTTGTAGATTATCTCGCTGAGGACTGTCCTGCTGCCGATGACCTTTACGTGGTCGCCCTCGAGCGAGGCTGTGATATTTTTCTCCTTGGCATTCATGTCAAGACGGGCTATTACCTCCTCCGCGAGCTCGTACATATCGACTTCCTCGTCCTGCCGCGGAGCCGTGTTCTCGTCGAGCTGCGAGAGCGAAACGATGTCGTTGATGAGGTTGATAAGACGTTCAGATTCGCCGCGGATATCGCCTCCGAAGCGGCTTACGTCCTCAGCCTTTACCATTCCGTTCGCGAGCATATCCGCAATGCCGTAGATAGTCGTCAGCGGAGTTTTCAGCTCGTGCGAAACGTTGGAAGTGAACTCGCGGCGCATGGTCTCGAGCTGCTGCTGCTCGGTGACGTCAAGAACAAATGCAACAAAGCCGGTAACGCTTCCGCAGTTGTCCGCCGGACTTGCAATTACCCTGCGCTCGCCTCCCTCCGTTGAGAGCAGGCACTCCGAGCGCATTCCTCCCATTGCATTCTGTATGCAGCGGCGGAACTCCTCATTGTGGCAGAGCGAGAATGCCGTGTGCTGCTCCTCTGAGGGCTCAACGCCGAGAAGCCGGTACGCACTCGCATTGCTCGCGAGGATATTTGCTTTCTGGTCGGCGATGATAAGTCCCTCGCTCATGCTCTCGGTGATTATGTCGAACTGCTCACGGCTCTGACGCAGCTCTATCATCTGCCGGTTGACCTTGCCGTTCTGCTTGCGGAGTTTCCTCAGCAGCGGTGCGAGCTCCTTGTAGCTGCGCTCGGTCTTGGGGTGGTCGAGGTCGATGTTGTTGATAGGCTTGACGATGTGGCGCGAGATGAGCGACGCGGATATGAACGAGAAAAGCGTCACTGCGGCGAGTATCGCGAGCAGCGGCTGGAAACTTTTCAGAAGCTGCGCCGGGAACGACCTCTGCGCATTTGATACTCGTATGACCGAGCCGTCACGGAGCTTATGCGCATGGTTCAGCGTCGTCGTCATGAGCGTGTCAGAGTAGCGCTCAGACCTGCCCTCGCCGGATTCTATCGCCTCAGCGACCTCCTCACGGCCGGAGTGGTCGTCAAGGGAATCGGGGTCTTTCTGTGAGTCGAATATTACCCTGCCGCCGCGGGTTATCCACGTTACGCGGAGCTCGCCGAAGTCGGTCTCGTCGAGGTATCTTCCGCCGTTCATCTCCACCGCAGAAGCTATCATGCCGCAGCTTTCGGCAAGGTCCCCAGCCGTGGAATCGGTAGTTGCCCTGTAGTTCAGTATCGTCAGGAATATCATCGCAACTGTAACGGCAATGCACGAAACAGCCATAATGCTCGCGAAAATTTTCTTAGTCAAGCGCTCCTCCCCCTATCCTGTAGCCGACTCCGCGGACAGTCTCTATCACATCGCCGCAGGCTCCGAGCTTCGAGCGCAGAGTACGTATATGAACATCAACAGTGCGGCTCTCGCCCTTGAAATCATAGCCCCATATCCGGCTCAGGAGCTGCTCACGCGAAAAGACTTTACCGCGTTCGCGCAGCAGCGTGAAAAGCAGCTCGTACTCCTTCAGCGTCAGAGCTACCGGAGCTCCGCCGCAGCTTACCTCGTGACGCGAGGGAACTAACGTTATGCCGCCGGCTGTGAGCTCCTCCGCAGCAGCATCGCCGTCACGCGAGCGGCGCAGCAGCGCCTTTATGCGCGAGATGAGCTCCATTGCGCCGAAAGGCTTTGTGATGTAGTCGTCAGCGCCGCTGTCGAGCCCCGTTACCTTGTCGAATTCGGTGCTCTTGGCAGTGAGCAGTATTATCGGGAGCCGGCGCGTCTCGCCTGCTCCGCGGAGCTTTTTCAGTATGGAAATGCCGTCCTCCTCGGGCAGCATTATATCGAGCAGGAGAAGGTCGGGAAGGCGCTCCTCCATTGCCTTATAGAACGCGGAAGGAGTCTCAAAGCCCTCCGCCTCGAATCCGGAATTGTTCAGCGCATACAGCACAAAATTGCGTATGCCGCCCTCGTCCTCAAGAAGATATATCATATCCCCCACCTCCGAAGTTATTATGGTCCGCTATATATCAGTATAATATATCCTCAGGGAAAATGCAACTTTTTATTTCTGCGCCGCATACCTTTTCGACAATAAAGCTTGTGATGAAAACGGCTGGAATATGCAGGATCATATTGCTATAGATGATAATGCACAGGAAACTTCCACATTAAAATACGATGGCATAACCGGAAACGACGCCCTCACCATTCAGAAGGTCGACGCAGGTCTTATCAAGCTTGAAGACCTCCCTATCAAAAACTAATATATCACAGCGGCATTTTAATATGCCGCTGTTCATTTTTTTGCGATTTTTCATCATATTTCTGTTGACATTTTCTGCCCTGAATGTTACAATAAAGCTAACAGGATACCATACTAAAAAAATTCCGGTATCCACGAGAGGGGAAATACCAATGAACAGATTTTTCAAGGCAATGGCTGCTGTTGCCTCAGCCGCTGCGCTGACCGTTTCAGGCGCCGGCTCGAGCTTTTCGGCAGTCCTTACATCGCCCGCTGCAACCGCTAACGCGGTCGATGACGGCAACGACGACTGGCTCCACGCTGAGGGCAGCCGTCTCTACGACATGAACGGCAACGAGGTATGGCTCACCGGTGCAAACTGGTTCGGTCTCAACTGCGTTGAGGGAGCTCCTCACTACCTCTGGAGCGCCGACTGCGACGACCTTCTCCGCGAGGTCGCTGACAGAGGAATCAACGTTATCCGCTTCCCTATTTCTACTCAGCGCCTTATGGAGTGGATGAGCGGCGAGCCTAAGCAGCTCTCAGGCGGCGGTATGCAGGCAAGCTATAATCCTCCCAAGGACGAGGACGACGGCAACGGCGGTGTTATCAAAGCCGGTACTTACGGAAGCATCAACAAGGACTTCGTAGGTCCCGACGGAAAGACTCTCATCGACGAGCTCTCAGCATTCGACATTATCCTTGGCAAGTGCAAGAAGTACGGCATCAAGGCTTTCATTGATATCCACAGCCCGCATACTGACAACTCAGGTCATAACTACAATCTCTGGTACGGCAAGGCAGGAGTTACTACTGAGGACTGGATAGAGACTCTTACATGGATGGCTGAAAGATACAAGAATGATGATACCCTCATCGGCTTCGACCTCAAGAACGAGCCTCACGGCAAGGGTCAGGAAGGCAAAGAGGCTGCAAAGTGGGACGGCTCAAAGGACGAGAACAACTGGGCTTATGCCGCTACAAGGTGTGCTGAGTCTATCCTCGACGTAAACCCCAATGCGCTCATCTTCATCGAGGGCGTTGAGCAGTCAATGAGCGGAGCTATGGAGGGCGACTACTGGGGTATGCCCGACAGAAAAGACAATTCACCCTATATAGGCGCATGGTGGGGTGGAAACTTCCGCGGCGCAAGAAAGTATCCCATCAAGCCCAAGCAGGGTACTTCGCAGATAGTTTACTCACCTCACGATTACGGTCCGTCCGTTTACGCTCAGACATGGTTCGACAAGGACTTTGATACTAATTCGCTCCTCAAGGACTACTGGTACGATACATGGGCTTATATCAACGCTGAGAACATCGCTCCCGAGCTCATCGGTGAGTGGGGCGGTCACATGGACGACGGCAAGAATCAGAAGTGGATGACGCTTCTCCGCGACTACATGATAAAGAACCACATCAACCACACATTCTGGTGTCTCAACACCAACTCAGGCGATACAGGCGGACTCTGGAAGAGCTTCTCTTACAGCATCGGCGACGTTTCCGATACAAGCAACGGTACAACTATCATCTGGGAAGAAGACAAGTACGCTCTCATGGAGAAGGCTCTCTGGCAGACTGCTTCATCGGGCAAGTTCATTGGTCTTGACCACCAGAGACCGCTCGGAATCAACGGCACAGGCGTTT
The DNA here is from genome assembly GCA_002350065.1 of Ruminococcus flavefaciens. GTDB lineage: Bacteria > Bacillota > Clostridia > Oscillospirales > Ruminococcaceae > Ruminococcus > Ruminococcus flavefaciens_N. Next base: position 8,348 of record DEDQ01000008.1, read on the forward strand.
CACTCAACGAGTTCTACACCAAGTACGCTTCAACCGAGGGAAGCAACCTCGACGGCGGCAAGAAGGGCAACGGAACTCCCATAAACGTTGAGCCCGGTTCCACAACTACAACAGCTCCCAAGGCAACAACTACAACTACAATAAAGACAACAACTACCACATCAGCAACCGAGACCAAGCCCACTACAACTTCTACAGAAAAGACAACTTCATCTACCTCGACCATATACACAACTACCGTCAGTAGCAGCAGCACTGATACTCCTGATAGCATTCGGTATGGCGATGCGAATCTTGATGAAAACGTCACGGTAGCCGACGCTGTAGCTATCCTCCAGTACATCGGCAACAAGGATAAGTACAAGCTCAGCGACAAAGCAAAGAAAAATGCTGACTGCTGCAATCCCGGAGACGGCATTACCGGTCAGGATGCTCTTGCTATCCAGAAGCTCGACGCAAAGATATACACAGAGCTTCCCGCATACACTGACTCACGTATAAACTGACTCAGGTTATAAAAACGAAAAAGAGACGCACCCCCATGCGTCTCTTTTTCAGCTTTTAAAGCTTTTCCCTATATCCGACAGACAAGCGTAACGCTTCATTCTGTAACGGCAAAAATTATAACGCTATCGCTTCCATGCCCTTATCCACTTCTGATTTGAGAAAGGCACAGCGATATGCCATAACCATGACATACATGGCTTTGTGGAGCTTATCCTCGTCCGAGCGTATATCGCCTGCACATTCGCGCAGCTCACGCTCGATGAGGGCTTCTATCATGTCCGGAGCAAATACTCCCTCGTCCTCGGCTGTAAAAATAATGCGGCAGAGGATATTATAAAGCGTTATCTCGTCGATGATGTCGTCGGAGGTATCCTCGACATCGCCGTTTATATATGCCATGAGGTTGACAATGCTTTCCAGCTTCATCGCTCCCCTGAGCATATTTATCAGCAGTATGCGGAGCACCTGCTGCTCGGAGTATTTCTTCCCCTTTGTCGATGAGACCCAGCCGCGCTTTATCCAGTTTTGTACAGTCGAGCCCTCAAGTCCTGAGAGCTTTGACAGCTGCGAGAGCGTGAGTCCTCCGGTAGCTTCAAGCACCGGCGCTATAAGCGAGAATGCCGCATTTCTTGCCTGCGGCGTATATTTAATGGTCGTGCCCGGTATCAATCTCTTCATAAGCTCCTCCTAAACGATGATATGATTATATCATAAGTTTATTAGAACTGCAAGTGCCGTCTTTTGATGTTGCAGCTCGTTTTTGCGGATTTTTTACGATTTATCACTGATTTTCTCACTTTTTCGCAGTTAAATATATATTTGTACAGTCGGTTACATTTGTAATACAAAAATGGACAATTGTAATACAATTCGGCGAAAATGCGGTTTTTCCATTGACATGGGAGTATTTTTGTGATAGTATTAAAAAGGCAAAAAAATTGTCGTAATGAACACAAATTTAAAAAGAGAAAAACTTTCTCAAACACCTTTAAGGAGGGGTAACTAATGCCGGATTATAATGATTTCAACAACAACGTAGGGGACGTCGTAACCGGAGTAGAGACCGTCAAGAAAAAGCACACAGGTCTTATCCTCGGCGTTGCGGCTGTTGTTACAGCAGGTGCTGTAGCAGTTGTTGCAGGAGGCGGTGTGGCTGCTTACTGTCTTTCAGACTTTGTAAAGAATCAGGTCAAGCTCCGCATTTCAAGTCCTGAAAAATACTACGCATGGGTAAACGAAGAAAATGCAAACGATTTCGCCAAGAAGGTCTCTGAGTCTTACCAGAAGGGTCTCGACAAGCTTGACGAGGGTCAGAGCACTAACATCTCGCTCAAGTACGAGGCTACTGACGAAGTAAAAGACCTCATTATCGACGAGATAGGTCTCGACGACGAGTACGAGGAAGATTCACAGGTTATCGACATCATCCAGAATATTGATTCGATCGCTATCGGCGCTGAAGCACAGTCAAAAGACAGCCTCATCGACGGCAGCGTTTACTGGGACCTCAACGACGACAGACTCATCACCTGCGATATCGCTTCCGACACTTCAGCAATGGAATACTTCGTTCGTATCCCTGAGCTCACAGAAAAGTGGCTCGGCGTTGACGCAGGCAAGCTCATAGAAGAGAATACCTACAGCGACGAGGAGAAGGAAGTTATCGACGCCTACAAGAAGGCTATGAAGGATCCCGCTTCCGTTATCACTCCCGAGGAGATCGAGCAGGAAGTCGCTCGCTACGTTAAGGTATGGAACGATTCTGTTGGCGATGTTTCTCTTAATAAAAAAGAAACAGTAACTATCAACGACATCGACATGAACTATGCTGTTGTTTCAGTCGAGATTGACGAGAAGAAAGCTAACGAGATCGCTAAGAATTTCATCGAGTCCGCTAAGGACGATGACCTCCTCAAGGAGATAGTCGTTGACAGACTCGAAGCTGTTTCCTCTAAGGAATACGACGAGGCACTCGATAACGCTCTCGACGAGATCAAGTACGCTGCTGAGGAAGAATTCAGCGACGAAACTGTTACAGTAAGCACATACATCGACGCTAAGGGCAAGATAAGAGGTGTCAAGGTAGAAGGCGAGGACGAATATGAGGAATTCATGATCATTCTCGGCAAGAGCGACGATAAGGTTCGCGGTGAGGCTTACTTACTCGACGGCGACAAGGAGCCTGAGTTCAAGGCTGAGCTCATTGCTGACGGCAAGAACGACGTTTACACAGGTAACATCGACTTCACAACTGACGATGAAACATTCACTATCGAGTTCGACGATTACGAGGTAGTTGACGAAGAGTACGGCTACTTCAAGGCTAACACAAGATTCATAATCCCCGATGTTGACGATCCGATAGCTATCGACTTCACATCTGACGGCAAGAGCCAGTCTATCGCAGGCGATATCAATATCGAAGGCCAAAACTACGGCAGACTTACATTCACATTCGGCTTCCAGAACGGCGCTGATCCTTCAGTTCCTTCAAAGAAGAACGCTGTAATGATATCTGATCCTGACGAGCTTGAAGACGAGCTTGAAGAATACACCTCTGAGGACGATGTCAAGGACTTCATCGAGGAAATCCTCATAAAGGTAGGCTTCGACAAGGATCTCGCTAAGGAAGGCGCTGAGAGCGTTGCTAAGGAGATCTTCAACTCATACAGCAACTCAGGCTATGACTGGGACGACGATGACTATGACTACGACTATGACTACGATTGGGACGATGATGATAATTACTCATCATCTGCCAAGACAACTACAAAGGCTGGTTCATCTTCAAGCTCAGCAACAACAACTACTAAGGCAGCTTCAACAAGCAGCGAGTACATCTCTCCTGAATACGACGAAGCTTATATAGTAGTTGCTGATAAGAATTTCGACAACTACTACTGGGGCTACGACAAGGGCGAGCTCGCAAAGGGAAGCAAATTCGTAAAGGTCAAAGGAAACGGCACATTTACAGCTTCTATCGACGCAGGAACAGCTGATCCCGAAGGCTTCACCGTCCTCGGAGTAAGCCTCTCAGATGTAACTGATAACGCTTCTATAAAGATAAATAGCCTCAAGATAGACGGTCAGGAGATCAAGCTCTCCGGCGATGTATTCGTTGAGAATGATTTTGGTCTTGAAGCAATTATCTACGCTGACGAATCATATTCCACATACCTCACCGAAGACTCAGACGAATTCAAGAATGCTGTTGACCTTTCAAGCATCGGCAAGTGGAAGCACATCGACATCACTTTTGAAGTAACAGACAACGAAGAATAATTCAATAAAGCATTATCCCTCCGGTTTTCCGGAGGGATATTTTTAATTCATAATTTGGCAGAAAAATGTTTACAACTGAGACACTCGCTTTTCAGAGCATTTTCACCTGACTGTCATAAACCAAGCCTATAATAGAATCATCAAAGGAAAAGATTTCTTCATTTTTCATATAAACCACCCTAAAAATGATAGCGGCGGTCGGATAATTCCGACCGCCGTTATCAGTTTACTTGTTGTTGTAGAGATAATAGTCCGCGGGAGAGATATGCATATAGCGGACTCCCTCGCCGTCTATGCCGTAATACTTGCATATGAGCTTATAATATGTCACGTCATCAGCCGAGGCTGATGAATCAGAATAAAGGTCGATGAGATCATCGTGAGTGTATTCCTGATAGGGCAGATCTATTATCTGTATCACGGGATTAATACCTTCGTCTATCTGCGTTTTTATGAAGTCGAAACGCAGAGCGTTGTAATATTTGTTGGAGATACCCGCTCCGAGAATAAAGACCGTAAGAAATGCCGTAAACGACAGAACACATATGCTCTCGAACGAATTGACTTCCTTCTTGAAGTGGCTTACAGCCGTGAAGAAGAGCTCACCGCTCAGGATGATCCAGAAAACATAATTCTCAAAGAAGCATCGCGCTGTAACAGGGTTTATCACCGTAAACGGAGCCATGAGCATTATCGCACTGCATATATAGAAATATAGCCTTATGACCTTGTCGCCATCAAAGAAGACCCAGATAAGATACATGAGAGCAACGATATAAACAAAGGTGAATGCGAACTCAAGACCGCGTATCTTCATATCAGGTTTTGTTGCGGCAAGCTCGGCAAAGCATGAATAAAACACCGAATAAGCAGTGTAGAGAAGGACGATGCAAATGCATATCGGAGCATATTTTGAAGCCTTGAACCTCTCATTGCGGAAACGATAGAGCACAAGAAACGATGCAGTAATGATAATATTGATAACAAAACACTGACTGATAAAATGCGGTACAACAAATACCTCAGCATTGTAGAAGAAATCAGAAAACGCGAAGTAAAAAGTTCTTGTTCCGAGCTCGTCTCCGGAATCGGCGATTTGTGAATAATTGCCGTTCGTGAACATTATCGCAGCAGCAGCACACGCTGAGATAAGATACAGAACAGGAGCTATGTAAAACTTCTTCTTTCTAACGCGCAAAAGGACTATAGAAGCTATTCCAAGCACGATATCATATATCGCAATATGTTCAACACAAAGTCCCGCAGAGAGCGCAAGAACGGGAAATAAAACAAAATGGAAGGCTTTGAATTTCCCTCCGAGGAAAAGAACCTTGAACAGCATGATAATATAAATCAGCGTCAGAACGGCTGAAAAGACATAATTACAGAATCCCGACTGCCACAGTATCGTCTCACAGTAGGTCGCAGAAGGGATCAGGATAAGAGATGCAAGCGAGAAGCAAAGCTTCACTCCGGGCGTCTTTTTCTCAATATCAAACAATTTCGCAACAACATATACAAACGCGAAAAGTACTGCGGGAATAAACAGAAGCCTGAAAGCGGGATACCTGACGATCAGAACAGTCAAAAAATTGGAAAAATATCTGCCGTTAGGAGTCTGATATCCGACAATTGAATCGTCAGTTCCAAGGTAATACCATATGTAGTCGTCACCGTTCATAAACAGCGTGAGCGCCGAAACAAAGGCATAAACAGCAACGAGGATATACGGTGCAGCAGAAACTATCTTAGCGCCCGTGCCTGTTTTCTTATCCATAAAACACCTCCATAACAAAAAGCTCCACCATATAGGTGGAGCAATATTTATGCCGGCATCGAAATACTT
>DEDQ01000018.1:0-8447 GCA_002350065.1 Ruminococcus flavefaciens
TTTTTTACTTCGTATTGTGTATGTCCCAACGGAAGGTCACGAATTTCGACGCCTTTGTAGTGTCGAGCATATTGTTGTTCTCGAGCTTTGAGATGTCGAGATAACGGTAATTCGTCTTTTCTTCCTTGTTGCCGAAAATACCTTTCAGCTTAGAGATAGCTCCGCTGGGCGACTTCTGCACTACCGTGCCGAGATGATGATTCTCTCTCATGAACGTGATGATATCTGCCGCCGTCGTGAGCAGCTTGTCGCAGACATTATACGTGCCCGCGTACTTGATATCGTCCGCATTCTTCAGATAGCAGAGTATGAAATCAACAAGATTGTGTACGCAGCAAAGCTGGAATCCATACTGTCCCTTGCCCGATACAAACTTTGTACCGTCCTTCGGGTCTGTTATCTTCGCGATAAGGTTTTCCGTGAAATTCAGCGTGTATACCGGAGGTATCCTTATTACACAGCATAGAACTTCCTTGTGGTGGAGCAATTCCGATACAAGCGCCTTTTCGGCGTTATACTTCAGAACTGCATAGTTAGTTGTTGTCTTGATATCCGAATCTTCGCGTATCGGCTCGCGTGTCTTAGGGTATTCATATAACTGAGCTGTACTTACAAGCACAATTTTTTCAACGTTCTCCGTCATCGCATAGTGGTATATAAACTTATCACACTGCTTCGATGCACCTATCTCCTTATCCGTTACGATCGGACCAAGGTCGTTATCGACCGTAAAAGCGGCATGAATCAGAATATTTATCTTATAGCGATCGAAGATATCAGCTACAGCATTTTTGTCGGACGAGTCACACTGTTCAAACGAATAATTGAGCTTTCCGTCGTTGTACGGATCCTCATTCACGTCAGCAGCCACGACAGCAAAGCCCTTTTTAAGCAATCCGGAGCATATGTGGCGTCCAATAAGCCCGCATCCACCTGTTACAAGAACTGTCTGCATACTTCATACCCTCCTTTCCTAAACGTATATATCCCTCAATTAAATATTATATCATATTTCGGAAACATTTGCAATACCCTTTTTTTAAATTCCAAGAAGTTCTATATGCTCTGTATTCAGCCAAATGCACGCTCCGCGAAGAAGCAGATTTACTTATTTCTTTTTATTTGCGTCCTCGATAAGAGTTGCGACCTGAGCCGATATTTTATCGTATGTCTCATTCCACGGCGTACCGTGTGAAGAAGCACGCAGCTCGTTGTCGAGGATAGTGCTGCAATCGTCGTTTACAGCGAGTGAGAAGTCGATAACAGGGTTCTCGTCAGCGAGACGCTGCATCTCGTTCTGCATCTCTACCATTTCGTCAGTCCAGCCGTAATCGGTGCGGAACTGCTCGTCGCCGAGGTCTCTTGTATCCTCATTCATGCGCGAGAAGCGCTTGCAGTCGAGGAATCTTGCGACTCCCTCGGGATTTGCTCCGCCCTTTATGAAGGTATAAGCCTCCATGCCGACGGGGATATAATACTCGTCAGCGTCGGGGTCCTTCGGCATAGGCACGAAGAATGCGTCGTCGCCGTAAATTTTCTTCCACTGCTCAGGCTCCTTGTAGAGCTCATACAGTCCGACGGGGTAGAACAGCATTTTGCCCTCGCCGACATACTCGGGGTGAACGTTCCAGCCGTAATCGCCCTCGCCGACGGCAACTCCGCCTATCTTGTGGATATCGAACATGAAGTTCTGAACGCGCTCCATAGCCGGGTCGCCGAGGTTATCGACGAGCTTGCCGTTCTCGAGCGTTATGCCCGGAACTCCGGTAGTTCCCATGAATGCCGACTGGAACCACCAGCCGTCAACGCCGTAGCGCTGATTGTCAACGTCAACGAACTTCTGTATCATCGACTCGAACGCATTCCAGTCCCACTTGCCCTGCTTGTAGAGGTCGGCAGGGTCGTCGAGACCTGCTTCCTCCATGGTCTTGCGGTTATAGATACAGCCTATATTGTCGCCGTTTGCCTGCAATATCGAAAGGTAGTGCTTATCGCCCCACTTGTATCTGTCGTTGAGCTCCTTAACGTCCTGCCAGAGCTCGGAATCGTAGTCGATATACTCATCAGAGGGAACAAAGACGTCGTTGAGCGCTCCGCGCGGGATAGCATCCTTATCGCCGCCCCAGAAGAAATCTATACCCTCGCCGCCGAGCATCTTTGTCGAGAGCTCCTCATAGCGCTGATTCCAGTCTTTTATCTGAACGTACTCTATTTTTCCGCCGTATTTTTCCTCGAATATAACAAGCTCTATCGGTTTGGTCTTACCCGTCGAATCGGGGTTTATATCCCAGTTTGCAAACCATTTTATAGTTTTGTTTGCGAGCTCTGTATCGGGAAGAAGGTCCGATTCAAGAGCAGCCTGTTTTATTTTTTCTCTTACATCTGCGGTAACGTCCGCGTCCGAATAATCCTTTGAGGAGGACGAATTCTTGCTGCTGCACGAAACAAGTGACATGGAAGCCGCTGCCACAAGCAGTGCAGAGATAAATGCCATTGTTTTTTTCATCTGATTAGCCCCTTTTTATGTATTTGCCCGCTATGCGAGCGCACTCACGGATTTTCTTTATTATAACATTTTCCGAGACGCCATGTCAATATCCAAATTTCATATAAATTATGTAAAATTTTAGTGGTTTTGCTGTGTTATTATATTCATCGTTTACAAAATGTAAACAAAACTTACAAAACTATTTCTTATTTTAATCATTTTAAATTTACAATTTGCAGCTCCCATTCCCATCTTTCGAGAATGCACATCTGCCGTGCATACTGCACTCGGCACAGCCTCCCTTTTTACGGTGTACGGACGGGTCGGCGGATATGCCGATTATCGCCGTGACCGACTTCGAGGGTATCAGCAGCGAATCTGCCGTAACGGTCAGACCTATCCTGCGCTGAGCATTCAGTGCGAGCAGGAGCTCCTTTTGCAGGGATATCGGCAAATCGCCGTATCCCGGACTGAAACGCCATGTACGGCTCGCGCTGCTGCCGGAGAATATCTCCTGCTCTGCCCTGTCGCAGACCTGCTCTATCGCGGCGCTGCAAAGGCAGTCGAATGCGAGCGATTCCGTCATATCTGTAACAGCCGCCTGACGTATGAGCTTATCCGCCTCCGCAGAAACGGTCGCGGCGAAAATTACTGCACGCGGACAGCCTGCAAGATGCCGGCGGATATCCTCGCCCGTGAGGGGAACATTAACGCCGCTGAGATGAACTCCGTCATCGGCAAAGGTCACATCTACCTCGCGGTAAACATATGCCGGACGCAGCTTCGCCCGCACTATCGGCTCGCAGCGGTCGAGTATCGCCGCAATGCGCTCGTCGGGCTCGCCGCGGACTCCCATATAGCGTGCGGCTTCGCTTTTCGATACCGGGGAAAGCTCCATTACGCTTCGATAATGCCCGAAACTGCGTCGCTTATCTTGCGTGCAACGTAGGCATTGTTCATCGTGTAGAGGTGTATTCCGTCAACTCCGCTCGCTGCGAGGTCGACTATCTGATTTATCGCGTAGGCGATCCCGGCATCGCGGAGAGCCTCGGGATTGTGCTCGTAGCGCTGCATTATCTTAACGAATTTGCGCGGCAGACTTGCTCCGCAGGTAGTGACCATGCGCTCAATCATGTTCTTGTTGACAACGGGCATGATGCCGGCTTCGATAGGCACATTTATACCCGCTGCAGCCGCCTTGTCGCGGAAATCGTAGAAGCTGTCGTTGTCGAAAAATAGCTGAGTTATAAGGTGGTCCGCGCCCGCATCGACCTTTATCCTGAGGTTTTCGATATCCTCCTCGAGCGTCTCAGCGTCGGGGTGACATTCGGGATAGCAGGCTCCGGCGATGTCGAAATCGCCCTTGCTGCGGAGGTATGAGATAAGGTCGCTCGCGTGGAGGAAGTCCTTGACCGGCGGTATATCAGGATTTATATCGCCGCGCAGCGCGAGGATATGGTCGATTCCGCGCTTTTCAGCCTCAGCGAGAGTGGCGTCTATCTCCGCCTTTGTGAAGTTGATACAGGGCAGATGAAGCACCGGTATAATGCCGCTCTCCTTTATTTTAGAGGCGATATCGAGTGCAAAGCGGCTGTTGCCGCTTCCGCCTGCGCCGAATGTAACGCTGATGAAGTCGGGTCTGAGTCCGCCGAGCTCGCCGAGAGTCTGATAGATAACGTCGATAGAGCTGGTCTTTTTCGGCGGAAAGACCTCGAACGAGAATACAGTTTTATCTTTGAATTTATCTTTGACCTTCATAGTTTTATCCTTTCGATTTTTAAATCAAGCAGTTTGAGTGCATTTTGTTATGTGACGTTCGCAATTGCAAATTATGTCGTCCGATATGTGCTTTTGCTCAGTCGATAGACCAGTCTATCGGCTCGAGCCCGTGGCTGCTGAGAAATTCATTCGCCTTTGAGAAGTGACGGCAGCCGAAAAAGCCGTTATACGCCGAGAGCGGACTCGGGTGAGCGGACTTCAGCACGAGATGCGCCGGATTAGTGATGAACTGCTGCTTCGCCTTTGCATCACTGCCCCAGAGCATGAACACCATCGGCTTTTCGCGCAGATTAAGGAGCTGTATCACGTCCGTAGTGAACTGCTCCCAGCCCTGATTGCGGTGACTGCGCGGCTGATTAGCTCTTACCGTGAGCACGGAATTGAGCAGGAGCACGCCATTTCCCGCCCATTTTGTGAGCTCTCCGTGCTTGCCGAGGTTGTCGATGCCGACGTCGTCGCGTATCTCCTTGAATATGTTTATGAGCGAAGGCGGCGGAGCTATTCCCTTCCGGACGGAAAAACTCAGTCCGTGAGCCTGTCCCTCGCCGTGGTAGGGGTCCTGACCGATGATAACGCACTTCACATCGTTGTAGGAAGTGTACTTCAGCGCGTTGAAGATATCATACATTCCCGGGAAAATCCTCTGCGTGCTGTACTCTTTTTTCAGAAATTCGCGCAGACGGAGATAATACTCTTTGGTGAACTCGTCCTTCAGGAGCTCGTCCCATTCGTTTCCGAAATTAACCATTATAGCCTCCATAAAAAATATGGGACAGCAGAGTTTTCATTGTTGTGCTGTCCCGGAATTTCAGTTGTTGTAGACTGTGTCCTCGTAGTATTTGAACTTGACAAGGGTGTTTCTCTTGTATGTAAGCGAGCCCTGCTGATTGAAGGGTATCCTGTCGTAAGCCTGACGCGAACACTCGACCTTTATCTTCTGACCCTTACGGGAGAGGAAAACGAGCTCGTAATACTCGTCGACGAGCTTCTGCTGACCTGTGCTCTCGATTATGCGGAGGCGGTCGTCGCATTTGCGAATGAGAGTTGCCATTTCGACGATAGGCTCAGAGGTCTTTTTCTGCTGGGGCTCTTCCGGTCTGCGTCTGTCGGGACGTCCGCCGGACTTTTGCGGAACGGCTCCTTCATTTTCCTCGAGGAAGATGTTCATGAACTTCATAAACGGGCTCTTGCCGCCGAAGAGGAGTATCACGAGAAGCAGTACGACAACAATTGCTCCAAGCAGAATGAAAAGGTTCTTCATCTGCGGAGTTAAGGTAACAAGCGCTGCCATCTGAGGTGTCATTTTTGTGTTTCCTTTCTTTTTCACGGCTTAGATAAGCCGATAATAATCCACTATCTATTATATAATATTTTCTGTGAATTTGCAAGATATATTTGCAATTTTCTGCGATATGCTGTATAATTATCAGTAAAGCACACTAAATTGGAGAAAAATATGCAGAAAATTCTTGGACATATGCGAAAAGCCATTCAGCAGTATGATATGATACAGGACGGCGACCGCGTTGCAGTCGGGGTCTCAGGAGGAAAGGACAGCCTCGTCCTGCTCGAGGGACTTGCCCGTCTACGGAGATTCATCGGCATCGAGTATGAGGTTGTCGGACTCACTATCGACCCGAATTTCGGCGGTCAGGCAGGAGATTATTCCGCTGTAGCCGCAATGTGCGAGCGGCTCGACGTCGAGTATCATATCATCACGACGCAGATAGGCGAGATAGTCTTTGATGTGAGAAAAGAGCCGAATCCGTGCAGTCTTTGTGCGCGTATGCGGCGCGGAGCGCTCCATAACGCCGCGGGGGAGCTCGGCTGCAACAAGATAGCACTCGGTCACAACTATGACGACACGGTCGAGACCTTCCTCATGAACCTTTTCACCGAGGGACGTATCGGCTGCTATTCGCCTGTTACGCTTCTCGAGGACAGGGACCTGACTGTCATACGTCCGCTTGTTCTTGCTGAGGAAAAGGAGATACGCCGCGCTGTCCGGAAAAGCGGCATAGAAATAGTCAAGTCGAAATGTCCCGCAGACGGGCATACGAACCGGCAGAAAACAAAAGAATTCATAGCTTCGCTCGAGCGCAGCGACCACGGGCTCAAGGACAGGCTCTTCGGAGCTCTTGTACGCTCCGGAATCGACGGCTGGGGCATAAAAAAAGGCTCTCCATAAAGGAGAGCCTTTAACATTACTTATTCAGAATGTTGACTAATTTAATTAGTCTTCCTTCTTTCTAAGAACGAATGCAGTACCAAGAGCAACTGCAAGACCAGCAACAGCAACGCCGCAGCCAGCTACGCCTGTCTTAGGAGCGTCAGCAGCCTTAGTTGTAGTAGCAGACTTTGTAGAAGATGAAGCCTTAGCAGATGTTGTAGCACCAGAAGCAGCTGTTGTTGATGAAGAAGGAGCAGCTGTAGCTGTTGTAGCTGTTGTCTCAACAGGCTCCTCGTCAGCGATAGCAACGTAAGCGTCCATTGTTGTATCGATGTTTGCAAGAGCAGCAACCTTCTCTACGTTAGCAGCAGAAGCACCGAAAGCTCTGTCCTCGTTGAAGATACCCTTTACGAAAGCAGAAGCCTGCATGTTGCAGCCGTCCTCGTCAACAGCCTTGTTGATGAAGAGGTCCTCAGCGCCTTCATTTCTGTAGATGATGTCGATCGGGAATACATCGCCCTTCTTAGCATCCTCAGGAACCTTGAGCTGGAATGTCCACATTGTTCCGTCGAGACCTGCATCCTCTGCACCAGCAGTAGCAACGAAGAAGCCCTTGAATCCCTCGGGAGCTGTAGGATCTTCCTTAGGAGCAGCAGGCATGAGGTCCTCGATAGCTGCACCCTTTGTAGCAGCCTTGCCCTTCTCGTTGAGAACGAGCTCGTATCTGCTGTCGAAGAATACGTGGAGACCTGTAGAAGCGTACTTGAGGTTAGCACCTGAAACATCGAGTGTGCAAGTGATTGTCTTGCCAGCGATATCAGAAGCCTTGTCATATACTACTTCGTTGCCCTTGCCCTCAACGTTGATTGTGAGAACGGGGTTTGTCTTAGCGTCAGCAGATGTACCATAGTTTGTAAGATCTGTTTTCTGGCCATCAGGATACTGAGCAGCAGAAGCAACAACAGATGTTGCAGAAGCTGCAACAGCAGCAACTGCGAGTGCAGACATTACTTTCTTTAAAGAATTCTTGTTCATTGTAATTCTTTCCTTTCAGATATTTTTTTTATGTTATGTCCGCCGCATTGCTGCGGCAGACCAACAAAACTTGAATTAATGTGAATCAATGATCGTGTGAGGCTTAGTCATTGATAACGTAGGGTGAACCCTCCATAGCCTTGTTCCAGAACTCTCTTGGAGCAACACCCTTCTCTGTAGAAGTTGACTGCTCAGTGTAGAGTGCGAGAATGAATGAAGCATCGGTAGAGTTGAGCGTTCTTGCGTTCTTATCGAGCATAAAGTTGTTAGCGTCGATCTCGTTAGTTACGTCTGCGAGGAATGCAGCGAGCTGATCGAGATTCATGTCAGCGTCTTCATTAGCAACTAATACGCCTTCATCATTGTAGGAAGCAACGAACGGGCTGTTAGCGAATACTGCTGAATTGCCGCCTGTAGCCTTCTCACCGTACCATGAGAGAACTACTGTAGCGTCCTTGGAGTCAACTGCAAAGTCGAGGTTTGCGTCGCCCTTAACGCCAACATATACTGTAGCAACAGGGTATGTTCTGTCAGCACTTGTTACTCTGCCGCCCTGGATTGTGATAACGTTGCCGAACGCATCTGTGATGTCCTCAGCAGCATAAAGCGGGAGGTCGTGCTTGAACTCAGCCTTGCCGTACTCGAATACGTTTGCAGGAGTTGCTGTACCGAAGTCAACGAGGTCTGTTACATCCTTAGCAGTCTCAGGGTTGATAACTACGCTGAGGGGTTCGCCATCGCTGTTTTTGATAACGTTTCCGTCATTGTCGATATAGAGCTGAACAACTTCAGAGATAAGCTTTACAGACTGGATCTGCTTCTTATTGAAGCTCTTCTGAATGCTGCAGTAGTAACCAGTGTTTGCAACTACCTCATATCTGTAGTTGATAGTTGTTACTGTGCCGGTAGTAGTTGTAGTTGTTGTTGTAGTTGTGTCAGTTGTGCTTGTCGATGTGCTTGTTGAAGTTGTTGTGT
>DEDQ01000018.1:8669-9023 GCA_002350065.1 Ruminococcus flavefaciens
TGTGCTTGTTGATGTAGAAGTTGTTGTCTCAACCTCTTCCTTAACAGCCTTTACAACACGCTTGATCTGAACGTCTACAGAACCCTTACCGCCCTTATTGTTTGATACGGAGCTGTAGTCAACTTCAACTGTGAACTCCTTGTAGGAATCCTCAAACTTGAAGTTCTCGTAACCATCTTCCTTGAGAACAACGTCATTGAAGTATGTCTCAACCTCTGCCTTCTCAGCATCAGTGAACTTACCTGTGATAGTAGTCTTGCCGTTTGCAGCCTCAACTGTGATATCAGAGATATCCTCAGCGAAAGCGCCGAGCTCATCAGCTGTAATGTTTACAACGTAAGGAGCTGCAAGTGC
>DEDQ01000018.1:9283-11312 GCA_002350065.1 Ruminococcus flavefaciens
GCCATTTCAGCCTTAGCCTCGTTCTTGAGAGCGTTGAGCTGAGTAAGTGCGTAATCGAAAACGCCTGTGCCGTAAATGATATTCTTAGGATTGTCGAGCGGACGGAACTGAACGTCTCCGCTGATCGATGTACCTTCCTGAAGGTCAGAACCCTTGATCGTTACAGTGAAATCTCCGCCGATAAGGATATCATCGAAAAGTGTAACTGTAGGCTCATAGTCTTCAACACCGTACTGAGCAGCAAGATCCTTGAGGGTCTTAGTGATAGTCTGCTTGCCTTCCTTAGCGAAGGTATCAGTGATGTTATTTACATGAACTTTAATTATGATGTCACCATCAGCGTTTACTGTGTAGTGAGGAGTCTCAACATTCTGGAGGATAGCCTTTGTAGTATCCTTGTAGTTGCCAGAACGAGCGATTATTCTGTCATAGTAAGTAGAGAAATCAAGGTCGCCAGTCTTATTGCCGCTTGTAATAAGCTTAGCGTAGACTGTCTCATTCCATATTGATTCTTTTTCAAATGTGGCTGTCTTCTCGTCCTTGCTTACCTCAAAGTACTCATCTGAGGAAGCACCGCCCTTATCAGGTGCGATGTAAAGAAGACCGTTTTCGCCGTTCAGTGTGATCTCGTTTTTTGTAGCAGCAACAGAAGCATCAGCAAGGTCTACATCGCTGACAGAAACTGCATTTGCAACAGTAAGGCACTGTGTGAAGGCGAGCGGAACAGCTGCTATTGAAGCAATTGCTCTTGTGAAAAGTGTTTTCTTCATTGTCTTATACCTCTCTAAAAATTTTTCCCGACTTATCCGCAGCCTGTCCGGCAGCAGTTCATCAGAGTTTATATTTCCGACGGGTATATATACCTCGCCTGAAAATTCATAATTTCATTTTATCACACCTTGCTCAATAAGTCAAGGAAAATGCCATATTTTTATCAAAAATAATTGACGATTAATCAATATAGTTTTTGTAAGTATTACACAATGCCAATTGTCTGTCTGACGCTGAATTTCGAGGAATATTCTCTCTGTACAATATTTTGTTTTTATTACAAACTAATATTTCCCGCTCTGTTTATTTTGTATTATATCACGCTATTCATCGCAAGTCAACAGGAAAATATTACAAAAAACCGGACCCGAAGGTCCGGTTTAATGTTAAACTGAATCACTCAGCGTTCTTGTACTCTTCAAATCTTTCGCCTCTGTGCTGATCTGCGAGGACTTCATTCCAGATGGAGTGATCCTTTACAGATGTAGGAGATGTAGACTTTGTTGAGTAGAATCCGAGTATCCATGAAGCATCGGAAGAATCAAGCTTTCTGATGAGCTTGCCGTTTGCATCAACATCGCCCTTGCGTGTTCTCCAGTTATCCGCATCGTATACGTCTCTGTCAACGTCTGCGAGGAATGCGCAGAGCTGATCGAGCTCGGGATTAGCGTTTACGAACTTGTTAGCCGCAGGAGTAATTCTGATGTCGTCAGGGCTAACCTTTGAAAGGTCAGTTGTAGCGAGTGTTGCATAGTACGAAAGTACGTTTGTAGCATCACTTGAGTCAACCTTGTTGTTCAGGTCAGAGTCGCCCTTAACGCCGATGTAAGCTGTGAATGTTACAGGCTTGCCTGTGCCGTCCTTGAGAGGAGCACCGTCGAAGTAAACAGCAATTTCGTAAGCGAATGTTGTATTTGCAACGTCGTATGTTTCCTCAGGAGTGCTTGCACCGGGCTTAGATACAGCGCTGAATGTGATCTTCGAGAGGAAGTCATCATTGCTGATAGCTGTTATCTCGCCGTCTTCATTTACAGAGTAGAGCTTGAGGTTCTCAACGTGACCCTTCTTGAACGATCTCGGATCGTGGCTGAAGTAGTAACCGTTGACTGCCTTGCCCTGTGCATAAACAGATGTTGTTGATACAGGAACGTCTGTTGTTGTAGTAGTTGTTGTTGTATCGCTGTTAGGATCACCTGTTGATGTAGATGTGGAAGTTGTGCTTGTATCAGGATCACCTGTCTTAGTTGTAGATGTGGAT
>DEDQ01000018.1:11472-12112 GCA_002350065.1 Ruminococcus flavefaciens
GATGTGGATGTTGTAGTCGATCCCTCACCTGTCTTAGTTGTAGATGTAGATGTTGTAGTATCAGAACCGGGAACAGTTGTAGATGTTGTGGTTGTTGTACTATGAACATCTGATGTTGTTGTGGTTGTTGATGTAGTTGTTACTTCATCAATAACCTCGATGAGACCACCGATAGGAAGAACATTAGCTGTAATGTCTTTTCCGTCGCTGTCAGTAACAAGGAGATCCTTGAAGTTGACTTCAAACTTATCGCCAGCCTTTGCATCAGCAGGGATAATGTACTCGATAGTCATCATTATTGCGCCGTTTGCACTCGGAGCGCCGTCACCCTTATCATATGCGAACGCAAATTCGCGAGTTGCAGGGTTGCAGTTGAGCTTAGCACCGTAAGGTGTACCGCTTGCGCCTGCGATAGCAGGAACAGCATCAAGTACAAACTGACCGCCGCCTACTACAAGTGCGCTGCCGTGAGGATCAAGAACAGTCATAGTGAGAGTTACCGTCTCGCCGGGCTTGCCCTTAGCCTGATTGAGCTGCCATGCAACTGCTCCCTTAGGAACGGGGATAGTTGTAGTTGTAGTTGTAGTAGTTGTCTGAGTTGTGGATGTGGTTGTCTGAGTTGTAGATGTGGATGTTGAAG
>DEDQ01000018.1:12217-12843 GCA_002350065.1 Ruminococcus flavefaciens
GTTGTAGATGTGGATGTTGAAGTTGATCCCTCATCTGTCTTAGTTGTAGATGTTGTAGTTGTAGTATCAACATCTGTTGTAGTAGTTGTTGTTGTAGTTGTTTCCTCTCCGATTACCTCGATGAGACCATCGCCAGAGAGAACATAAGATGTAATGTCGTTTCCGTCACCATCTGTAACGAAGAGATCCTTGAAGCTTACCTCGTACTTATCGCCAGCCTTTGCATCAGCAGGGATAGTGTACTCGATAGTCATCATAACAGCACCGTTCTTGCTTGCTACGCCTGCGCCCTTCTCATCTGCGAATGCAAATTCACGAGTTGCAGGGTTGTAATTGAGCTTAGCGCCGTAAGGTGTACCTGCTGCGCCTGCGATAGCAGGATCAGCTTCAAGTGCAAACTGTCCGCCGCCTACTACAAGTGCGCTGCCGTGAGGATCAAGAACAGTCATGGTGAGAGTTACCGTCTCGCCGGGCTTGCCCTTAACCTGATTGAGCTGCCATACAACTGCACCCTGAGGAACAGGAATACTTGTTGTAGTAGTTGTTGTCTCAGAAGTAGATGTAGTTGTCTGAGTTGTAGATGTGGATGTTGAAGTCGATCCTTCATCTGTCTTAGTTGTAGATGT
>DEDQ01000004.1:0-1493 GCA_002350065.1 Ruminococcus flavefaciens
GTGAGAATGCTCCCGCCCATGATAGGAAGAGCTGCGGCGGCGTACTGGCTGAACCGAATCGTGCATTTGCCGGAGCTCTTCACGCGGAGCTTAACGAACAAAATGAGCATGAATAACAGTGAAACGGCATTTCCGGCGATGATAGAGGAGGTCATTATCCGGCAGACAGCTCCCTCGCCCTGAGAGACCGTCCTCGACGTCATAAATACCATGATACCGGCTTTTACAGCAAATTCGAGTATATCTCCGCAGGCGGCGGCAGAAGCTTTGCGGCAGGCGTTGAAGTAGCCTTTCAGACAGCAGGAAATAGCTCCGCAGACGAGGGCGGCAGGCATGAGGCGTATCGCTCCGGCGACCTGAGCTCCGCTGAAAAAACGCTGGCTGAGCGGCTGAGCGAAGAGCATGACAGCTCCGGAGGTTGCCGCGCTGAGTATCAGACAGAGCCTTATCCCGTGGAGCAAGACCCTGTTCGGGTCCCCGCTGCGTCTGCCGAGCTCCTCCGAGACGAGCCGGCTCGTACAGAGAAAGGCGTTGCCGTTTGAGAGTATCCCCGCGAGCCCGAGAAATGACCCCATGAGCGAGAAAATGCCTATAGCCGAGGCTCCGAGCCTCCTTGTTATGAAAACGTTCAGCAGCAGAGCTGCGGAATCGAGTGCGAGCTGAATGAGCGTCAGAAGCGCAGTATCGCGCAGTATCTTCTTTTTTATCATAATTTCCCCTCCGGTAAATCATATGGCGCAAACGGAAGGAAAATTACAGTGGAACGGGAATAAAAAAAGAACTGCCGCAATAAGCGGCAGCCCTTGAACTTGTTTATTCAGCTTTTATTCAGCATTTCTCTTTGCTTCGATAGCTGCGAGAGCGTCCTTGCGGGAGAGGTTTATTCTGCCCTGACGGTCTATCTCAGTTACCTTAACAACTATCTCGTCGCCGATAGAAACAACGTCCTCGACCTTCTCAACGCGCTGCTTGTCGAGCTTGGAGATGTGTACGAGACCGTCCATGCCGGGAACTATCTCAACGAAAGCGCCGAAGTCCATGATGCGGACAACCTTGCCTCTGTAGATAGCGCCAACCTCGGGACCGTTAGCGATAGTATCAACTATCTGGAGAGCCTTGCGAGCGTTATCGCCGTTGATACCGCTGATGAATACGTTACCCTCGTCGTTGATGTCTATCTTGACGTCGAAGTCAGCAGAAATCTTCTGGATAACCTTTCCGCCGCTGCCGATGACCTCGCGAATCTTTTCAACGGGAACCTTTGTCTGGAACATCTTGGGAGCAAACTTGCTTACCTCAGCTCTCGGAGCGGGGATAGCCTTGAGCATTATCTCATCGAGGATATAGATACGAGCCTTACGGGTCTTCTCGAAAGCCTCCTTGATGATAGCGGGAGTAAGACCGTCGACCTTGATATCTACCTGAATAGCAGTGATACCCTTGTGAGTACCGCCTACCTTGAAGTCCATGTCGCCGAAGAAGTCCTCAAGACC
>DEDQ01000004.1:1547-10919 GCA_002350065.1 Ruminococcus flavefaciens
CAGGAGATACCTGCAACGGGAGCCTTTATCGGAACGCCTGCGTCCATGAGAGCAAGTGTAGAGCCGCAGATAGAGCCCTGTGAAGTCGAACCGTTGGAGGAGAGTACCTCAGAAACGAGACGGAGAGCATAGGGGAATTCCTCAACAGGAGGGATAACAGGAGCAAGAGCTCTCTCAGCGAGTGCTCCGTGACCTATCTCACGGCGTCCGGGACCTCTGCTGGGCTTTGTTTCGCCTACAGAGTAGCTCGGGAAGTTGTACTGGTGCATATATCTCTTTGTTTCTTCCTCGTCGAGACCGTCGATGCGCTGAGCGTCGCTTACAGGACCGAGAGTAGCGATAGTGAGGACCTGAGTCTGACCTCTTGTGAAGAGACCCGATCCGTGTACGCGGGGGAGAACTCCGGCCTCGGCAGCAAGAGGACGAATCTCGTCGATACCTCTGCCGTCAACGCGCTTGCCCTCGTAGAGCCAGTTGCGGACTATCTTCTTCTGGAGCTTGTAGATGCACTCGTCGATCATAGCGATCTGCTCGGGGTACTTCTCATCGAAATTAGCGTGGATATCGTCAACGATAGGAGCAAGGCGCTCGTCGCGGACGTTCTTATCATTTGTGTCAAGAGCGACCTTTACGCGGTCAGCAGCGAAAGCCTCGATAGCGTCGAACATATCGTGGTCAACTTCCATTGACTCGAAAGCGAACTTGGGCTTGCCTATCTGCTTCTGGATATCGCTGATGAAAGCGACCATTTTCTTGATTTCCTCGTGACCAGTGAGGATAGCGTCGAGCATTGTATCCTCGGGGACTTCGTTAGCGCCAGCCTCGATCATAACTATCTTCTCAGCAGTACCTGCAACAGTGAGAACGAGGTCTGTCTTAGCTCTCTGCTCGAGAGTAGGGTTGAGGACGATCTGACCGTCAACGAGACCAACGTTAATGCCTGCGATAGGACCGTTCCACGGGATATCTGAGATAGAGATAGCGATAGAAGTAGCGATCATGCCGGCAATCTCGGGAGAGTTGTCAGGCTCTACAGCGAGGACAGTCATAACAACGGAAACGTCGTTTCTCATATCCTTGGGGAAGAGCGGACGGATAGGTCTGTCAACGCAGCGTGAAGTGAGGATAGCCTTTTCAGTGGGCTTGCCCTCGCGCTTTGTGAAGCTGCCGGGTATCTTGCCTACGGAGTAGAGTCTCTCCTCGTAGTCAACGGAGAGGGGGAAGAAGTCAACGCCTTCTCTGGGCTTAGCGCTTGCGGTAACGTTAGCCATAACGACTGTCTCGCCGTAGCGTACCCAGCATGAGCCGTTGGAAAGACCGCAGGTCTTGCCTGTTTCTACGACAAGAGGTCTGCCGGCATAAGTGGTTTCAAAGGTTCTGTAATTCTCAAACATGATATGCCTCCTGAAAAATTGATTTTTGCAGCGGCTTTAGCAATAAACTCTGCCGCGTAAACACACAGATGATGAAGTGATCACGGGGTACAGTTTAATGCTAAAAGCACTGCTGCTTTTGTTTGTGAGAAAGACTTAAAGGCAGAAGGGGATTTCCCCTCTGCCTTCATGGACGTATGATTACTTACGGAGACCGAGCTTCTCAACGATAGCGCGGTATCTGTTGATGTCCTTCTTCTTGAGATAAGCGAGAAGGTTACGTCTGTGACCNNCCATCTTGAGAAGACCTCTTCTGCTGTGGTGGTCATTCTTGTGGATCTTAAGGTGAGCGTTGAGGTCGTTGATCCTCTTAGTAAGGATAGCTACCTGAACCTCGGGTGAACCTGTGTCGTTAGCACTTGTTCTGTTAGCCTCGATAACGGCTGTTTTTTCTTCTTTTCTAAGCATTGAAAAGCACCTCATAAAAATAATATTCCGCTGACGTAGAAAAGGGTGAAATGTGAGGACACGCCCGATTCCAAGTACACGGTGATAATATTATATCACAAAAAAACGCACTTGTAAAGGGGTTTTTGAATTTTTTTGCAGTTTCAGTTTTCGTCCCAGTAAAAGTACTTTAAAGGGAGTTCTTCTAAGCTGACAAGACCTGCGTCGATTTTCTGGATAGTAAGAGCGTCGTTTCCGGTAATGCCGTCACCGGTGCAGTAGCAGTCGGCATAAGCCTTTGCACGGGGGGAGAGCCCGTATTTGTCGTTGTTGCCGAGGAACTGGAGGATAGTGACGGAGTCAGCGATAGTTACGTTACCGTCAAGGTTAGCGTCGCCGTAAACGGGAGCGGGCATTTTGCCGAGAGACTCGAAGCTGAGACCGTTCTTCTCGGCAAATTCTTCGGCTGTCGAGCCTGTATATCCGTGAACGACGGTATTCTTTGTGAGGTCGTTTCTGTCTGAGGTATATTTAATCTCGCAGTATGGATTTTTAATTGTAAGCTCGGTGAGGTAATCGCAGTCCTTGAATGCGTGTTCATTTATGTATGAAACGCTTTCCGGTATAACGAGCTGCTGGAGGGAGGTGCAGTTTTCAAATGCATAGCTGCCGATACTTGTAACAGTATCGGATATTTCGATATTTTCGAGCGCTCCGCAGCCGGAAACAGCATGGCTGCCGATATGTGTTACCTCATCGTTGAATTTGACATATTTAACATAATAAATTTTGGGGATATTATTATTATTTTGATTGTTCGGGTGCCATGGCGTTTCCTCGCTTGAGGAGTAGTCGTTCATAGCGCCCTTTCCGTTGATATAGAGGGTTTCGTCGGTGGTGAAAAGATATTGTACATTCTCGCCGCACCAGTCTGTGCCGACAAGACCTACTGCGCCTGCGGTCATCATATCCGGCTGGATAGCTGTTTTGTCCGGAAGGACTGCTGCTCCTGCGATAAGGGTTGTGCTGAGTATTGCTGCTGTGAGTTTTCTGAAGTTCATGTCAATTCTCCTTTATAATGTAATATATAAAAATTATACACCAGCATATATATAATTGTCAAGAAAATGCAATAAGTAAAATAATTTTTTATAAAAGCATATTGACGTTCAGGCGGAAATATTATATAATAAGAGTGTATGAAGTTCAGGAAGTGATAAAATGAAAAATTATGTTTCGGCGTCAGTGCTCAGCGCTGACCTGCTCGATATGAGAAACGAGATAAAAAAACTCGAGGATAACGGAGTGGATATGCTCCATTTCGATGTCATGGACGGCATTTTCGTGAATAACATCACATACGGTCTGCCTGTCCTCGAGCAGGTACGCAGGGTCACGGATATGACCCTCGACGTACACCTTATGATAACCGACCCGCTCAGATACGCTGAACGCTTCGCAAAGGCAGGAGCTGACATCATCAGCTTCCACTCCGAGAGCGAGAGCGATACCCTTGAGACTATCCGCGCGATAAAAGCCTGCGGAGTCAGGGCGGCAGTGGCTATAAAGCCGGCTACTCCTGCCGAGAGCGTTTATGAGTTCCTTCCGGAGATAGATATGCTCCTCGTCATGACTGTCGAGCCCGGCTTCGGCGGACAGAGCTTTATCCCCGAGACAGTTGAAAAAGTACGCCTTATCCGTCAGAGGATACAGCAGCTCGGACTCAGCTGCGACGTTCAGGTAGACGGAGGAATAAACTACGAGACCGCTCCCATAGCCAGAGAAGCAGGCGCAAACGTCCTTGTTTCGGGAAGCTGCCTTTTCAAAGCCGAGGATATGTCCGAGGCTGTAAGAATGATAAAGGGAGAGTCTCAATGCAGCGAAATGTAAGAACCGACCGCTTTATCTGGATAGACATAATGATAACGCTCCTTACACTGGAGCTTATGGAGTATTTCTATTACGGCACACGAGCAGTAGTCCTCGGCACAGTATGCGTCGGAGCGTCGCTCGCGGCAGAGCTGATATCGCTGAAGCTTATGCGCCGCAGATTCACGGCTGACGACCTCACCTGCGTCTCTGACGCCCTTATAATCGCGCTCATGCTTCCGGCAGCTTTCGATTACAAGATAGCGGCTGCTGCGGGAGTTTTTGCTGTAGTAGCAGCCAAGAACGTCTTTGGCGGACGCCTGAATATGATATTTTCTCCTGCGGCGGCGGCTTATGTATTCATGTACACATCGTGGAAGAATCAGCTTCTCATGTTCACCGAGCCCCACGTCCACACGGGGGTATTCGAGAAGGCAGGCTCGCTTGTGAGCTCCGCGAGCCACGCATTCAACATATCTGGCAAGATGGATCTTTCCGATTTCGAGATACTCATGGGCAATATGAGCGGCGCACCCGGAGCCGTGAGCATACTTCTGCTCGCTGTTGCGGCGGCTGTACTGCTCTTCCGACGTTCGATATCAGCCGGAGCCTTTATCGGCACGATTTCCGCGACTGTACTGCTCGCTGCTATCGTTCCCGCAGCGGTGAGCCGTGTGGATTCGGTGAAGTATACACTTGTCACGAACATGGTGCTCTTTGCCGCGGTATACATTATCGCCGACAGGAGAATAGCTCCAAAACGTGATTATTTCGCCTTTTTCTATGGATTTTTCATAGCTTCGTTCTCGTATATCCTCACGCTGACGACGGCAAAGGAGAACTCAATAGTGCTCGTTTCACTCGTGTTCACTCCTGTTGCCCTCGGATTCAGGAACCTTGAAAAGCGCATAGAGACAGTCGAGCAGGAGGAGCTCAGAGCGGCTTCCCTCACAGTCGGAGAGGAGGCGTCAGTTGATGAGTAAGAAAAAAACGACGGTTTTTGACGGTCTTATCTCAGACAATACCGTGCTCTCGTCGCTTATGGTGATATCGCCGGTGATAGTCTGCGCAAATTCCGTACAGAACGCGGCAGCGCTTATCTATGCATTCTCCGCGATAACGTTCATATCAGTCCTTATTGGCTCGTTCGTTCCGAAGAAGCTTCCCTACGCGGCGAAAACGGTCATCTACGCGATAATATCTTCGATAGTCTATATACCGGTGAAAACTGCCGCACAGGAATTCTTTCCAGAGGTCATCACCAGAGTCGGCATATACTTTCCGCTGCTTGCAGTGAATTCTCTCATCGTGCTCCAGCCGCAGACCAAGTTCAGAAGCATGAAGCGCACTCAGATGATACCGGCGCTCGTGTTCTATATACTCGGATTCGACGCAGTCATTCTCGTGACGGCGTTCCTGCGCGAGCTCTTTGCAAGCGGAACTATCGCCGGCAGAGTTGTTGATATGGACACCCTCGTCAGCGGACTGGGAATGCCGTTCGGCGGCTTCATATTCCTCGGACTGCTCTGCGGATTTTACAGAGCTGTCCGTTCGGCTGTAAGACGTGAAAACAGAGAGGAGGCTGACAGCGATGTTCATAGTAGCTGAGTTCATAGTCCTTCTTTCGACAAACCTGATACTCATGCAGGCGCTCGGTACGAGTACGCTCTTCGTTGCTGCTGGAAACAGAAAGAACCTGCTCTGGACGGCGATAACAATTTCCGTATTCACAACAGCAGGCTCAGGTGCGGCGTATATTGTCAACAAATTGCTCCCGTCCGGAGCGGCTGACCTGACTCCGCTTTTGTATACGCTCATTATCGGAGCACTGTATATCCTCATACTCGCGGGACTTTACTTCGCCGGCGGAGACCTTTTCGATACAGCGAAGAAATACATTCATCTCTCGGCATTCAACTGCGCTGTTATGGGAACTCTCTTCACGGTGACAGAGCGTGCCGGAATCTATACCTCACTTGATTCATTTTTCGGCTTCATATTAGCCGGTGCAGAGGCGGGAACAGGCTTTATACTGGCATCGTTCATACTCACCGCGGCATATGCGCGGCTCAATTCATCAAAGGTACCTGCCGCGTTCAGAGGCGGACCTGCGATGCTCATTTACTTAGGACTTATCTCAATGGCAGTCTATGCTTTCAGATAAAAAAATGCATGACGCCCTAAAAATACCACAGCAGTTTATATTAGGAGAACTATAAATGAAACGTAAGAACAAAGGAAGGAAAATTTACAAGACCAAAGAAAAAAACTACTACGGAAAAAGTCCTGTCGGCAAATTCATGTCCGGACTTCTAACCGTACTGCTGATAGGCGGCATAGGCTTCATCGGCTACAGCGTTGCCGAGCCTATAATCAACTACACTCAGCACAAAGGCGACAAGCCGGCATCAACAATGCCGGTGACTACCGACGGCACCGGCGGGGAAGAATCTTCCTCCGGCGAGAAGGTTTCGTCCGAGCGCTTCAAGGCAGTCTGCCTCACGGCAAGCGACATACAGAGCGTGAGCACTCTCGAAAAGGCTGTAGATTCGATACCGGCTGACGGAGGCTACGAATACGTGGAAGTGCCCCTCAAGGTCAGGGGAGGAGCGATAAACTATGCCTCATCAGTAAAGGAGGCGCAGTTTGCTCTTGCTGTTCAGTCTGATGTGGCGCTGAGCGATATGGTCGCAGTGATAGAAAAGTCAGGCTTCAAGCCCGCGGCAGAGATAAGCACGCTCCACGACAACCTGCTTCCGGCAGTATATCCGGAAAGCGGCTACGTCACTGCTGACGACGGCTCACAGTGGAATGACAACGACCCGGCTCACGACGGCAAGCCGTGGACTACTCCTTATTCGCAGACCACTCTCACATACCTCTCGGACATCGTCAGCGAGGTCTCGGGAGCAGGCTTTGAGCGCATTATCTGCACTGACCTCGTATATCCCGATTTCAGACCGTCCGACCTTGCGATGCTCGATGAAAAGCTCGGCAAGAGCGACAGATTCATGGCTCTCACATCGGCGGCGAATCTGCTGTATGAGAAGTCTGTCTCGAACGGAGCTTCCATGTATATCGGCGTATCTGCTGTTGATATGCTCAAGGGTAATGACGATGTGCTCCAGCCGATGCTTCTTTCGGCGAATACGGTAGTGCTCGAAATAGACGTTGAAGAGCTCGTGAACGGCGTATCAGACGGTCACACTCTTTACGAATTTGAAGGCTCGCCTGCGGAGATAACCGACAAGTGCCTGAAATTCCTCAGCCCCAAGCTTACCGATTTCAACGTTGTCGTAAGGATAAAGGGACAGGGCAGGACCCGTGAGGAGCTCATGAAGGCAAAGGAAAAAATAGCCGGCTACGGATATTCCTCATTCGTTATCGGCTGAAATAAAGGAAATACAACCGATATTATCGGAGAACGGAGAAAAACATGGCAGAAAACTTTACAGTATCACTACAGAAAATAATCGACGAGTATCAGCTTGAAGTTATCCACACTCACAAAAACCCCGAGGAGATACTCATCAGCGAAAACGATGTAAACCGTCCGGGACTCCAGCTCATGGGATTCTACGAATACTTCAATCCCGAGCGTATCCAGATCATCGGAAAAATGGAGTTCGCATACCTCTCCACAATTGACGAAAAGACCCGCCGCGAGCGCTTACAGCTTCTTTTTGCACAGCGTCTGCCTGCTCTCATAATCACGCGAGAGCTCCCTTACTTTGCAGAAATGCTCGAGCTCGCGAAGGAGTATGAGGTCCCGCTTCTCAGAAGCAAGGAGAGCACCTCGAACTTCATGTCCGGACTTATCGCATTCCTCAACCTCAATCTTGCTCCGAGAGTTACCCGTCACGGCGTACTCATCGAGATATACGGCGAGGGCGTGTTCATCACCGGCGAGAGCGGCGTAGGTAAGAGCGAGACCGCTATCGAGCTTGTAAAGCGCGGTCACAGACTTGTCGCAGATGACGCAGTCGAGATAAGAAAGGTATCGAATATCAGCCTTGTAGGAAGCTCGCCGGACAATATCCGCCACTTCCTCGAGCTCAGAGGTATAGGTATCATCAATGCACGCCGTCTGTTCGGTATCGGTGCCGTAAAGATGACCGAGAAGCTCGACCTCGTTGTTGAGCTTGAACAGTGGGATTCCGAAAAGGTATATGACAGAATGGGCGTAGACACCGAGTATGTAAGTCTTCTCGGCGTAAAGATACCCTCACTCACTATCCCTGTAAAGCCCGGACGTAACCTCGCAGTTATACTTGAAGTTGCGGCTATGAACAACAGACAGAAGAAAATGGGATACAATGCCGCTGCCGAGCTGCTCAACAGGCTCGGTATGGAGTCTGACCCCAAGGAAACAGTCAGAAATTATGAAGCATTCTAAGCAATGGGGGAGATACTATGATAAATATGAACGAACTTACAGCTCTGTGCGACAAGCTCGGCTGTAAGATAACTCCTGAATGTCCGCTGAAGGAGTACATAACCTTTCGATTCGGAGGTCCGTGCAGAGCGCTTATCAGCATAAATTCAGCCGTATCCGCGGCTGAGCTGCTGAAGTATCTCAAAGCGAACGACATAAAATATGGCATTCTCGGCAGAGGAAGCAACGTTCTCGCTGCCGATGAGGGCTTTGACGGAGTAATACTTCTCCTCGGCAGTGATTTTGCAAATATCACAGTTGAGGACAACATTATAAAATGTCAGGCGGGAGCTCTTCTCGCATCTGCCTGTGTACACGCTCAGCAGCTCGGACTTACGGGCATGGAGCACCTTTTCGGTATTCCCGGAACAGTCGGCGGAGCGCTGTACATGAATGCCGGAGCTTACGGCAGCGAGATGAAGGACGTCGTTGTTTCGGCTCAGTACATCGACGAGGACTGCTCTATCAGGAGCATTTCAGCCGAGGATATGGACCTCTCCTACAGGCACAGCTTTTTCTCGGGCAAAAAGTGCGTGATAACATCTGTTACTCTCAAGCTCGAAAAGGGCGACCCTGACGAGATAAGAGCCGCAATGAGCGAGTGTATGCAGAAGAGAAGCTCCAAGCAGCCCCTCGACCACCCAAGCGCAGGAAGCACCTTCAAGCGCCCTGAGGGAAGCTATGCCTCACTGCTTATCGACCAGTGCGGGCTCAAAGGAATGAGCTGCGGAGGCGCTCAGGTAAGCGAGAAGCACAGCGGATTCGTCATCAATACCGGCGACGCAACGTGCAGCGACGTGCTTGAGCTCTGCGGCAAGATAAAGAATATCGTAAAGGAAAAGACCGGTTACCTGCTCGAGCTTGAACCGGAGATACTTTCCTGATACGCTGAAAGAGGATAATCATGAATCTATTGATAGTAACCGGAATGTCCGGCTCGGGAAAATCGAGCGTTATGGACGTTATGGAGGATATCGGCTATTACTGCATCGATAATATCCCTCCGAAGCTTATACCGCAGTTCGTTGACCTCTGCCGCAAGTCCGACACGGGCATGGAAAAAGTCGCTGTTGCGGTAGATATAAGAACAGGCGATATGTTCGCGGAGATATTCCGCGCATGGCAGACGCTTAAATCCGAAACCGACGTTGACCTGAAAGTGCTCTTCATCGAAGCCAATGACGAGGTGCTCATCAAGCGCTACAAGGAGACCCGACGCAAGCACCCGCTTGACGAGAAGTTCAACGG
>DEDQ01000004.1:10952-12201 GCA_002350065.1 Ruminococcus flavefaciens
GAGATAGCCGACTATTATATCGAGACCTCCGGACTCACAGCCGCTCAGCTCAAAGAGCAGGTCAAGCAGATATTCCTCGAGCACCGCTCGGATTCACTTATTATAAAGGTGATGTCTTTCGGCTTCAAGTATGGAGTATCGACCGAATCCGACCTTGTGTTCGACGTCAGATGCCTGCCGAATCCATATTACGTAGAGGAGCTCAGGAACCATACCGGAACCGAGAGCTGTGTCCGCGATTACGTTATGGGCTTTGAGGAATCGCAGAAGCTCTATGAGAAGATAACCGACCTCATCGACTATCTTGTCCCGCTCTATATCCGCGAGGGCAAGAGCCAGCTTGTTATCGCGTTCGGCTGTACAGGCGGAAAACACAGGTCGATAACCTTTGCGGAGCTTCTCTCGAAGCATCTCACCGAGAAGAAGTTCAAGGTACAGAAGTACCACAGGGATATAACCAAGGATAAAAAATTCTGATGAAATGTCCGCATACGTCAAGTGTGCGGACATATTTTGAGAGGAGGCGTAAAAATGTCTTTTTCAAACGAAGTCAGAGAGGAGATACGCTCCTCGATAACGGATAAGGATAAGCGTTTTGCCTGCCTTTACGGTATGCTCCTGTTCTGCCGTCATATCGGTATGGAACACATATCCTTCCAGACCAAGAGTCCGACTGCCGGAAACACGTTCTGCGAGCTCTTCCGCCACGTTTTCCGCAGCGAGCCCGACTGCCGCGAATCGAGCAGCAGCGGCAGCACGCTCTATACCTACGATATATCTGATGCCGAGCTTATAGGGAGAGTGCTTACCAAGTACCATATAACCGAAGGTCCAAGGCGTATAGACGAGGAGATTATTTCAACTCCGAGCCTCGGAGTTTTCACTGCCGGAGCATTTCTTGCCTGCGGGAGCGTCAATGACCCAGCCAAGGAGTATCACCTCGAGTTTGCTGTTCCGGGAGAAGAGCTTGCGGGACAGCTCGTATCGCTCCTTTCAGATATCGGGGTTTCAGCGAAAACAGCTATACGCCGCGGTCAGTACATCGTTTATATCAAGGGCAGCGAATCCATCGAGGATACTCTCACATTTATCGGAGCTCAGCAGTGTACTCTCGAGCTCATGAACGTGAAGATATACAAGGACGTCCGCAATAAGGCGAATCGCATAGCAAACTGCGACAGTGCCAACATCGACAAGGTAGTTGCCGCTGCCATGAAGCAGCAGGAGGATATCATGCTCATCGCCTCGA
>DEDQ01000004.1:12373-23365 GCA_002350065.1 Ruminococcus flavefaciens
TTCGTAAACCTTCATGTGCATACGCAGTACAGCCTTCTCGACGGAGCCTGCCGCATTCCGGAGCTTATCGCGAGAGTAAAGGAGCTCGGACAGACGGCTGTCGCGATAACCGACCACGGCAATATGTACGGAGTGCCGGAATTCTGGAAAGCCGCTTCTGAAGCCGGCATAAAGCCTATAATCGGCTGCGAGGTTTATGTTGCCCCGAGGACTCGCTTCGACCGCGAGCCTAAGCTCGACCAGCGTCCGTATCATCTTGTGCTGCTATGCGAGAACAATACCGGCTACAGCAACCTCGTGAAGCTCGTATCTGCGGGCTCTATCGAGGGATTTTACAACCGTCCGCGAGTTGATACGGAGCTTCTGCGCAAGTATCACGGCGGACTTATCGCGATGTCAGCCTGTCTCGCGGGAGAGATACCTCGTCTGCTGAGCAGCGGACAGTATGCCGCCGCAAAAGAAAAAGCCCTCGAATACCGTGATATTTTCGGCGAAGGGAACTATTTTATAGAGGTACAGAATCACAGTCTGCGCGAGGAGATACAGATTCTTCCGCAACTGTACAGGCTCTCAGCTGAAACGGGCATACCTCTTGCTGCGACAAATGACTGCCACTATATTAATAAGGAAGACTCCGAGCTTCAAAACATACTGCTCTGCATCCAGACCGGAAAGCTTCTCGGCGAGCCGACCGGACTTAATTTTGAGACCAATGAGTTTTATGTCAAATCAGCAGATGAGATGGCTGAGCTTTTTTCCGGTCATGAGGAGGCGGTCACAAATACTGCGGAAATTGCCGCGAGGTGCAGTGTTGACATGAGCTTTGACAGCGCGATAAAGATACCGCACTTCGAGGTAAATGGCACAGATGACAACGATATGTACCTCCGCAGGCTTGCTCATGCGGGAATGACGAAGCGCTACGGCAGGGATATTCCGGAGGGCGCTGAAAAACGTCTTGAATACGAGCTCTCCGTTATAACCGAGAAGCATTTCACCGACTATTTCCTCATTGTCTGGGACATTATCCGCTACGCCCGCGAGCATGATATCCCCGTCGGACCGGGCAGAGGCTCGGGAGCAGGAAGTCTCGTCGCATACTGTATCGGAATCACGGGCATAGACCCTCTCAAATTCAACCTCATGTTCGAGCGCTTTCTAAATCCTGAGCGTGTCAGTATGCCTGATTTTGATATCGACTTCTGCATTGAGGGCAGAAAATACGTGAAGGACTATGTTGTGCAGAAATACGGAGCAGACAAGGTCTCTGAGATAATCGCATTCGATACTCTGAAAGCCAAAGCCGCAGTAAGGGATATCGCTCGTGTTATGGGGCTTCCCTATAACCTTGCGGACAGAGTCGCAAAGCTGATAGACCCGAAAGGCAGTCTCACTTCCTCTCTGCGTGATAATCCTGATTTGTCGGAGCTCTACCGCTCGGACAGGTCTGTGAAGAAGCTCATCGACCTTGCACTTCGGCTCGAGGGAATGCCTCGGCACACTTCAACTCACGCGGCAGGAGTAGTCATATCGGCAGTTCCGCTTGCGGACTTAGTGCCGCTCCAGCGCAGTGATACGTCGATAACGACGCAGTACACAATGGAGTATCTCGAATCGCTCGGACTGCTGAAAATGGACTTTCTCGGACTTCGCAACCTCACCATAATCCGCGACGCAGTCAGGGAGATAAGACTGACAGAGCCGGAGTTCAGGATAGACCGCATACCTACCGACGACAGGGATGTTTATGCAATGCTTGCCAAGGGCGATACAGCAGGCGTTTTCCAGTTCGAGAGCGCCGGCATGACGCAGAAGCTGATCGACCTCCAGCCGGAGCGGCTTGAGGACCTGATAGTTATACTTTCGCTCTACCGTCCGGGACCGATGAAGTCGATACCGGTATATATCGAGAATAAAAAGAATCCGGACAAGATAAAATATATATACCCGAAGCTGAAAGAGATACTCGGCGAGACCTACGGCGTAATGGTATATCAGGAGCAGGTCATGGAGATATGCCGCAGACTTGCGGGATATTCCTACGGCCACGCGGACATAGTCCGACGTGCAATGGCTAAGAAAAAGCATGATGTAATGCTCCGCGAGCGTGACAGCTTTGTCAGCGGAGCAGTCGCGGGAGGAGTTCCCGAGGCTTCGGCAAACGCTGTATTTGACGAAATGGTGAGCTTTGCGTCGTATGCGTTCAATAAGTCCCACGCGGCGGCGTATGCCTATCTTGCGTACCAGACTGCCTACCTGAAATACCACTACCGCGGCATTTACATGGCGTCAGTAATGTCGAGCGTTATGGGCTCGGCGGGAAAGCTTGCTGAGTATATCAGCGAGTGCCGCAATGCGGGGATAGAGGTGCTGTGTCCGCACGTAAACCGCAGCATGAAAGGCTTTACCTTCAACGGCGGGAAGATGTATTTCGGACTTCTTGCAGTCAAAAACGCCGGAGGAGGACTCGCAGACAAAATCATCAGCGACCGCAGTCTTAACGGAGATTTCCGCAGTCTACAGGACTTCTGCGAGCGCATAGGCGGCAGGGAGCTCAATAAAAAGGCACTTGAATACCTCATAAAAGCCGGAGCATTTGACGGGCTCGGACTCAACCGCAGGCAAATGCTCGAGAACTATGAAATGCTTATGGACGCTGCCGGAAGCGGCAGCAGGGGAGTCATTGAGGGACAGCTCGGACTTTTCGGCTCTGCGGATACAGAGGGCATGAATATGCGTATCCCATTCAAGCCGGAGTTCGACAACCGCAAGCTCCTTGCAATGGAAAAAGAAGCGGCAGGTATATATCTCAGCGGCGACCCGCTCTCCGAGTATGCCTATCTCGCAGAGCTCCTTCGCGCGGACAGGATATCGGACATCAGTGAGGGCAGTCCTAAGGACGGCGACAGCGTATCCCTCATGTGCATATTGCAGGACATGAAGGTGCATATTACCAAAAAAGGCGGCAAAATGAGCTTTATCACGGTCTCTGACGGTTCAGGAGAGCTCGAAGCTGTTGTCTTTCCTGACCTGTATGAGCTGAACGCGGCGAAGCTCCGCGAGGATTCGATACTCTTTCTAAACGGCAAAATATCGCTGAAAGATGAAAGCGTTACCGTTATATGCGGGAGCATTTTTGCTGAAAGCGAGCTCAGCCGCATGGTCGAAAACATGAAGCTGTGTGTCAAAGCTGATTCATCGACAGTTCCGCTCGCTGAGATGACTGACGTTTGCAGCCGTTATCAGGGAGAAACAGAGGTATGCTTTTTCCTTGCAGATGCGAAAAAGATAGTCAGACCAAGAAACAAACTGTCAATTACTATAAATCATGAGAGCTTCAAGGCTCTTACAGAGCACTTTTCCGCGGATTCTCTGCGGCTTATAAGATGAAAATATTATTTTTCTGAAAATATATGTGATTTTACTTGACATTGGACGTCAAAAGAGGTAAAATATATATTGTATGGAATTAAACTGCTGGGATAACCCGCAGACTAATATACGCATGGTGCAGAATGGAGAATATTTATGATCAAGAAAATTGGCGTACTGACAAGCGGCGGTGACGCTCCCGGAATGAATGCCGCTGTAAGAGCAGTTGTAAGAACAGCTCTCAGCAAGGGCATGGAAGTCTATGGTATCCGCAGAGGTTACGTCGGACTTATCTCAGGCGACATTTTCCAGATGGACGAGAGAAGTGTTTCAGATATTATCCACAGAGGCGGTACAGTCCTCTACACAGCAAGATGTCCTGAATTCAGAACAGAAGAGGGCGTTGAAAAGGCAAGAGCAAAGTGTGAGGAGCTCGGCATCGAGGGACTCGTAGTTATCGGCGGCGACGGTTCATTCAGAGGTGCAGCTGACCTCTCCGCAAAGGGCGTTCTCTGCGTAGGTATCCCCGGTACTATCGACAACGATATTGCCTGCACTGACTATACTATCGGATTCGATACAGCTATGAATACAGCAATGGAAATGGTAGACAAGCTCCGCGATACATCTCAGTCACATGACAGATGCTCTGTTGTTGAGGTAATGGGCAGAGGTGCTGGTCATATCGCAGTTAATACAGGTATCGCCTGCGGCGCTACAGATATCATCACAAAGGAAGTTCCCTATGATATCGACAAGATAGCAAAGGTAATGCTCGAAAAGAAGTCAAAGGGCAAGCAGCACTTTGTTGTTATCGTTGCTGAGGGCATCGGTCACTCACAGGAGATAGCTACAATGCTTCAGGAGAAGACTCACATCGAGACAAGAGCTACTATCCTCGGTCACGTTCAGAGAGGCGGAAACCCGACTCTCCGCGACAGAGTTGAGGCTACAAGAATGGGTTACTATGCAGTAGAGCTCCTCGAGCAAGGCATTGGCAACCGCGTAGTTGGCATCAAGGACAGCAAGCTCGTTGACTATGATATACAGGAAGCTCTCCAGATGAGCAAGCCTTACGACGAGAAGCTCCACCACATCGCTGAGCAGATCGCATTCTGAGAGAATACATAAAAAGCAGCGGCTGAGTTTAACTCAGCCGCTTTTGTTATTCATTCAGTCTTGCAGCAGCGCTGTCGTGCTCATAGAGACAGGCAACTGCGGTGATATTATCGTTTCCGCCGCGGATAAGAGCAGCCGCCGCGAGCATGTCGAGTCTTTTTTTCAGCGGCTTTGGGAGCTGCATTATCTCCTGTATCTCATACGAGCTGAGAAAATCGGAGAGCCCGTCGCTGCAAAGCAGGAGTATATCGCCGTATTCAAGACCGCCTTCAAGCTCGTCAATGTCGATAACGGGGTCATTTTTCGTATTGCCGAATGCGGGGGAGATGATATTGCGGTGAACGTAGTCTTTCTTCTCCTCAGAGGTGATAGTTCCCTTGTCGAGAAGCATCTGCACGAGTGACTGGTCACGCGATATCTGGCGGATATGTCCCGCACGGAAGCGGTAAAGCCGTGAATCGCCGACGTTGAACACAAGAGCCCTGCCGGCATCTGTGACAGCAAATCCGCAGAGAGTTGTCTGCATATTGTGGCTTATGGGGTCTATCTGACTGTACCCTGAAAGACGCCTGTGGACTTCCATAAGGCTTTCTCTTAGCTGTTCCGGAGATGATACCCTTATGCTGCGGACGAGCTCGAGGCACATCTGAGACGCTATCTCTCCGGCGTTTTCACCTGATACGCCGTCTGATACGGCTGCTATGAACGGAGCTCCGAGGGTACACTCGGTCTTGCCGTTTATCAGAACTTCCCCGCCGATGAGCAGTGCGTCCTCATTATGGGGCATTTTGCCCTTTTCAGTTATACCGCAGCAGTAAAACATAGGCGACCTCATTAAATAGAATAGATACGTTTAGCGTTCTCGCAGGTGATATCGACGAGCTCCTGAACACTTATGCCCTTTATCTCAGCCGCTTTTTCGGCTGTATAGGCTATCATTGAGCTGTCACAGCGCTTTCCTCTGAACGGGACAGGAGCCATATACGGGCAGTCCGTTTCGAGCAGGAGCCTGTCAAGGGGGACAGCTTCAAGGGCTTTTATAGCTTTTTTTGCATTTTTGAACGTGATAACGCCGGTGAATCCGATGTACATACCGAGCTTTATAACCTCTTTTGCTGTCTCGGCAGAGCCGCTGAAGCAGTGGAGTATTCCCTGAGGACGGTGCTTTTTCAGGAGCGTCATCGTATCCTCGGTCGCGTCGCGGCTGTGGACGATTATGGGGAGTCCGAGCTCTTTTGCAAGGACTATCTGCTCCTCAAAGAAGCGAATTTGCTTCTCGCGGTCATAGCCCTCGTAGTGGTAATCGAGACCTATCTCGCCGATAGCTTTTATCTTAGGACTGCTGAGAGCTGTCTTTCTGACGATGTCGAGGTAGTCCTCGGGGTCAGTATCAACGCTTTCGGGGTGGACTCCGGAAGCGGCGTAGACGTAGTCATAACAGCCGGCGAGCTGAGCGTTTTCGGCAGTATCCTTAACGGACGAAGAAGCGAGCATCACGTAGCTAACTCCCTTGGAATGGAGCTCAGCAAGGACAGCTTCTCTGTCCTCGTCAAAGGCAGAGTCGGCATAGTGGGCGTGAGTATCGAATATATTGTTTATCATTCGGACTGCTCCTTGAAGAATCTGTCCTTGAAATCGGCAATAGTCGCCTTATTGGGAATGAAGTCCTCCTCGGAGTTGGTTCCGTCGATGATAAAGAAAGAGGATATAGAGCTTCCGCGCTCGAGCATATTCTTGACTGCAACCTTGCGCTTTTTGTAGTCAACGGCAGTGATGTTGGTGTTTGTCATGTTAACTACGGTATTGAAGGAGTTGTCGAGACTGTCAGCGAGACGAACTCCGTCGCTCTGGTTCACCATGTCGGAGATGACTGCGCTTGCAGTGTATGCGCGCTGGCTCTCACCGTTTTCAAAGAACGGATATGTTACAAAGCGGTCTATCTGTTCAGCATTGAGGAACTGACCTGTTCCGTCGCTTCCGAAGCCCTCAACTTCCTCAGGAACAGCGTAGGTAACGCCTCCGAGGATATCGCAGACCTTGATGAACGAGGCGGAATCGAGCTTCATATACCTGTCTATCTCTATCTCGAAAAGAGTATTTATGAAGCTTACAGCGGCACTTTCACCTCCGTTTGTATAGGATTCCTTGAGGCTTGCCTGCTGACCATCGATGACGGTTATAGTATTTGCAGGAACTCCCGCAAAGACGAGCTTCTTATCCTTGGGGATAGAACGCATGAGCATGAACGTAGCCGAGCACTTCTGGTCTGGCTCATCGAGGATAAACAGGATAGTGTGGTTATCTTCATAAGTAGTTGTCGTTACCTGACGCGGCGTAGGCTCGGAGAGCTCCTTTTCGCCGTCGATGATGCCGAAGTGCTTCAGCAGGAAGAATGAGGCTCCGCCGATAACGAGTATTCCGATGAATACTGTAACGAGGTAGGGGATAGCGATACTTCCGGTCTTGTGCTTTTTGGACATGGTATAAATGCTCCTTTCAGATATATAAACTTTTGGTATAAATGACGATAAACTATACGTATAAGATAATAATGAGAATATTCATCTCAGCGTGAATAAAGATTTTTTACAAGATAGTTACAGTTTTGTCAAACCTCGCAATATCGTGGATTAACAGACTTTTCAACATTTCAACATCAAATGACTGGAAATAAACGTTTGAACAGTCTATTCAACAGAGCGTTGAAAATCGAACGGCTGTTCACGGAAAATCTGCATTTTTCACAATATGATGTGCCGGTGAAATGTTTTTTAACTATATATACGATGTAAAATATTATTTCCGGTACTTGAAAAAATCTGAAATAGTGGTATAATGTTATTATGCGCTATTCGATATTGTCGAAAACGTTGGGGAGAAAGCTTATCTCCCGCGCGACCTGTTTAGGGTCAGTTCCGGCTCGTTCAATGACTTCGTAGACGTTCTCCATGCTGAACCGGCATATCTGTTTGCCGTTCCGGTAGGCGTAGTTGACGGTCTGAGCTGTTCCCGAGGCGAAGCTTCCGCTGTTGAGGAAGGCGATCACCGCCGAGGACTTGTCTACCATGAAGTAGTTGCGGTCGCGATAAAGCGAAGAACCTTCGCCCTTTTTGGCGTATATGATATCCGGGTCGGTGCTTACTGTATAAAGCATATCGGCGCCGTGCTCGACTTCTTCAAGCACTTCGAGCCAGTATGCGGGAAATCTCTCAGCGTGCCGCAGATAAGGCATAACGCCTATCAGATTCACTGAGGGGACTGTTTTCTTCTTTTTTAAGATATACTGAGCCGCCCAAAGGTCTGCTCCGGTAGCAAGACCGCTGATGAAATCGGTAAAGCCCCTGTCGATAGCCATATTGATATACTGACAGAGCATGAGCCTTGCCGCCGTGAAAGTGAGTTCACGGAACTGCGGGTCTCCCGAGAATGGGAGTATGCTTTTCTCGCGGTGACCGGTGATACAGACCGTTCTTGGTCTGTCCGGTCTGAATTCAGAAGCGGGCGAGACTGGCTCGCCTGATATAAGAGAATTGAACATGATTCACCTCGACAAAACGGATATTATAATTATATCACACATTATTAAAAAACGCAAGTACAGAATTAAATAATTCAGTATATAGATCAAACATGAAAGAAAGGACATGAACGCAATGAAACCCTATCTGAAAAGAGCATGGGCAG
This sequence comes from Ruminococcus flavefaciens, assembly GCA_002350065.1. Taxonomy (GTDB): domain Bacteria; phylum Bacillota; class Clostridia; order Oscillospirales; family Ruminococcaceae; genus Ruminococcus; species Ruminococcus flavefaciens_N. The sequence continues at coordinate 20,549 of DEDQ01000004.1, forward strand.
AGGTATCCCTGTCTAAACTCAGAAACAACGTGGAGGTCATAAAAAGCCTTAACTCCGGGGAGACTGAGGTCATGGCAGTTGTCAAGGCTGACGCTTACGGTCACGGCGACGAGCACATCGTCCGCTGTCTCGCCGAGGACTGCGGCATACGCTATTTTGCAGTGTCAAACCTTGACGAGGCTATAGCTGTAAGGAAGTTCGCGCCTGCGGCAGAGATACTTATCCTCGGCTACACTCCTCCTGAGTATGCGCATGAGATAGCCATGTACAACATAATTCAGGGAGTTGTTTCGACTGAATATGCGGAGGCTCTTGTTAAAAATTCAGCCGAGCCTATACGATGCCATATCAAGATAGATACCGGCATGGGACGTATCGGCCTGAAGCATGATACTCCCGCTGAGTGCGCTGACGAGATAGCGGAAATGATGAAAATGGAAAAGCTCTCGGTCGAGGGCATATACACTCATTTTGCCGTTGCCGACAGCGATGACCCTGACAACGTTGCATATACTGATATGCAGCAGAAGTTCATACTTGATACATACGATGAGCTTGCAGGACGCGGGATAAAGCTCCGTCACTGTCACTTCATGAACAGTGCCGCTACCTGCTACAGAAACACCTCCCGCAGCACTCTCAGCCGCGCAGGTATCATTCTCTACGGACTTCACCCCGATATCAGCCTTGATATCCCTGCGGGTCTCGAGCCTGTAATGGAGCTGAAAGCGGTCATTTCCCATGTAAAGACCGTGAAAAAGGGCGACTGCATAAGCTACGGAAGGACATTTGCTGCTGACCGCGAGATGCGCATAGCTACGGTAACTATCGGCTATGCTGACGGCTATTCGCGTCAGCTCTCCGGCAAGGGAGAGATACTCGTTCACGGCAAGCGCTGCCGTATCGTCGGCAGAGTATGCATGGACCAGCTCATGATGGACGTTACTGATGTTCCGGAGGCAAAGTCCGGCGATATCGTCACAATGATAGGACGCGACGGAGACGACATCATAACTGCCGATGACCTTGCAAATGTTTACGGAACTATCGGATACGAGGTCGTATGCGGCATTTCAAAGCGCGTACCGAGGATATATATTGATTAAGGAGAAAAGGAAGATGAAAAAGAGACTTGCATTTATAGCTGCGGCAGCAATGCTCCTGAGCGGCTGCGGTTCCAAATCGGACTCGTCTGAGGCAAGCAGCGACAGAGGCTTCAACAGCAGCATCACGATAAAGGCTGAGGACAGCAGCAAGGTCAAGGAGTGCGCGGAAGTCGCTGAATCGCGGCTTGAGTACCTTTACCCGGGTCTCAAGAGCAGCGTTTCATGCGATAAGGATACCGCAAAGATAGAGTTCAGAATGAAGTCCGATGAGTGGAACGCGACTACGTTTGATGTTCTGAACAGATATGGCAGCCTTGAATTCAGAAAAGGCGCTGACACTGAAAAAAATGCAGACGGTCAGACTGTACCGACCGGCGAGCTCGTCCTTGAAAACGCTGATATAGCGGAGGCTTCTTCTACTCTTGTCAAGACCGAAGCCGGCGAGGAGTATGCGGTGGTATTCACGACTACTGATGCCGGAAAGGATAAATTAGCAAGTGCCACAACTGAGCTGGCAGGAACATCTACACCGCTTTCGATATGGTTCGATAACGAGATGATATCCGCACCGACAGTTGCCGCTCCGATAGTAGAGGGTCAGAGCATGATAACCGGCGATCTCACGCCTGAATCCTCAACATACATTGCTGCTGCGATAGACAGCGGAGCGCTGCCCTGTGGAATTGAAATAACCGAATGCAAAGTCGAGGGGGAAAAGAAATGAAAAAGGCAATGACAATATCATACGAAGTAGGGGAGAACCTCTACCTCAATCTTACGAATAAATGTCCGTGTGCGTGTACATTCTGCATTCGCAGCCACGCCGACGGAGCATACGGCTCAGACCCGCTCTGGCTCGAACATGAGCCCTCGTTCGACGAGATAATGGCTGACCTCGGCAAGCGTGATATCACGAAATACAGTGAGATTGTCTTCTGCGGCTACGGCGAGCCTACTGAGCGTATCGACATCGTCGAGCAGGTAGCAAAAGCTCTCAAAGCAAATGATAAATGTCCCAAGCTCCGCATAAACACCAACGGACTCGGAGACCTTGTAAACGGCAGAAGCGTTGCAGCGGAGCTCTGCGACGTCATGGACACTGTTTCCGTCAGTCTCAATGCCGGAACAAGGGACGAGTACATGGCTGTTACACGTCCTAAGTTTGACGATGCGTGGGAGGCGATGCAGAAGTTCACCTCTGACTGCGTAAAAACCGGCAAAGCAAAGATAATAATGTCCATAGTAGACGTTATCCCTCAGGAGCAGATAGACGCCTCACGCGAGGTCTGCGAGAGCCTTGGAGCTACTCTGAGAATACGTAAATTTGATGATTGATGTGCAAACCTGACAAATATCAACTCGATAATTTGTATAGAATTTTACCTGTTAGCTATGGAAAAGATTTGAATAATATGTTATAATTATAGACAGCGTATTATCCCTTTACCCCAGAAGGAGGAAAAATCATGGATAAGAAGTCTAAAATAATCCTTGCAGTTTCCATAACAGGCGCAGTCGTCGCAGTCGGTGCTGCCGCTGCTGCAACAGTAGTCGTCTGCAAGAAAATATACGAGAAGAAGTACTTCTCGGCTGACTGAGTTTATCATATTCCCGTTCAAAGATGAATGCGGAAAATTTTTCAAAGAAGGTTGAATAAAATGGAAATCAAATTCACAAAAGCACAGTCCTTAAAGGCTAAGCCCCAGCCCGG
>DEDQ01000004.1:23453-31703 GCA_002350065.1 Ruminococcus flavefaciens
ATCCTGAGATCAAGCCCTATGCTCCTATCGAGCTTTCACCTGCTGCAATGTGCCTCCACTACGGTCAGGAGGTATTCGAGGGCATGAAGGCTTACCGTACTGCTGAAGGCAAGGTACAGCTCTTCCGTCCTATCGAGAACTTCAAGAGACTCAACCAGTCCAACAAGAGACTTGTTATCCCGGAGCTTCCTGAAGAGCTCGGTATGAAGTGCCTCATGGAGCTTCTCAAGGTCGAGAAGGACTGGGTACCCTCAAAGGAAGGCGAGTCACTCTACATTCGTCCGTTCATCATCGCTGTTGACCCGTTCCTCGGAGTTAAGCCCGGCGCACAGTATCTCTTCATCATAATCCTTTCACCCTCTGGTGCATACTATGAGACAGGTCTCAACCCTGTAAACATATACGTTGAGAGCAAGTATGTCCGCGCAGTAAGAGGTGGTATGGGATTTGCCAAGACAGGCGGCAACTACGCTGCATCACTCATCGGTCAGGACGAGGCTCACAAGCAGAACTACTCACAGGTTCTCTGGCTCGACGGTGTTGAGCAGAAGTACATCGAGGAAGTTGGCGCTATGAATATCTTCTTCGTTATCGACGGCAAGGTAGTAACTCCTATGCTTCAGGGCTCTATCCTTCCCGGAATCACAAGAAAGTCCGCTATCGAGGTATGCAAGAGCAAGGGCCTCGTAGTTGAAGAGAGACGCATCGACATTCAGGAAATTGCTGACGCTTACGATGCAGGCAAGCTCGACGAGGTATTCGGTACCGGTACAGCTGCTGTAATCTCCCCTGTAGGTCACCTCAAGTGGGGCGATAAGGTAATGGAGATAAACGGCAACAAGATCGGCAATATCTCACAGATGCTCTATGATACAATGACAGGTATCCAGTGGGGCAAGATCGAAGATACATTTGATTGGGTAGTACCGGTTGAATAATAGAAATTTTAAAGGCTCACCGCAAAGGTGAGCCTTCTTTTATATGATATAGAACCAGTGTTCGTCCTGTTCGAGCTCTTTCTGTTTTTTGTCATAGTTAAATCGGAGCTCGGGATTTTTTATGCTCACCTTTGCTCCCTCGGGAACTGACTTAGTGATGAAGGCGTTACCGCCGATGACGGCGTTTTTGCCGATTACGGTCTCGCCTCCGAGAATTGAAGCTCCGGAATAGATAGTAACGTTATCCTCGATAGTAGGGTGACGTTTTTTGTTTTTCAGGAGCTGTCCGCCGCGGGTGGAAAGAGCTCCGAGGGTAACGCCCTGATATATTTTGACGTTGTTGCCGATTTCGGTGGTCTCGCCGATAACGATGCCTGTACCGTGGTCTATGAAGAAATATCTGCCGATAGTAGCTCCCGGGTGGATATCTATACCTGTCTCGCTGTGGGCGTATTCAGTCATGATACGCGGGATAAGCGGGATACCGAGCAGATGGAGCTCGTGCGCGATGCGGTTTACAAGTATTGCGAACAGTCCGGGATAAGAGAAGATTATCTCATCTTTGTTGAAAGCGGCGGGGTCACCCTCAAATGCAGCCTGAACGTCCGTTTCGATGTAGTCTCTTATTTGCGGGAGAGTATCCAGAAACGCGAATGTGAGCTGTTCCGCGCGGGCAGTTAGCTCATCGGGAGATGCGTTTTCGTATTCCTGAGAATATGGCAGTACAAGAGCTGTCTGACGCGAGAGATTGAAAATAATGTCCTCGAGCAGCATAGAGATATTGTTTCTGACTGTGTACACCTTGAAGCGGTCGTTTTTGAAATATCCGGGGTAGATTATATTTCTGAGCTGATATATCATTTCGATAATTTTTTCCCTGTCGGGCTGTTCAAATGCAACAGTGCGGTCGATAGTTCTGCCGTGGCTGTAATCCTCAAGCAGAGAGTCGACCATGCTGTGAATGCGTTCTTCAAATTTATGAGCCATGTAGTGTCCTCCGTTCTAAATCCTACAATACTAATATATTATATCATAGTCTTGCTGAAAATGCAACTTCTTGTAACCAGAAATTAACAGAACAAATTTTCTCAAAACTATTGCAATTGCAGAACGTATGTGCTATAATATATAAAAGAACGTATATTCGCATATTGGAAATTGCAGGAAAGGAGCTGTACTATGGGAGAGAAAGAACGCACTTACATCGCAATAGACCTGAAATCCTTCTACGCCTCGGTCGAATGCGCTGACAGGGGATTTGACCCGCTGAATACAAATCTTGTCGTTGCAGACCCAACACGCACGGAGAAAACTATCTGTCTCGCGGTAACTCCATCTCTGAAGACATACGGTATTTCCGGCAGAGCCCGTCTTTTCGAGGTCGTACAGCGCGTTAAGGAGGTCAACCGCGAGCGCCGGAGAAGAGCTCCGCACGGTTGGTTTACGGGGAGCTCCTGCTTTGACAATGAGCTGAAAGCAGACCCGTCTCTCGAGCTCGACTATATCACTGCACCGCCGCGAATGTCGCTGTATATGAACATCAGTGCGCGGATATACAGCATATACCTTCGCTACATTGCCGCCGAGGATATCCATGTTTATTCGGTGGACGAGGTATTCATCGACGCGACCGGCTATCTCCGGACGTATAAAACCGACGGCAGGGGACTTGCTATGAAGCTGATACGCGCTGTCTTTGCTGAGACCGGCATCACGGCGACTGCCGGAGTAGGGACGAATCTCTACCTCTGCAAGGTCGCTATGGATATCGTTGCGAAGCATATGCCTCCTGACAAGGACGGAGTACGCATTGCCGAGCTCGACGAGATGACCTATCGGCAGTACCTATGGGGGCATACTCCCATAACGGATTTCTGGATGGTCGGCAGGGGAACTGCTGAAAGGCTCGAAAAATACGGTATTTATACCATGGGAGATATTGCGAGATGCTCGCTCGGTGACAGATTTGACAAGCTGAATCCCGACCTGCTGTATAAGCTCTTTGGTGTGCGTGCGCAGTATCTTATAGACCATGCTTGGGGATATGAGCCGTGCAGAATGGAGTACATCAAGGCTTACCGTCCGGTAAGCCGCAGTATGAGCACCGGTCAGGTGCTGAAAACTCCCTACGAATCAGAGCTCGCGCTTCTTATCGTTCGTGAAATGGCGGAGCAGCTTAGCTTCGACCTGCTGTCTAAAGGCTGTGTGACAGACCAGCTCGTGCTGACCGTAGGATACGACGTCGAGAACTTCAAATATCCCGAGCGCATGAAGGAGTATCACGGAGCTGTGAAGCTCGACCACTACGGCAGGAGAGTCCCCGCTCACGCTCATGGGACGGTCAATCTCGGGAGCTACACTTCTTCGGCGAAAATGATAAGGAATGCAGTCGCGGAGCTATATGAGAGGATAGTATGCGGAAGTTTGCTCGTCCGACGGCTGAATATCGCCGCAAGCCGCGTTATACGCGAATCAGAGATACCGGAAGAGGCTCCGCGTCAGCTCGACTTTTTCTCTCCGCCGGAGGAGCAGATAGAAAACGACATAGCTGTGAAAACGGCTCTCGCAAAGGAGAAAGCGCTGCAAAGCGCAGTTCTGAGCCTTAAACGCAGATACGGACGGAATGCCGTGCTGAAGGGTATGAATTTTGAGGAGGGAGCAACTGCCCGCGAGAGAAACGCTCAGATAGGCGGACACAGGGCTTAGGGAATGAGAATGGGAAACGGATTTGAGAATTATATTGACACTTTGTCGTAAATGTGATAAAATTATCTTGAACATTTTTCAGAGGTGTAAATATGGAAATAATACTCGCTTCCGCTTCGCCCAGAAGGCGCGAGCTCATGAAGCTCATAACTGACGATTTCACGGCAGTATCTGTCGATGCTGACGAGACTCTTCCGGAGGGTATCCCACCGCTTTTTGCCTCGGAATATCTTGCCAATATAAAGGCTCTTGCGGCATCTGTTAAGTATCCGGACAAGCTCGTTATCGGCTGTGATACAACTGTTATCGCTGACGGAGCTATCCTCGGCAAGCCCGCCGACAAGGAGCACTGCCGCGGCTATATGGAGCTCCTTTCGGGGCAGACTCATCAGGTGGCAACAGGCTGTTCGCTCATATACGGCGGAAAGACTTCATCATTCACTGTCGTGACGGACGTTACTTTCCGCGAGCTCTCTGCTGATGAGATAGAAGCCTATATATCGACCGACGAACCATATGACAAAGCCGGAGGATACGGCATACAGGGCAGGGGCGCTCTGCTCATTGAAAAAATAAACGGTGATTATTTCAACGTCGTGGGGCTTCCGGTCTCGCGTCTTAATCAGGAGATAATTAAATTCAAAGGAGAAATAATATGAACTCAACTGCATTCCACAACGCCGATATCCTTATCCCCAACAGCTCAGTTGACATGAGCAAGTGGGCTGTCATAGCCTGCGACCAGTACACCAGCGAGCCCGAATACTGGGACGCTGTTTCCGCAAATGTCGGCGGAGCTCCCTCAACTCTCGAGCTCATACTCCCCGAGCTCTACCTCGAGGACGGAGACGTTTCCGAGCGCATAAGCAATATCCACAAAGCAATGGACAAGTACATCGCTGACGGCGTATTCACCGAGTACAAAAACGCTATGGTATACGTTGAGCGCGTACAGAGCAACGGCATCGTCCGCAAGGGACTTATCGGAGCGATAGACCTCGAGAAATATGACTTCTCCAAGGGCAGCACATCTGAGGTGCGCGCAACAGAGGCGACAGTCATCGAGCGCATACCTCCCAGAATAAAGGTTAGACAGGGTGCTCCGCTCGAGCTTCCTCACATCATGATACTCATCGACGACCCCGAGGACACAGTTATCGGAGCACTTGACAAGTCCTCAATGAAGAAGCTTTACAACACAAAGCTCATGCAGAACGGCGGAAGCATTACAGGCTACCTCGTGGACGAAGCGGCACAGGAGAAAATAGACTCCGCGCTTTCAGCGCTTGCTGACCCTGATACATTCAATAAAAAGTACGGACTTACCGATACACCTGTTCTCCTCTATGCAATGGGCGACGGAAATCATTCTCTCGCGACTGCAAAGGAGTTCTACGAACAGCTCAAAAAGGCAAATCCGGACAAGGACTTCTCGAATCACCCTGCACGCTATGCGCTCGCAGAGATAGTTGACCTCCACAGCGAGTCACTCAAATTCGAGGCTATCTACCGTCTTGTATACGATGTTGACTGCGACAAGCTCATCGCCGGCGTTACAGAGGCTCTCGGACTTTCAGAGGAGGCTTCCGAGCAGTGGGTAGAGATAGTATGCCGCGGCAAATCGAAGAAGCTCTATATCCACAATGCGACCTCCAACCTCTCAGTTGGCTCGCTCCAGAACTATCTTGACGGTTATATCAAGGAAAACGGCGGTAAGATAGACTATATCCACGGTATCGAAAACGTAAAGGCTCTCGCTGAGAAGCATGAGGGAATCGCATTTATACTGCCGGATATGGACAAGTCACAGCTCTTCCCGACTGTTATCAAGGACGGAGCTCTCCCGAGAAAGACCTTTTCAATGGGTCATGCAGACGATAAGAGGTTCTATATCGAGGCGAGAAAGATAAATGATTGATAGTAAGTATCTATCAAATATTGCGATAAGAAAAATACTCTGACCAATTATTGCGGTTTGAGTATTTTTTTTATTTTTTTATTGACAAACGTAAAAAGCAGTGATATAATATACCTGTACTAAGACATATAGTACAGCATACACACCAACGGTCAGTTTATTCAATATTACATTACTGTAATTTTTGTTGACAAATAAAATTGTGTGTGATATAATGGTCAATATCAAGATGAAGGGAGAAAATTTCATATGAACAAAAAAGCTTTACTTAGAACTGCGGCAGTTTTGTCTATATCTGCCACTCTTCTTTACAGCACCGTTTCATGCGGTGTTTCGGACCTTATGAATATGCCGAATACTACTTATACTCTTGAGCATACGGACGTAGAGAACTTTATCAGCGTAACAGGCAAGGTAGAGGGCTCGAATGTAGTCAAGGTAACAAGTGAGGTCGCAACAAAGGTCAAGACTCTTAACGTAGGTATCGGAAGCAATGTCAAGGAGGGCGATGTGCTCTGCGTATTCGACAGCTCGTCTTTCCAGGAGGAATACGACAAGCTGAAGGAAAGCTCTGATATGGCTAACGAGAAGAGCGACAGTATGCATACAAAGAATGCGAAGGCTCTCGAGAGTGCAAAGTCGGACAAGACAGAGCAGCTCAAGCAGGCTCAGCGCGTTATTGATAATGCTGTTTCTGCCAAGGACAGAACACAGACCAAATGTGATGAAGCTTATGATGCGATGAACGAGGCATACGATGCAGGAAATTACGAGCTCTACGCTACTAAGAAGGCAGAGTATGACCAGTATTCAGAAGCTGTTATCCAGTCCGATTCCGCTATACAGGACGCAAAGGACGCTTACGCGGCTACAGAAAAGCGCTGCAACGAAGCCATCACTGCAGCTCAGGAAATGATAGACAACGAGAAATACGACAAGGATACAACTATCCAGAATCAGCTCGACAAGCTTCAGGAGAGCATCGACAAATGTACAGTCAAGGCTCCCACAGACGGAATCATCACAGCTCTCAGCGTTGCAGAGGGAAGCGTTCCTACAGCTGAGGCTATCATGACTATCGAGGACAACTCAAAGCTCAGGATAAATGTTTCTATCAACGAGGCTGATATCCTCAATGTTGCAGAGGGACAGAAGGCTGTCATCACGACTTCCGCAACAGGAGAAGAGAAGTTCAGCGGCAAGGTATCCCGCGTAGTAAACATCATGAGCGGTCAGAAGGAAAACGCTCTCACAGGTGAAACGAGCGGCGGCGGATATTCTGCTGAGATAACTATCGACGAGGGAACTACTAACCTCCTCATCGGTATGAGTGCTAAGGTAAAGATAATCATGGACCAGAAGGACGATGTTCTTGCTGTTCCCTATGATTCCATAAAGGAGAACGATGACGGAACATTCTCTGTATTCGTTGCCGAGAAGAACGATAAAGGCTATAAGGCAAAGGAATTCAAAGTACAGAAGGGTATGGAGACAAACTACCTTACAGAGATCTCTTCATCAGAGCTCAAGGACGGCGACCTTATCCTTACGGATGTTTCCGCTATTTCTGACGGAGACGATGTAACTGTTGCGGAAGGCTATGTAGACCCTGATACAACTGAGGGTGATTGAGCATGGCAAGAAAACTGATAACAATGAGAAATATCATCAAGAGATATTACATCGGTCAGCCGAATGAGCTCCAAATACTCAACGGCATCGACCTTGATATCCACGAAGGTGAATTTGTCTCTATAGTCGGTGCTTCCGGTTCGGGCAAGAGTACGCTCATGAACATGATAGGCGCTCTTGACAAGCCTACAGAGGGTACATATTACCTCAACGATACCGATGTTAGTTCTCTTAATGATAAACAGCTCAGTGAAATAAGAAATAAGGAGATAGGATTCGTTTTCCAGACATTCAATCTTATCCCAAGATCAAATGCGCTGAAAAATGTCGAGCTCCCGATGCTCTATGCCGGCGTCAACAAGAAGGACCGCGAGAAAAGAGCTATGGAGCTGTTAAAGCTCGTTGAAATGGACGATAGATATACTCATAAGCCAAATGAGCTTTCAGGCGGACAGAAACAGCGTGTAGCCATTGCAAGAGCTATGGCTAATGACCCTTCGATAATCCTCGCAGACGAGCCGACCGGTGCTCTTGACAGTAAGACCGGACATCTCGTTATGGATATCTTCCACAAGCTCCACAAAGAGGAGGGCAAGACCATCGTCCTCATCACCCACAGCCCCGAGCTTGCATCTGAAACAGAGCGCATCATCACTATAAGCGACGGCTCTGTTATCTCCGATACGGGCTATAAGGGCGGAGCTGATAATTCAGAAACGGAGGTGACAGCATAATGAACCTCTGGGAAAACCTTAGAATGGCGCTGAGTTCGATATTTGCAAACAAGCTTCGTTCTCTGCTCACCATGATAGGAATAATCATCGGTATCTGCGCTGTTATCACTATCACAACGCTTGGTACTACGCTGAGATCGACTATCACAACGACTCTCAACTCGCTTGGCTCGAATGTCATGGGTGTATATCCTGAAACAAGGGCAGATAATTACTATGACAGCGTTCAGGTTGAAATGACTGATGAAGATTACATAAAGTATTCGATGATAGAAGAGCTTATTGAAAAATATCCTGAGATAAGAGTTGCTGAGGAGAATCC
>DEDQ01000004.1:31812-36446 GCA_002350065.1 Ruminococcus flavefaciens
AAGATGTTTCCGAGAAGAAGTATACATGTGTTGTAACTAACATCTTCGTTCGTCAGTATTTCAAGAACAACGAAGAACCTATCGGACAGGTAATAAAACTCACTGCTGAAAACGGCGTTACATATGAGTTTACTATCGTAGGTGTCTGCACATATAATTCACTTCTTAACGGCAACCTCAGCGGTAACGAGGACGATATAGCAGCACCTATATATATCCCGAACTCTATCGCAAAGGAGATACAGGGCAATTACGGTGAGGATACTGAGTATTACTGGATACTCTCCTACGACCCGAAAACAGACGGAAAGGTTGCAAAGAAGCACGTACAGGATTTCTTTGATAAGAAATATGCTGCAAACAAGAATTATAGGGCGATGGTACAGAGCAATCAGGATACGATGAAGATAATCGACGTTATCATCAACGTTATCACGATATTTGTCGCTGTTATCGCGTCTATCTCACTCATAGTCGGCGGTGTCGGAGTTATGAACATCATGCTCGTAAGCGTTACCGAGCGAACCCGCGAGATAGGTGTACGAAAAGCACTCGGAGCCAAGAAGGGCACTATCAAGCTGCAATTCGTAACAGAGGCTATGATAATGTGTCTCATCGGCGGACTTATCGGCTTGCTGATTGGACTTTTCAACGGCTTCATTGCCGGAGTTATCGCAAACATTATCATCGGCTCGATACCGTCCGCAAAGCAGGTGCTCGGAACTATAACGATGGTACCGTCCGTACCGGCGATAATCATATCGATCATCTTCTCGATGCTTACCGGCGTATTCTTCGGATACTACCCTGCAAGCAAGGCAGCAAAGATGAATCCTATCGACGCTCTCAGATACGACTGATATCCCAAAAACTGCATGGTTTACGCCGTGCAGTTTTTTTATACAGCTCAGCACTTGATTTTTTCGGCAAAATATGGTAAAATAAATTATTACTTACCGACAGGAGGTATTGCCATGCTGAATGCTGACGCCCGTGAATTTGTATTCACTTCCGGCTTTGACAGTCTGAATGTCTCTGCGCTTTTAGCCAAGCCTTCGGGCAATATCAATGGCATAGTTCAGATAGTTCACGGTATGTTTGAACATAAAGAACGCTACTTTGATTTTATGGATTACCTCGCAGGAGAGGGATTCCTTACAGTCATTCATGATAACCGCGGTCACGGAAAAAGCATCTGTACACCTGACGATTTAGGATTCATGTTCCGTGACGGAGGCAGGGGATTTGTCGAGGACATTTCTCAGCTGAGGAAGTCCATACACGAGGCTTATCCCGACCTGCCGTATTTCATGATAGGTCAGGGCATAGGCTCGCTGGGCGTGCGCTGTATGCTTAAAGACAGCGATGAGGGGATAAACGGAGCTATACTGCTCGGAACGCCCTGTGCCGGCTTCTTCCCCGCATTTTACCGTGCTATACGCTCCGTATCAGCAAGCGGAGTGCAGAGCCGCACACGAAGCGACAAGATACTCGATGCTATGGAGAGGACTTTTGACGTTGGCGGACAGCCGCGTTCATGGTTCACCAGCAAGAGAGAAGTGGTCAAGGAAATGAACGAAGACCCGCTTTGCAGCTTCAATTACACCATTAACGGCTACGAGGGACTGATGTATCTCCTTCACGAAGCCAACAACAAGACCGGCTGGAACGTTACTAATCCGGCACTGCCGATACGCTTCATCTCCGGACGCGACGACCCGTGTATGCTTTCGGAGAGCAAGTTCATGAAGAATCTGAAGCTTCTTGACGACGTCGGCTACGAGAGCGTTTCACACCGACTTTTTGACAATATGCGTCACCTTGTTCTGTTTGAGAAGAACGAGCAGAACGTTTATAAGGATATAGCTAAATCGCTGTATTCGTGGATAGACCGCATGAATGAAACAGTTCCGGAGCCGGTACAGCCTGCGCCGGATACTGAGGCGGAAAGCATCACTGATACAGCAGAGAAAGGATAAACTAACACATGGATATCAACAAGACCCTTGCAAAAGAATTCGGACTCAGACAGGAACAGGTAGACAATACCGTTGAACTCATCGACGATGACAAGACTATCCCGTTCATCGCACGTTACCGTAAGGAGCTTACCGGCTCGCTTGACGATACGATACTCCGTGAGCTCCATGACAGGCTCATGTATCTGAGAAACCTTGAAAAGCGCAAGCAGGAGGTAGTAAACTCCATAACGGAGCAGGAGAAGATGACTCCCGAGATAGAAAACGCTATCAGCGCCGCTATGACGCTTGTCGAGGTAGAGGATATCTACCGTCCGTTCAAGCCCAAGAGAAGAACAAGAGCAAGCATTGCCCGCGAAAGAGGTCTCGAGCCGCTTGCCGAGCTCATTCTTGCGCAGGATAACTCAACTGAGCCCGAAAAGGCTGCCGAGGACTTCATAAACGAGGAAAAGGAAGTTCCCGATGTGCAGACTGCGATACAGGGAGCTATGGACATCATCGCCGAGGATATCTCCGACGATGCAGATATAAGAAAGAAGCTCCGTGCGCTTGCGGGCGAAAAGGGAGAAATGGTCTCAAAGGCGGCTGACCCCGAGGAAGAGACTGTATACATGAACTATTACGACTACAGCGAGGCTATCCCGAAGGTCGCTGATCACCGTGTTCTTGCTCTTGACAGAGGCGAGAAGGAGGGCAAGCTCAAGGTGAGCATCACACTTGACGAGAGCCTTGCAACTGACGTTATTTTTGGCAAATACGTAAAGGCAAATAACGCCTGCGGAGAGCTTGTACGTGCGGCAGCTTCCGACAGCTATAAGAGACTTATTTTCCCGTCTATCGAGCGAGAGATACGTTCTGACATGACTGCAAAGGCAGCCGAGGCATCAATAAAGGTATTTGCATCGAATCTGCGTCAGATGCTCATGCAGCCTCCTATGAAGAGCAGCGTCGTACTCGGACTCGACCCCGGATACGCTCACGGCTGCAAGACCGCTGTTATTGACGGTACAGGCAAGGTGCTCGACCATGCGATAATCTATCCCGTAAGGGAAGCTGCTTCTGCTTCAAGAGTTGAGCAGGCAAAGACTATAGTAAAGAAGTTCATTGAAAAATATGGCGTAAACGTAATTTCTATCGGCAACGGAACAGCTTCACGCGAGACTGAGACATTTGTTGCGGAGATACTCAAAGAGATACCCCAGAATGTCAGCTACATGGTAGTAAGCGAAGCAGGAGCCTCTGTATACTCCGCTTCCGAGACCGCAGCAAAGGAGTTTCCGGATTTCGACGTTTCTATCAGGGGAGCTATCTCCATTGCGCGCCGACTTCAGGACCCTCTTGCAGAGCTCGTAAAGATAGACCCGAAGGCTATCGGAGTAGGACAGTATCAGCACGATATGCCTCAGGCGAGAATGAGCGAAGCCCTCACCGGCGTTGTTGAGGACTGCGTAAACTCAGTAGGAGTTGACCTTAACACAGCTTCATATTCGCTGCTTTCTTATATATCAGGTATCAATGCGGCAGTTGCAAAGAATATCGTTGCATACCGCGACGAGAACGGCGTATTCACTGACCGCAAGGAGCTTCTTAAAGTCCCGAAGCTCGGCAAGAAGGCTTTCGAGCAGTGTGCAGGCTTCCTCAGAGTCCGCGACGGCAAGAATCCGCTCGATAACACATCTGTTCACCCTGAGAGCTATGCAGCGGCTTCATCGCTTCTCTCCGAGTGCGGATTCACACTTGCGGACATTTCAAACGGCGGAGCAGCCGGCATCTCAGAAAAGGCTGAGAGCGAGGGCATTGACAAGATAAGCGAAAAGCTCGGTATCGGTGTTCCTACTCTTACTGATATCATCGGCGAGCTCAAAAAGCCCGGACGCGACCTCCGAGACGAGCTTCCTCCTCCGCTCCTGAGAAGCGGCGATGTTATGGATATCAAGGACCTCAAGCCCGGCATGGAGCTTGTGGGAACGGTCCGCAACATCATCGACTTCGGTGCATTCGTTGACATCGGAGTTCACGAGGACGGTCTCGTTCACGTTTCGCAGATTTGCAGCAAGTTTATCAAGCACCCGCTCGAAGCAGTAAAGGTCGGTGAGGTCGTAAAGGTAAGAGTCCTTGATGTTGACCTCAAACGCAACAGGATATCCCTTACTATGCGTCTCAATGACGAGGAGGAGAAAAAGCAGCATAAGCCCCGTCAGAAGCGTGAAAAGCGCGAGAACAAGGGCTTTGACGCAAATAAGATACGAAACAGCGCATTCCGTATAAAGCAGAAGTAATGTACTTCGTTTATATCATACGCTGTGAGGACGACACGCTCTATACCGGAATAACGACCGATATAGAGCGTCGTTTTAAGGAGCATTCCGGCGAAGCAGCGAACGGAGCAAAATACACGCGCTCGCACCGTCCGGAGCGAGTCGAGGCAGTGTGGAGCTGTCCTGACAGGAGCTCGGCTTCGAGGCTTGAATACGCGATAAAGAAGCTCCGGCGTCAGCAGAAGCTTGCGCTGATACGCGGCGAGTATTTTACCGATGCCATACCTCAGCCCGACAGATTCAAGGAGGCAAATATGATACGAGAGATACGCAATGACGAGATAGGGGAATGTGTCCGTGTGATAAGGGAGAGCTTCCGGACAGTCGCAGACGAATT
>DEDQ01000004.1:36523-38099 GCA_002350065.1 Ruminococcus flavefaciens
GATGTACGGCTATTTTGAGGACGGCAAGCTTGTCGGATACTACAACCTGCTTGTCAGCGGCAATGAATGCGAGCTCGGAAGTCTCTGTGTAATGCCCGACTATCGTCACAGCGGCATTGGTGAAGCCCTGCTCAGTGATTCACTCGTTCGCGCAGGGGAGCTCGGCTGCTCCGTTATGAAGCTGAGTATAGTCGAGGAAAATGTAGTCCTGCGGAAATGGTATGAGAAGCATGGATTCATTCACACCGGAACGGAAAAATTTGACTTTTTCCCGTTTACCTGCGGATATCTCAAAAAAGAGATATGAAAGGAGTGCTGATATGCCGATAACGTACCAAAAACTGACAGCTAAGGAGCTTGACATATTTATCGGAATGCGTATAAACCAGCTCCGCGAGGAGGGCGCAAAAGAGGATATCGACCTCAGACCTGCGCTGAGGGACTACTATCAGCGCCACATGGCAGATGATACCTTCGTTTCGTGGCTGGCTTTGGACGGCGGGAAAATAATCGGTACCAGTGGAATGTCCATAGTTGAAAAGCCGCCTTATTTCGGCTGCCCGAGCGGCAGGATAGGACTGCTTTCGAGTATGTTCACCGATAAGGCGTACCGCCGGCAGGGCATTGCGAAGGAGCTTCTGTCGAGAGTTGTAAATGAAGCGCGTGAGCGCGGCTGCGGCACTGTGCAGATAACAGCCTCGGATATGGGAGTTTTGCTGTATACCAATTTCGGATTCACGAAGAATAACAATTTCATGCAGTACAAGCTGTAAAACGAAAGGAGCGATATTATGAGCAATTTTACCGTTAAGTACGACGAGCTGACCGCTGAGGAGTTTATTTCCCTCTGGCAGACCGTATGGGGAGAGGGTCCTTCTCTGGAGCAGACACGTCTTGCGATGGAGCATACGCTGTTCAGAATATCCGTATTCGACGGCGACAAAATCGTTGCAATGGCGCGAATGATAGGCGATATGGGACTTGACTACTACATCAAGGACGTCATTGTCAGACCTGAATATCAGGGCAGGGGCATAGGACGTATGCTCATAACCGAGCTCCTGAAATTCATCAATGACAACGGCGTGAGCGGGACAGAGATATTTGTCGAGCTCTGTGCAATGCCGGACAAGATACCGTTTTATGAGAAATTCGGCTTCGATTCAAACGAAGCGCAGCGTCTGAAACTCTTCATCAAACCGGAATAAGCTTAAAAGGCCCGAAAAATTTTCGGGTCTTTTTTACGTATACCCCTTGACAAATGCAAAATCATATGTTATTATAAACATATGAACAGTTGTTCATATGTTTGAAAGGGGCTGAACATATGGAAAAGACATATGAGATACGCAACCTCGGCTGCGCGCACTGCGGCGGAAAAATCGAGGAGGCAATAAATAAGCTTGAAGAGATAGAGTCGGCAGTTCTGAATTTTCCGATGAAGAAACTGACAGTCAGGGGCGAGCACAGCGATGAGCTTCTCGCCAAGATGAACAGCATAGCAAATTCAATTGAGCCGGGAGTTGAGATAGTTCCTGCTGATTCAAAGAAGCATAAGCATCACGAGCATGACCAC
>DEDQ01000004.1:38226-44099 GCA_002350065.1 Ruminococcus flavefaciens
ACGAACACGCTCATCATCATCACGATGAGCATTGCGAGTGTGGACATGAGCATACACATGAGCATGAACACTCTCACGAGCATTCACACGAGCATTCTCACGGCGCAGAAAATGCTGAGTTTATCCCCCTCATTGTAGGAGTTGTTCTGTTCGCGGGAGCTCTGGCAGTTCATCATCTGACGGGACTTCTTCCGCTTGCTATAGCTCTGTATGCGGCGGCTTACATCACTCTTGGAATCAACGTTCTGAAAGCGACAGTAAAGAATGTTCTTGCCGGAAACTTTTTCGATGAAAACTTCCTCATGACAGTTGCAACGCTCGGAGCATTCGCTCTCGGTGAGTATGCGGAGGCTGTGGGAGTAGTGCTGTTTTTCCGTATCGGTGAAATGTTCGAGGACATTGCAGTTGCGAAGAGCCGCAAGGCTATCACAGATGTTGCCGAGCTCCGCGTTGAGGAGGCGGACGTCCTCCGAAACGGCGAATTTGTACGTATCGATGCTGACGAGATAGAAGTCGGAGATATACTCAGGATAAAGGTCGGCGAGCGCATAGCTGTTGACGGAGTTGTTTCGTCCGGCAGCTCGCGGATAGACACATCTGCTGTTAACGGCGAGCCCGTACCTGTTTCCGTGAACGAGGGAGACAGCATTTTCTCAGGCTGTATCAATCTCACGAATGCATTTGAGCTCCGCGCTGAGGCGGCTGCCGACGATTCGATGATATCGAAGATAGCCCGCGCAGTAGAGGACGCTTCTGCCGAAAAGCCGCATATCGACCGTTTTATTACCCGCTTTTCAAAGGTTTATACGCCTATTGTTATTGCTGCGGCAGTTCTGACTGCAGTACTCGGAAGTCTTCTTACCGGTGACTGGCAGAAATGGATATATTCTGCACTGACATTCCTTGTTATAAGCTGCCCGTGCGCACTGGTTCTGAGCGTTCCGCTCGCCTATTTTTCGGGCATAGGAGCAGCTTCAAAGCTGGGTATACTCTTCAAGGGCGGCAACTCTCTTGAAGCGCTTGGCAGGGTCAAGGCTATAGCATTTGACAAGACCGGCACACTCACAGACGGAAGCTTTTCTGTTACCGAGGTGAACAGCTTCGGCAGCATGGACAAGAGTGAGCTTCTTCGACTTTGCGGAAGCTGCGAGCAGATATCGACTCACCCTGTTGCAGAGAGCATTACAGCATACTGCCGTGAAAATGAGATACATCTTTCCGAGCCGGAGAATGCTTCTGAAATTGCGGGCAGGGGAGTTGAGGCTAAAGTCAGCGGTAAAACCGTACTTTGCGGAAATATGAAGCTCATGCGTGAGAAGAATGTAGCAGTGCCGGAGCAGTCTGCTGATGTAATAGGAACAGCCGTATATATAGCAGTTGACGGCTCAGTTGAGGGCATGATACTTGTATCGGATAAGGTCAAAAAGTCCGCGGAAGGAGCGGTCAAGTCGCTGAAAGCAATGGGAATCACCTCGGCAATGTACACAGGAGATGTTCCTGAAACGGCCGGAAAGGTCGGCAGCAAGCTCGGAGTTGACATTGCGAAGGGAGGACTTCTTCCCGATGAAAAGCTTGCAGAGCTGAATGGACTCCGCCAAAAGTACGGAGCAGTCATGTTTGTCGGAGACGGCATCAACGATGCCCCTGTCCTTGCGGGCGCTGACGTAGGCGGAGCAATGCAGAGCGGCGCTGACCTTGCACTTGAAGCGGCTGACGCGGTGTTCATGAGCAGCGAACCGGAATCTGTCGTAACAGCCAAGAAGATAGCAGATAAAACGCTTCGCATCTCATATGAGAACATCATTTTTGCACTTGCTGTAAAGGCGGCAGTGCTTGTGCTCGGACTCATAGGTCACCCGAATATGTGGCTTGCGGTATTTGCTGACTCAGGCACGGCAATGCTTCTGATACTGAATTCTATCCGGGCTCTTAACACAAAAAAGTACAAATAAGGAGGAAGGCTATGTTCTGGAACAAGGTAGCGCCGTTGTACGATGCATTTGAGACTCTTTTGAACAAACGCGTTTACAACGGTACAGGAAAGGCAGTCGCTGAGGAGATATGCAGCACTGACAATGTCCTTGAATGTGCGAGCGGAACTGGTTCGATAACGAAGTATATCGCTCCTGTATGCAGGAGACTGACGGCAACTGATATGTCAGCCGGAATGCTTCGTCAGAACGAGAAAAAGTGCATGAAATTCGGCAATGTCAGGTTCAAATATGCCGATATCATGCATCTGAAATGCCCGGACGGAGCATTCGACAAGGTCGTTGCCGGAAACGTGATACACCTGCTCGACGAGCCTGAACTCGCCGTCAAGGAGCTGTGCAGAGCCTGCAAGCCCGGCGGAAAGGTAATAATCCCGACGTACATCAACGACGATGGAGGAAAGCTCAGTTTTTGTGCGGCTTTTCTGGAGAAGATAGGGCTGAGATTTACGCGAACATTCAATGAAGAAACGTATATAGAGTTTTTCATGAACGCAGGATATGAAAACGTCGGGTATCATGTAGTCGAGGGGAGAATGCCCTGCATGATAGCGGTCATCGAAAAATAAAAATACAGGTGTGACGCTTTGTCACACCTGTTCAGGTTTATAGAGCTTTCCCTGCCATGTATCGAGCTCTGCGAGACGCTTGTCTATGCCGCCGAGCACGGAGATCTTGTCTGCGCTCCATGCAGGAGCAATGAGCTTTTTCTTGTCGCCGTCGCCGGTAATGCGCTCTATGACGGTTTCCGGCGGGAGCAGTTCAAGCTGCCGGACGATAACATCAATGTATTCCTCTCGCGTAAGGAGAGAGAGATTGCCGGCATTGTACATTTCCGCGAGCTTTGTTCCCTCTATTACGTGGAGCATCTGAAGCTTTACGCCGTCCGGAGCGAGCTGAGCTGTCTGTCGGGCTGTTTCTATCATCATGTCGGGAGTTTCGCCCGGCAGTCCGTTGATGATATGCAGACATACCCGAAGTCCTCGTGTCTTTAGTTTCTCGTAGCCTTCGAGAAACTCCTCATGTGTGCAGCAGCGGTTTATGCGCTCTATCGTGGAGTTGTGAACGCTTTGCATACCGAGCTCAACGGTCAGGGATGACCGTTTGCTGAGCTCGCAGAGGAGGCTGAGGACATCATCGGGCAGACAGTCAGCGCGTGTGCCGATAGCCAGTCCCGCGATATACGGGAAAGACAGGGCTGTTTCATAAACCTCGCGCAGCCTTTCTGCCGGCGCATAAGTATTTGTATTCGCCTGAAAATAGGCGATGATAGGAACATCTTCCCATTTTTTGAAGATGCGTTCGTGCTCGGACTCTATCTGCTCGCTGACGCTGAGTGCCGGCTTTGTGAAGTATCCGCTGCCGCCGTCGCAGAAAATACAGCCGCCCGAGCCTTTGCTCCCGTCGATATTCGGACAGGTAAAACCGCAGTCTATCACGGCTTTATACAGCTTATGACCGTATACGCTGCGGAAGTGGTAATTCAGCGTATGATAGCGTTTATTGTCGATAGAGTACAAAAATGGACTTTTGCTCATGCTCTCACCTCAATGAATATCGTAACACATCGAAAAAAACTTGTCAATATATTGTTTTATACGGTAAAAATATACTGCATCTTGAGTCTAAACACTTGACAAAAAGACTGTTTTCGGGTAGAATAATAAATGGTATAGTTGAATAGATTTGTTTTATTTGTCAGAAGTGAACAAATCAACATAGCTAAATGAGTTGAAATGCACAATTTTCCGATATGTACAAAAAACCCCTTTGACAAAAACTACATTTTGTGATATAATGTACATTAGGATTATTATTAAGATAATATTTTGCAGATTCCGATCTGTCAATAATGGCTCCGGATATCGGAAAGGAAAAACTATGTCAAAGATCATCGCAGTTACATCAGGCAAGGGCGGCACAGGAAAGTCAACAGTATGTGCTGGTCTTGGTTATACTCTCGCAAAGCAGGGTCACAGAACTCTCTTGATCGAGCTCGATTTCGGTCTCAGATGTCTCGATATCATGTTCGGACTTGAAAACGATATCAAATATGACCTCGGCGACGTTCTCAGCGGACGCAAATCTGCTCTTGACGCTGTATGTCAGACTCCCATGGCGAATAATCTCAGCGTTCTCTGTGCTCCCAAGACGCTTA
This sequence comes from Ruminococcus flavefaciens, assembly GCA_002350065.1. Lineage (GTDB taxonomy): Bacteria > Bacillota > Clostridia > Oscillospirales > Ruminococcaceae > Ruminococcus > Ruminococcus flavefaciens_N. The sequence goes on from DEDQ01000004.1 coordinate 42,376, forward strand.
CAAGCGTTACTGCGGAACAGATCGTTGATATCTGCCGTTCGGTAAAGAAATATTTCGAGTATATCATCATCGATACCGGTGCCGGCATCAGCTCGCACGTTTTCGACATAGTTGAGCAGGCAAACCTCATTCTTGTTGTTTCAACTCCTGACCCTGTATGCATGAGAGACGCAGGTCTCATGTCAGATGAGTTCTACAACCGCGGCAATAAGAGCCAGCGTCTTATCATCAACAAGATAAGCAAGAAGGTCATCGGTGAAGCCCTCGTATCAAACCTTGACGAGATCATAGATAAGGTCGGCGTTCAGCTTATCGGAGTTATCCCCGACGACTTCAAGATGACAGTCGCTACAGGTAAGGGTAATCCGATACCTACTGATTCTGCCGCCCTCAAAGCGTTTGACGCTATATCAAAGAGACTTGGCGGAGAATTTGTTCCGCTTACAGTAAAAACTGCTTAATCAGCTAAAAATAGATCCGCTCAGCGGGGAAAGGACGGAAAAATGAAAATTGCTATCATTGCCCATGACGCAAAGAAGGAGCTCATGGTACAGTTCTGCAGTGCGTACTGCGGAATCCTCTCCAAGCACACCCTTATGGCTACTAATACTACAGGAAAGCAGGTAAGTGAGGCAACAGGTCTGCCTATAAAGCGCTACCTGAGCGGACGCGGCGGCGCTGAACAAATACTTGCGCTGCTTTCGTGCAATGAGGTCGATGTGCTTCTCTTCTTCAGAGACCCCATCAATCCCAAGGCGACTGACGTGAATGATATGAATCTTCTCAGATTATGCGACGTTCACAACGTTCCCGTTGCAACGAATATCGCTACTGCAGAAGCTCTGATACTCGCGCTTGAAAGAGGCGATCTCGACTGGCGTGAAGTCGGCAACCCAAGCATATGAATTAGCGGCTTTCTGCTTTGGCAGATGAGCTGTAATTGTCCCTTAGTCAAGGGACAATTTTCATGTAAAGACGATTTGCTTTATTGTATAAAGAAATATAACCGGAAAGGCTGAAAATTATGGCTATTAACATCAAGCGCCCAAATGGCACAGAGGACGTTCTCCCGAAAGATGTTCACAAGTGGCACACTGTAGAAAAGATCACGCGCGAAACTGCTGAAAGCTTCGGATTCGGCGAGCTGCGCTTCCCAACATTTGAGAACACCGACCTCTTCCTGCGCTCTGTCGGCGAGACGACAGACGTCGTGCAGAAGGAGATGTATACCGTAAAGGCGAAGGAGACCGAGTTCACGCTTCGTCCCGAGGGCACAGCAGGTGCTATCCGCGCAATGCTCCAGAACGGACTTCTCAACGAGGCTCTGCCGCAGAGGATATTCTACATCATATCCTGCTTCCGTCACGAAAGACCGCAGGCAGGAAGACTTCGCGAGTTCCACCAGTTCGGACTTGAAATGGCGGGAAGCTCCTCTCCGGCTGCTGATGCTGAGGTCATTTCGCTTGCTAAAACGATTCTTGACAGGCTCGGACTCAAAAATATCGAGCTCCACATAAATTCTATCGGCTGTCCGACCTGCCGCGCGAAGTATCACGATGCTCTGAGAGCTTACTTCGAGCCGCGCAAGGACGAGCTCTGCGACACCTGCAAGGACAGACTTGTCAAGAATCCTATGAGGCTTCTCGACTGCAAGAGCCCCGAGGACCGCGAGATAGCCAAGGACGCTCCAGTTATCCTCGATTATCTCTGTGAGGAGTGCAGCG
>DEDQ01000004.1:44171-49045 GCA_002350065.1 Ruminococcus flavefaciens
TACACAAAGACCGTTTTCGAGTTCATCACGACTGAGATAGGCGCGCAGGGAACAGTCTGCGGCGGCGGACGCTATGACGGACTTATCGAGCAGCTCGGCGGACAGTCGATACCTGCACTCGGCTTCGGTATGGGTATCGAGAGACTTCTTCTTGTCATGGACAAGCAGGGCTGCGATTACCTCACACCTAAGAAGTGCGATATATACTTCGCGACCATGGGAGATGCTGCTCTTGATAAGGCTATGGAGCTTTCAAAATCTCTCCGCGAGTACGGTTACTTTGCAGAGTATGACCTCATGGGACGCGGCCTCAAGGCGCAGATGAAGTACGCGAATAAGGCAGGAGCCGCATTCACCGTAGTTCTCGGCGACAACGAGCTCGAGACAGGCAAGGCTAAGCTCAAGAATATGGAAAAGGGCGAGGAGACAGAGATACTGCTGAATGATAAGTTCGCGCTCTCTTTTGAGGACGTTTACTTCAATAAAATGCTTGACTTTATGGACGAAGAGACTGGCGGAAACGGCTCGCTCTTCGCTTTCACAGGGGAGGATAAATAAAATGGCAGACAGTATGAAGGGACTTAAAAGGACGCATTATTGCGGAGAAGTCACCGAGATTGGAAAAGAAGTCGTAGTTGGCGGCTTTGTTGAAAGAATAAGAGACAAGGGCGGAGTTATTTTCATCGTTCTCCGCGACAGAACAGGCGTTGTACAGCTCATGTTCAACGACAAGAGTGACCCTGCTGTATTCGAGAAGGCAGCTTCATGCAGAAGCGAATACGTTCTCATGGCAAAGGGCGAGGTCATCGAGCGCGAGAGCAAGAATGACAAGCTCAAGACAGGCAATGTAGAGATATTCGTAAGCGACCTCCGCATTCTTTCAAAGGCTGAGACAACTCCGTTTGAGATAACAAACGAGACCAAGGTAAACGAGGAGCTCCGACTCAAATACCGTTATCTTGACCTCCGCCGCGCACCGCTCCAGCAGAATATCATAATGCGCCACGAGATAGCAAGAGTTACACGCGAGTATTTCTACGAGAACGGCTTCCTCGAGATAGAGACTCCCATGATGATGAAGTCAACGCCCGAGGGCGCAAGAGACTACCTCATTCCCTCACGAGTTCACCCCGGACAGTTCTATGCTCTGCCGCAGTCTCCGCAGATATACAAGCAGCTTCTCATGGTTGCCGGATTTGATAAGTATATCCAGCTTGCACGCTGCTTCCGCGATGAGGACCTCCGTGCAGACCGTCAGCCCGAGTTCACTCAGATAGACCTTGAGATGTCGTTCGTTGACGCAGAGGATATACAGGAATGCGTCGAGGGATTTGTTCAGAGACTTTTCAAGGAAGTGTTGAATGTTGACGTACAGCTCCCGCTCCAGAGGCTTACATTTGCCGATTCTATGGCACGTTACGGCTCAGACAAGCCGGATACACGCTTTGGCTTTGAGATACAGGACATCACCGAAACCGTAAAGGACATCGACTTTGTTGTATTCAAGAATGCAATTGAAGAAGGCGGCAGTGTTCGTGCAATAAATGTAAAGAACGGCGCCGCAACATATACCCGCAAGGAGATAGACAAGCTCGTTGAGCACGCAAAGGGTATCGGTGCAAAGGGACTTGCATATATCCGCTGGGCTGACGAGCCTAACTGCTCGTTCAAGAAGTTCCTTGGCGAGGGAGACCTTGAAAAGATATGCGCAGCCGTTGACGCTCATGAGGGAGACCTCGTTCTCATCTGCGCTGACAAGACAAAGACAGTTCTTTCAACTCTTGGTGCTCTGCGTCTTATCTGTGCGAAGAAGCTCGATGTTATCCCTGAGGACAAGTACAACTTCCTGTGGATAACGGAAATGCCTTTCTTCGAGTTTGACGAGGAGAACAACACATGGGTCGCAGCTCATCACCCGTTCACAATGCCTATGGAGGAGTGCATCGAGTATCTCGACACTGACCCTGCAAATGTACGCGCTAAGTCGTGGGACCTCGTTCTCAACGGAACAGAGCTTTCAAGCGGCTCGATGCGTATTACCGACTATGCACTCCAGCAGAGAATGTTCGAGGCTCTTGGCATGACTGATGAGGAGATAAAAGCGAAGTTCGGCTTCCTTGTTGATGCATACCGTTATGCTTCACCTCCGCACGGCGGAATGGGAATCGGACTTGACCGTATCGCAATGATAATGTGTAAGGCAGACAGCCTCCGCGACGTTACAGCATTCCCGAAGGTACAGAATGCGAGCGAGCTCATGAGCGAGTGTCCGTCGCCTGTAGACAAGGCAAATCTTGACGTTCTTGGAATCAGCGTAAAGGAAACAGAATAAAAAAATAAGACCTCTTACGTAATGTAAGAGGTCTTTTTAGCTGCAAAAACCCGCCATATCGAATGGCGGGGATTTTTACATATATCAGAGAGCTGCAAAGCCCTTCTTGAGGTCGTCGAGTATATCCTCAACGTTTTCAAGACCGACAGAAAGTCTTATCATGCCGCCGTTGATACCTGCTGCGACGAGCTGCTCGTCAGTGAGCTGACGGTGAGTTGCGCTTGCAGGGTGGAGTACACAGGTGCGGATATCAGCAACGTGTACTTCGTTTGAAGCGAGCTCGAGAGAATCCATGAACTTGACAGCCTGTGAGCGACCTCCCTTGATGATAAAGGAGATAACGCCGCTGCAGCCGAGAGGGAGGTACTTCTTAGCGAGCTCATGGTATTCGTTGCTTGCAAGACCGGGGTAGTTAACGGATTCAACGTTCGGATTAGCTTCGAGGAATTCTGAAACTATCTTAGCGTTTTCGCAGTACTGCTTCATTCTTACGTGGAGAGTCTCAAGTCCGAGGTTGAGGTAGAAAGCAGCCTGAGCGGAAGGATAGCAGCCGAAGTCTCTCATGAGCTGCATTCTTGCTTTGATAATGTAAGCGGCCTTGCCGTAAGCCTTTGTGTAGATAGTGCCGTGGTAGCTCTCATCGGGCTCTGTGAATTCAGGGAAGTTGCCGTTTGTCCAGTCGAAGTTACCGGAATCTACGATAACGCCGCCGCCCTGAACTGCGTGACCGTCCATATACTTTGTTGTGGAGTGGATAACTATATCAGCACCGTACTCGAAAGGACGGCAGAGGATAGGAGTCGGGAAAGTGTTGTCAACGATGAGCGGAACGCCGTGTGCGTGAGCTATCTTGGCGAATTTTTCGATATCGAAAACAGCGAGAGCAGGATTTGCGAGAGTCTCGCCGAAAACAGCCTTTGTATTGGGCTTGAATGCTGCGTTTACCTCTTCCTCGGAAGCGTCAGCGTTTACGAAGATGCACTCGATTCCGAGCTTTTTGAAAGTGTAAGCGAAGAGATTGATAGTTCCGCCGTAGATAGTAGCAGTTGAGATGAAGCTGTCGCCTGCTTTAAGGATATTGAGGAGAGAGCAGAGCGAAGCAGCCTGACCGCTTGAAGTACACATTGCACCGATACCGCCCTCGAGAGCAGCTATCTTGTCCTCAACAGCCATAACAGTGGGATTCTCAAAGCGAGAGTAGATAAGGCTCTTGGTAGGGTCGTCGAATACAGCTGCGACGTCGTCAGTTGAATCATAAACGTATGTTGTGCTCTGAACGATTGGTACAACTCTTGGTTCGGTATTTTTTGGTGTGTAGCCTGCGTGCAGGCATTTAGTTTCGATTTTCATAAATATCCTCCTTGGAATGTTGGTGTGTTCTATTTTTAGAGACTATCTTTCTGACTTTGGGCACGCAGAATTCAAGGACTGCGCAGTATTTATCCACAAAGGTGATGACATATGTCTCTTTATAGCTTGGTTTAGGACGCGTTACCGGCCACATATGCTTTTTGATCATGTCACGTTCTATATCCGAGATATCAGTGAGCATGACAGCGTTTTTTACAGCGATGTCAGAGTGGCGGCGGCTGTGGTTAGGCTGACCCTTCAGACGTTCCGAATTGTAGGTCTTGCGGTCATAATAGAAAAGGTCGTGCATAAGACCGGCTCTTGCTGCGGAACGTGCATCAAGCTTCAGACGGCGGCAAATGAGATAGCCGTAATAAGAAACGTTGAGGCAGTGCTGGAAACGGGTCGTATAGATATGATGTTTTATAGATTTGAGCTTTGCGAGCTCAGGAGAATCTATAATATCGCTGATGCAGGCATAGTATGCGCTTTCTGAGAGTTCTTTGCGTGAACATATAGCTTTAAGCATATCTATTATCCTTATCGATTTATTCGGCTTTGCACCGTTACATTTATTATACAATAAATCTATAGAAAAATCAATAGTTATAAGAGAATATTTTTAATTTTAAGTGATGAATAAGTGAAGATGTGTGACGAATAGGTGTCATTTTAACAAAGAATTGATTAGAATCTATATATCCGCTTGACAAATTTGTTATGTATGTGTATAATATTTATAGCGGCGGACACGATGTAAAAGTCTGCCATGCGAAAGGAATTGAGAATAAATGAAAGATATTACCAAAAAGATAATTGCAGTGCTCTCAGTCGTATGTGTAGCGGCATCATGCCTTGCAGGCTGCGGCTCGAAGGGCAAGTCGAGCGAAACATCTGAGGAAGCTCCCAAGCAGTATCCTCTCGAGATCGGTTCAGCTCAGGACGCAAATGCTATCACTGAGGATAAAAACAAGCCAGATCTTAATGCAGAGGATCCCACTCAGGCAAGCGGCTCTGTTGAGGATACAACAGAGATACAGGACGTTACTGACGCACAGGGTCAGCCGGTAACTGAATCGGTTACTGTTACAGATGCTTCGGGCAAGACAGTTACTGATGCAGCAGGTCAGCCTGTTACAGAAATGGTAAAGGTTACTACTATCGTCAAGAAGTCCGGCGGCGGAACCAGCGG
>DEDQ01000004.1:49088-59275 GCA_002350065.1 Ruminococcus flavefaciens
GGCAGATACGCAATGTGGCTTGATATCTCCAAGGACGAGAACTTCTTCTTCGAGGGTGATTTCCTCCACGTTAAGTTCAAGATAAAGGACAATACTCCCGACGGCGACTACAAGATAAAGATATCCCCCGACCTTTCAGATGTAGCTGGTAAGGCTATCTACCCGAGCAAGGTAATGGAGGGAACTATCAGAGTCAACAACGGTACTATCCAGCCGGCAGACGTTTCCAATGAGACGGGAATGGTATTCTATGGTGACAACGTAGCCTGCAAGCAGGGCGATACCATTGATTACTACATCAACGTCAAGAACAACAGCGGACTTGTAGCATTCGTTATCTGGTTCTATTTTGACAGCAATGCTATGGACTTCATCAGTGCAGAGGCTTCTGGTGAGTTTGAAGAGATCGCTCGTAACACCGAGATTGGCAAGGGCAATAAAGTTTCTGAATAAAAAATATGCCGCTGAAGCAATGCGCTTCAGCGGCTTTTTGCGTCTGTATATCAGAACCGGAGTTCAGCCTTGAACTCGTTATCAGTACATGAGAGACTGAGCTTGAGCCCGTTTGTGAGAGCGGCACGCTCGGCGATAGAAAGACCGAGACCGCTTCCGTCAGCGTTGGACCTTGCTTCGTCACCGCGGACGAACGGGTCTTTCAGCTTTTTCGTGTCTATTTTTTTATCTACAGAATTTGTGATGATGATGCGTTTTTTGTCTGCGGAAGCCTTTATCTCGCCGTTGGGGGAAGTGTACTTCACAGCATTGGAGACAAGGTTCTCGATGATAGTTTCAAACGCAGCATGGTTTGTATTAACTTCGGCGGAGCCGTTATGCTTGAAAGTGATGTTCTTCTCGTCGAGCATAACGGAGTATTTCTCCATTGCCTTTTCAATAGCTTCCTCAGCTTTGAACTTTTCACGCTTGAGTTTATTGCTGCCGTCCATGCTGTTGAGCATCAGAGTACGCGATATCATCGAATCAGTGAAAGCGACGTTATCGAGTATAGAGTGGAGATAGCGCTGTTTTTCCTCGTCGGAGAGGTCATTCTCGATGAGGTTTTCCGTGTAGCCGCCGATAGCCATGAGGGGAGTTTTTATATCGTGGGCGAGATTATTGGTAAGGTCGCGCTGATAGTCCTCCATAGCATATTTTGCTTTGAGTCGAGTGCTTTTCACTATTGCGTACACAACAGAAATGAGCATGACGATAACGGCAATTCCTATCGTATAAAGCCAGTAATATCTGACGAGGTCTTTGTTTTTGTAATCGACAACATTTATTAGACTGAGCCAGTGCTGTTCTTTGCCGAGATAGATACTGATATTTCTGCCGTATGTGAATGTTCCGTCTCTGTTATCCCGCCACTCAAAATTTCTGAAGCTGTCGTCGTTAGAATAGCCGCTTGTGACTTCGCTTGTAAACTGATTGACAACGTCCTCTTTTTCTCCCCATATACCGAACAGCATGGAACGCGGGTATTCATCGGTATTTGATAAGCTGCCGTTTTTCAGCTCTATAAGCTCGTAATCAGGGATATCTGCCGTTATATCAAATTCTTTTGTATCTGTTAATATTTCATCGGTATCATAAAGGGGACTGTCATTGCTCTGGAAAAATCCGGAGGGCTGATAAACGAACTTTTCCATTTTACCCTTGTGAGGGATGAATTTGTGTTCTTTCTTGTTTACGTAGACGCTTTCGGCGGTCATTTGAACAAAGCATTGAGAGCCGTCAGCCGAACTGCTAAGTTCGTCATAGTCAGCGCAGAGCTTGTCTATTTCGGGCATATCGAGCTCGTCAGCAGGACAGATATAGTATCCGCGGTCAACATCTTTTTCTTTATTTTTTCCATAGAACAAGTAAATGCTGAGCTGTCTGCGGTTGGAAGCGACTATTCCTTTGCCTTGTGATGAAAGGAATGATACTGCATGGCACTTAGGCGTGTAGCCGGGGACTATTTGGATAGCATGATTGTTTTGCGGGTCTATCGGCGTGAAATGCTCAATGTATATATCATAAGTCGTGTAATGCATCAGACGAAAGTTTATTTCCCGCATTGCGAGCTCTGTGTCGTCATATTTTGCGTTGATATTGGCAATAGACTGCTGCAGTGAACTGAGTTCGGTTTCGATTTCCTGATTGCAAAGGCTGTTGACTCTGTGATACAGAAATGACTGGAATCCTACGCCGAACAGAGCCGATACAGCCAAACCTGTACATAGTGATTTAGCGAGAATCTTCGCAAACGTAGTGCGTTTGGTTTTTTTGAATTTCCTTTTCATATTTGCTCCTCCTTACTTTCCGGAAAGCTTGTAGCCCCTCCCGATGACGGTATGTATCTGACTTCCGGCGCTGCCGAGAGCTTTCCTGAGACGTTTGATGTGGTTGTCAACTACTCTGTCGACTCCGAAATAATCGCTGCCCCACACTCTGCTGAGGAGGGTATCACGGTCGACGGTCCAGCCTTCGTGCTCCATGAGGTAGCGCAGTATAGCGAAACCCTTTGGCGTGAGCTCGACTTCATTATCGTCGACGAAGCAGGCGAGCTTGCGTGTGTCGAGCTTTATCGCGCCGCATTGGAGAATGGACGAAGGTGTGCCCTCAGTTCTCTTGACAATTGCCGAGCACTTCGCATACAGCGCCGACAGCAGGAATGGCTTTACGATATAGTCGTCACAGCCGAGGTCGTACCCGCGGAGGATATCCTCCTCGAGCCCGCGGGCAGTTATGAAAATGACTGGGATATCGCTTCTGCGTCGGATACTCCGGCAGATAGTGAAGCCGTCAGCGCCGGGGAGCATGATATCGAGCAGCACGAGAGAGTATTCGCCGAGCCCCTCCTCGACTATCTCAAGAGCGTCCGAGCCGTTGGTTACGGCAGTGATATTTGCGCCTTTATTGCTGAAATATTTCTGAGTGACCTCGCATATCTGGAGGTCGTCTTCGATGAGTAGAATATTCATAAGTAAGAAGCTCCTTTACTTTATGACTCTATTATAACACAGAGATGTGTCATTTGTATATCCTTTTTGGTTTATTTCTGTGTCATCGTTGAGTTGATATCCCACTTGAATATACTTACGGTATAGCGAAATCTGGCTGTTCTGCGCATTATTAATACTTTCTTTACAAAATACCTATTGCCAAACGTGAAAAACTGTGCTATAATAATATACAGAAGATTACAGTTAGTATTTGAATGGCGAATATGAAATTCCAAAGGCAGTCAATTATCCATTCCTCCGCTGCCTTGTAAATCAAGTAATTATCATTAACTGTTTTCCTTTCATATTCAGAAAAACCGCAGTTCACCCCCATGAACTGCGGTTTTTCGTTATTTCGTCATGCTCTGCATATGTTCACAGCAGTGAACGAGCATATTCCACGTTCCGCTGTCGACCTTGCCATTCTGCGGGAGCCCGCTCCAGCGCTGAAAGCGCCTTACAGCCTCGGCTGTTGTATCGTTGTATTTTCCGCATATATCAATACTCGGTGCATTGTCGTAGCTTTTGCCGATATCGCTAAGCATCGCCTGCAGGATGTATACGAGCTGTCCGGAATCGCCTTTTGCAGCAACGTATTTCGACGACGGAAAAACTGCATACGGCAGGGGAGAGCTTTTCTGCATCTCCTTGTAAACACTGACTATCTTGTTCCATGTGGCGCTGTCGGTATTGCCGGTATCCGGCAGTCCGTACTCTCGCTGAAAGGCTTTCACGGCGATGATAGTCTCGTTGCTGTAAATACCGTCAGGGATTATAAGAGGTATCCTGCTGTTCATTAGAGCGATAGCGTGCAGATATGTCTGAAGCTCGTAGATATGCTGTTTACGCTGTGCATTTGAGTAAGCCATGTGTCAGCCTCCTGTGATAGTGTAGCCCGGCTCCTGATAAGGACGCTTGTCGAAGCCGTATTTGAGGTCGGAGTAAACTCCCGCGATAGCGTCCCACGTAACGGCTCCGACGATGCCGGAAACATCTATGCCGAACTGCCGCTGGAACTCCATTACCGACTGTTTGGTGATAGGACCGAAATATCCCGTATTGTTAACGGCGGGGATATTGCTGTAGGTCTGATGAATAAACGTGAGGTACTCCTGAATAATGCGAACAGAGCTGCTGGAGTCGCCCTCGCGGAGGACGGTTCCGGGATAAAGTGCAACTGCCGTATAATCGGGTTTGACTGAGTCGGCAATGCCCTTGTAAGCGCGGTAGAGGTCATTTCTTGTGGCGCGGTCGACTTCGCCGGTCTGCGGAAGACCGAATACGCGCTGGAACGATTTTACGGAACGCTCGGTGTATTCACCGAAATAACCGGTTATTTCGACTGGCTCTACGGCGGCATAGTAAGCGCCTATGACGGCGAGGTAGTACTGGAGCATACGTACCTCGATGCTCTGCATACCTATCTTGAGGTCTTCGGTGAAAGCAGGAGTAACTTCCTCGAGGCGGACTCCCTCCGAATCGAGCTCAGCGATGCGCTTGACGCTTGTATAAATGCTTGTTATCCTGTACCAAGTTGCCATATCGACAACGCCCGTTACTCCGAGACCGAAGACCTGCTGGAAAGTGCGGACTGCGTCTTCAGTTGCGGCATCGAAAATGCCGTCGGCGGCGGGGATTTTCGGGATAGCAGGGTAGTTGCGTGAAATGCGGTTGAGATATATTTGCAGAGATTTAACGTCGTTGCCGGCTGAGCCGAATCCAAGCGCTATTCCCGGATATGAGGGCTGAGCCGTTTTAACGGGAGCGTCCTTCACGATGTCGATGTCCTTTCCGTAGTAGTATTGCAGTATCTCATACGGGGTATAGCCGCGGTTTGCGAGGGTAACAGTTCCCCATTGCGAGAGACCTGCGCAGGTCGAAGTTGTACCGTTGCAGAAGGCAGTGAAGAGGGGTTCCACACTGCCTTGTCTGCGGACGTAATCATTGTAGAGCTCGTCGACGAGGTAGCTGATATTCTGGAAGTATTCACGTCCGTTTATGAATTTCTGGTCGTACTGAGTTGTAGCGGTTATGTCGAAATCATACCCGCGCGAGCGGTACCATTCGGTATAGATACGGTTAAGCGCGAAACTAACAATAGCGTAGATGTTCGCACGGAGAGCGTTCTCGGGCCAGGTAGGGAATATCTCGCTCGATGCGACATTTTTCACATATGCCGGAAAATCGACGGTTACATTCGGTGCATCGGAATCAGGAGTCCCGAGGTGAACGGTTATCGTTTCCGGAATAAAAGGTTTGCCAGTAAGCATTGTTTACCTCCTTTAGTTTTTGCCTGTTCCGTTTGCAGGTTCCTGATTGAAATAAGTGACTGTCTCGTCGTTCTGCCGCATCATTGCAGGAACCGGTATCATGCTGAAATTCTGCACAGATGTAATACCAGCAAATACGGGAACGTCAACGCTTCTTGCGTTGAAGAATCCGGCAGCAGTAACGCTCACGTCGTAGAGACTGTAAGGACGCGTAGAGCTGTCCGGTGACTGAGAAAAGCTGTTGTCAGGAGCGGGAACGCTGAATCTGTCGGTGGTGCCGCTGTTGTTGGTGAGCCCCTCTGCAACGATAAGACGGTTTCCGTCCACGATAGCTGTAACGAGCACTGTTGCGCCTTCTATGGGCGAGGATTCGTCTCCGGCGCGGACGTTAACGATGATATAGCCAATTCCGCTGCCCATGCTTTCCTCAGAGACGTACTTCGGCGGAATGTTGTCGTCCTTGTCGGGAAGCTGCGTATCATTGCCAAGTCCTGTAAGCTCCGGCTCGGGGAAGCGGTCGTTGAAATTGTTTGTATCGTTTCTGTTTTCGGCTTCATTGCTTGGAAAGTATGCTGTATCGTCAATTTCCTCCTGTTCTTCGGCAGGAGCTTCTTTTTCCTCGGGCAATGGCTCAGGTGTCGGCTCAGGCGGGATATCCGCGGCAGAACGCCTTCCGTAAAGCTTCATCATCTCCTGCTTGTAATATTCACTCTGGTTTATATTCATAATTATCGCCTCCATGATGTGCTGAATAATCATATTCATTCAATTGCGCAAATAGAACAGTGAAAGGGGAGCGGAGGAAGTTTTTTGATATCTATCTATTATTTGTACAATAATATACTGTTAGAATTGTCTGATTCGACAAAATATTATAAAATGCTTTAAAACTAAACTGATACATGATATAATAAAAATGTATATTAGCAACGCAAGTGCATTACAGCACTTTAAAGGGGTTAAATCTATGCAGAGCAAGTCATTCCGGGGTATCCTCCAGAATTTTATGATGATGATGGAGGGCTTTCCGAATACACTTGGTCCTGACTGTGACAGCGCTCTTGAGGAGCCGTGTTTATTTCTCAATATCGGCAGGATAACGGCTGATTATTACGCGAACCTTAAAGATGAAATTGAGGGGAACAGTGAGAAATACACGCTTTTCGATTCCAAAGATGTCGAAATGCAGAATGTCCATAATGTTGAAAAGCGCACGCCTGTCGGGACTGTTATCGTATACCATGTATACGCAAAAAAGGGATATATGTCATGGGACGAGGAAGAACTCGTTCGCATCGACATACTTATAAAGATGCTTTTTGTCTTCAACGGCAGAACCAAGCTTCAGCTCGCAAACTATCGTCTTTCTTTCTATGATCCTGACATGGAGGTATACAACCTCAAATACTTTTTCAAGACTCTCAGTGAGGTCATAAGACATGGCGAGATAAACGAATATGCGGCGCTGTATATTAATCTGCGTCATTTTTCCGCAGTTAACCTCCAGCTCGGACGTTCGCTGGGAAATGTTGTTATGCGGCGGTATATCGGGTACATAAACGATATGTTTACCGGAAACGAGCACATTGCACGTATCGGAGGAGACAATTTCGCGATACTCGTGAAGCAGAGCAACCTTGAGAACGTTCTCGAGGCGCTTGCCGGCACTGCTATCACCTATGACGACAAAACGCACGACCGCATACTTGTTTCGGCTTCTGCCGGAGTTTATATCATCACCGACACTATACCGGTGCATTCTCCAACCGAGATAATGGACAGGATAAGCGTCGCTATTGCTATCGCTAAACGCAACAACCACAATGCACAGGAGAATTTCGCCTTTTTCGATACCGCGATGATGAAGGAAAATGAACGCGTTCTTCGTATAAGTTCGCTTTTCCCCTCAGCTATCGAGAATGAGGAATTCATTGTTTACTATCAGCCGAAGGTTTCTGTTGACGAGTGCAGACTCGTCGGAGCGGAAGCGCTGTGCAGGTGGGAACACGACGGAAGACTTATCTCTCCGGCTGAATTCATACCTGTTCTCGAACGCGGCATAGACATATGCAAGCTCGATTTCTATATGCTTGACCATGTCTGCCGTGATATAAGAAGATGGCTTGACGAAGGACGTTCTGTTGTTAAAGTGTCTGTGAATCTTTCACGCCGTCATCTTTCTGATATGGACCTGCTCCAGCACATTGTCGAGATAGTAGACCGCAATAACGTGCCGCACGAATACATAGAAGTTGAACTCACTGAAACTACCACTGACGTCGAGTTCAAAGACCTGAAACGTGTTATCAGCGGCTTGCAGGAGGTCGGTATCGCAACATCTGTCGATGATTTCGGCATAGGCTATTCGTCGCTCACGCTTATCAAGGATATCACGTGGAACGTGCTCAAGGTCGACAGGAGCTTCCTTCCCGAGCATGGTGAAAACTATGATACCAAGAAAGAGGTAATGCTCAGATACGTAGTCGGCATGGCACAGGGAATGGGACTTGAATGTGTTGCCGAGGGCGTTGAGACTCTCGAGCAGATCAAACTTCTTATGGACTGCAAATGCGATATAGTGCAGGGTTTCTACTTCGACAGACCCATGCCGGTTGATGAGTTCGTTACGCGTCTTGATAACTATAAATACGAGATAAAGTGATAAAAAGCCATAAAGAAGTCAAAACTTCTTTATGGCTTTTTCGCTTATTACATCAGCTGTTCTTTTATTTAGTTTTTTCAATCACTCTTTTCCTTAAGAGTACGATATCAAATGTATCGGCAGCTCCGTCAGAGTTTAGGTCAGAGCATGATTCCTGTCTGTAGTCGAGTTTATCGGCTCCGAGGAGGTATTTGCTGTATTTTACAAGGTCAGCCGATGAAACTATCCCGTCGGAGTTTACGTCGCCGCGGAGCAGATAGCTGTTTGTATCAAGAGAGTACCATGTTATATTTTGAGTTTTACTATCGGCAACCGCCCATGTTAGGACGTCGTTCTGAACGATAGGGTCGACAGTAGTTGATGATAGCCTTGCATCGGAGAGATATGTCTCGGGCTGTAATATCTCGCCCTTGTCACTGATTATCTCATAGCTTACGTGGTCGAATTCTCTGCCGTTGAGGACTTCCCACATAACACAATATCTGTTGCCGCTCAGAGCGGCGATCTTTACATTTCCGGTCTTAGACTGACCTGAGCTGTCAGTGAGCCAGATGACATTGCTGTCGGCGACTTTGCCTGTCTGCTCGTCAAGGCGGTTGGTTCCTCCGATATCAGAGTTGTCGCCGGTTCGGCTGATAATGCGAACAAATCCGTCGTATATTCCGGTCTTGAAGGACTTGTAATCGGTCGAGGTGTAGAAGCGTTCTGATTTGCCGCATATCGCGTATGTATCAGGAGTGTATGCGATGCCGCCCATTTCAGTGAACGTAGCATTCTGGTGTTCGCCGGGTTCGGAATAAACTCCGCTGATGTGCCAGGCAATATTGCTTGATGTCCTGCCGGCTGAGGTGAGTTCCTGCAGGATAAGACCTCTGTCGTAGCAGTCGCCCTTCTGAATGGATACGAATCCTGTATCAGTCGTGATAAGGTCAATACCGAAGGAGTGGGAGCATACGTTAGTGCGGGAGATATCGAATTTGCCTGTTGCAGTGTCGAGGCGATAGAGCTCCGCACCCTGATGACCGCTCTTCCATTCAGTATCGAACATTACAGCGAGCTTTCCGTCCTTGTAGGCGAGACGACCGTTTCCGGCGTCGAACGGAATGACCGAGTTTGTATTCGCGCTTGAAAGGGTGTACATATCGAGAAATTGACCCGACTTTGTGAATTTGGTTACAACAACGTTCAGCTCGTCAACTTTGGAATCAGCAAGCGTCTTGCCCCAGAGAGCGTAAATGTAGTCGTCATCGCCGAAAACAGCGGAGCCAAAGGTGTATCCGGGATTGTTCATTATTGTGTGGTGGAAGTTTGACTTCTGAATTACCGTTGCGCTGTCTTTGGAGCCGATAGCAGCGTATATCTCGCCTTGGCTGTCGACCATTTCCGTAACGTAGTCGAGGTCGCCGAACATACTGTAGCCGGGATTCTGACTGAAGGTCGAGTACAGAATGTCGATGCTTTCTGTCTGTGTGGAAGCTTTATTGAAGCACTCAGCGTCACTTGGGAAATGCATAAGCCCTGTGGGGACGGTCGTAGTCATCGGCTGAGTTGAGACAGTAGCGACCCGCGATGTAGAGCCTGTTTTTGTAGTTGAGGAAGGCTTTATAGCCGAGGTAGCTTTTGTCGTGGTTGTGGACTTGGCGCTTGTCGTTGTTTTAGGAGCAGTTGTAACGCCGTTTCCGAGCACAGTGATGTGTATGACATAAACATAATCCATTGGCGTATTAACGGTTACATCAGCGTAGCCCGAGCCAGTGGGTCTTATCTCAATGGAGTCCTGTTCTACGACCGTTACTGTGCAGACTGAGGTATCAGATGATGATGCGTCGGTAACTCCGGCACTGAACTGCCATGTGAGCGTTGTATTTCGTTCGAGCGTGTACTCGAGCTCGTTTATAGTTGCTGAATACGCTGTCTGCGGCTTGGCAGGGGGAAGTGAGTACCCATGCGGCACTGCTGCTATCGCTGTGAATGCGAGAACGCCTGATACGAGTGCAGCTGCTGATTTGGCACGATTCATATTATCACTCCTTAATGTTGACGAAATATAGTATATTTATATTATATCACGCGAATTATCAAAAGGCAATAATAATACGAAAAATTGAGAAATAGTTCATAATTTCAGAGCTTTCTATCCGATGAAGAAAAATACTTGACAAATCCACGCCGCTGTGATATAATTTAGAACAGATGGGGCATTAGCGCAGTTGGGAGCGCATCACACTGGCAGTGTGGGGGTCAGGGGTTCGAATCCCCTATGCTCCACCA
>DEDQ01000044.1:0-2675 GCA_002350065.1 Ruminococcus flavefaciens
GACGGATTCATTGAGATGTTCGACGTTGTGATACAGCTCGGAGCTATCATGGCGGTCGTCATTCTCTTCTGGAAAAAGCTTTTCCCCTTCGGCAAGGAGAATAACAAGCACCCGTGGAAAAAAGAAGGCTTCGGCGCATACCTGAAAATGGACATCATGCGTATGTGGTTCAAGGTCGTTGTAGCGTGTATCCCTGCGGCTGTTATCGGCTTCTTCGTTGACGACTGGATAGACGAGCACCTCTACAATCCGTGGGTAGTTGCTATCGCGCTCATCGTGTTCGGCGTTGCGTTCATCGTTGTCGAGAACTGGAACAAGGACCGCAGACCCACAGTTACAAAAATAAGCCAGCTTACATATAAGTCGGCGCTGATAATCGGCGGATTCCAGCTCCTTGCGGCGCTTTTCCCAGGTACATCACGCTCGGGAGCTACTATCGTCGGAGCCCTCCTCATCGGAATCTCCCGTACAGTTGCGGCTGAGTTCACTTTCTACCTCGCGATACCCGTTATGTTCGGAGCAAGCCTGCTCAAGCTCGTCAAGTACGACGGAGGCTTCACAGGCTCTCAGCTCGGTATTCTCGCAGTCGGAATGATAGTTTCGTTCGTCGTTTCAGTATTCGTTATCAAGTTCCTCATGGACTACATCAAAAAGCACGATTTCAAGGTCTTTGGCTGGTATCGAATAGTCCTCGGAGTTATGGTGCTCCTTTACTTCGGCATAAAAACAATTGCAGTATGATTGCTTACCGGACGGTCTGGATAGACTGTCCGGTTTTTTTATATTTTTGTAGAATCCTATTGCACTTTTTTTGTAAAAATGGTATAATAAGATATATTTTTATGAAGCGAGGACAATTCTATGAATAAAATTCTTGACTGGGATAAATACCTCCGCACGGCTGCTGACGCTGCTGCCGAGGGAATCGTAATGCTCCGCAACGATAACGAGGCTCTCCCGCTGAAAGGCGACGGCGTAGTATCGGTTTTCGGACGCATACAGCTCCATTACTACAAGAGCGGTACTGGCTCGGGCGGCATGGTCAACGTGTCGAAGGTGACCGGCATCACTGACGGGCTCCGCGAAGCCGGTGTCACGCTCAATGAGGAGCTGCTTGACGTATACCGCAAGTGGGACGATGAGAATCCCATGGACCTCGGAAGCGGCTGGGGCGCTGAACCGTGGTCGCAGGAGGAGATGCCCCTCAGCGATGATATCGTTGCAAAGGCGGCTGAAAAGGGCGATACAGCCGTAGTCATCATCGGCAGAACTGCCGGCGAGGAAATGGACTCCAAGCTCGAGGCGGGCTCGTTCCTGCTCACGGACAAGGAAAAGGATATGCTCACAAAGGTGAGGGCGGCGTTCAAAAAAGTAGTTGTACTGCTTAACGTCGGCGGTCTTATCGACCTCGAGTTTATCGAGAGCTGCAAGCCGGATTCGCTCCTTTACGTGTGGCAGGGAGGTATGACCGGCGGCATCGGCGCGGCTGATGTCCTGACCGGAAAGATAAGTCCCTGCGGCAAGCTCCCTGATACTATCGCTTACAGCGTCGAGGATTATCCCTCGCATAAGTACTTCGGTGACAAGGAGAAGAATTTCTACGCCGAGGATATCTACGTCGGCTACAGGTATTTCGATACGTTCGCGCCTGAAAAGGTGCGTTATCCGTTCGGTTTCGGTCTTTCCTACACAACATTCGAGATCGCCTCGCAGACCTCGGACATAAACGGCACGAGCGTCAGCATATATGTTAAAGTGAAGAATACCGGCAGCTATTGCGGCAAAGAGGTCGTTATGCTCTGGCTCAGTCACCCTCAGGGCAGGCTCGGTCAGCCGGTAAAGATACTCTGCGGCTTTGAGAAGACCCGCAACCTCGCTCCGAATGAGGAGCAGACCCTTATCCTGACTGCCGACCTCCGCGAGTTCGCATCGTATGACGATTCCGGAGTGACGGGTCACAGGAATTGCTACGTCCTTGAGGAGGGCGCTCACCGCTTCTTCGTGTCGGGCGATATCAACGATGCTTCGGCTGTTATAAGCCTTTCGGATACGGTCGAGCTCTGCCAGTGCGAGCAGGCTCTCGCTCCGGTCGAGGAGTTTGAACGCTTCCGTCCTCAGCAGGGCGAGAACGGCTTCGAGCTTGTAATGGAGCCCGTTCCGATGAACAGAGTCGACGAGGAGGCAAGGCGGCTTTTCGGTCTGCCGGAGGAGATACCCTACACAGGAGATATGGGCTTCCGTCTGCCGGACGTTGCCCGCGGCTCGTGCAGCATGGAGGAGTTCATCGCTCAGCTCAGCGATGAGGAGCTCTCCTGCATTATCCGCGGCGAGGGCATGGGAAGTCCGCGCGTTACGGCTGGTACGGCTTCGGCTTTCGGCGGAGTCACTGACCGCCTCAACAAGCTCGGTATCCCTGCCTGCTGCTGCTCGGACGGTCCTTCCGGAATGCGTCTCGACTGCGGCACAAAGGCTTTCAGTCTGCCGAACGGAACTATGATAGCCTCCACCTTCAACAAGGAGCTCATAACCGAGCTTTTCCGCTGCATGGGTCTTGAAATGACCGTGAACAAGGTCGACTGCCTGCTCGGTCCGGGAATGAATATCCACCGTCACCCGCTTAACGGCAGAAATTTCGAGTATTTCTCCGAGGACCCATTCCTTACGGGAGCTATGGC
>DEDQ01000044.1:2858-13386 GCA_002350065.1 Ruminococcus flavefaciens
ATGACGACATACGGCAGGATAAACGGCTTATGGACTGCCGGAAACTATGACCTCAATACGGTCGTTCTCCGCAATGAGTGGGGATTTACCGGCTTTATGATGACCGACTGGTGGGCTAAGATAAACCGCCGCGGAGGAGGTCCTGATGACAGCGACTTTGCCGCTATGGCAATGGCTCAGAACGACGTGTACATGGTCTGCGCGGACGGCGACGAGAACCCCGACAATACCCTCGAGTCGCTTGCCTCCGGTGACCTGCGCCGCAGCGAATTACAGCGCAATGCAGCTAATATCTGCCGGTTTGTCATGGGTACGAATGCGTTTAAGCGCCTCTGCTGCGAGCCTGTGGAGGTAGAGGTTATAAACCGTCCCGCCGATGAGTGCGGCTCAGATGAGCCGGTCGTATTCTACGACCTCACTGACGGGCTGGAGATAGACCTCTCCGGTGTTAAGGCTGTCAAGGATACGAATCACAGCTTCGCGCTGAACGTTCTTGAGCCCGGCTGGTACGACGTTATTGTCACGGCTTCATCGGCTCAGAGCGAGCTTGCGCAGATCCCGCTGACCATTTTCGCTATGGGTACTGCAAGCGGAACTCTCACTTGGAACGGAACCGGCGGCGAACCGGTATCCCGTACCGCAAATATACCTATGTTCTCGCGATTCACCGCGATAAGGCTCTACTTCGCGCAGAACGGGCTCGACCTTGTGAATATTAAATTCGCGATGACAAAGAAGCTCGAGGGGCTCACCGATATCGCACCAGAGGAGGTCAGAAATTGAGTATTCAGATTTTCGGAGCCAAAAAATGCTTCGACACTAAAAAGGCTGAACGCTGGTTCAAGGAGCGCGGCGTGAAGTATCAGCTCATAGATATGAAGGAAAAAGGCATGAGCAGGGGAGAATTCGACAGCGTCAGACAGGCTGTCGGCGGCGTTGAAAATATGATAAACGAGGGAGCCAAGGATAAGCAGACCCTCACACTTATGAAGTATCTCTCCGAAAGCGACCGCGAGGAGAAGCTCTTCGAGAATCAGCAGCTTATAAAGACTCCCATAGTCCGCAGCGGCAAAAAAGCCGTTATCGGCTACTTCCCCGATAAGTGGGAGGACTGGGAGTGAATAATTCATCATCGTGAATTAAAAAAACTCTTGCTATTTTTAATATACTATGATATAATTATGATATGTCAGGTGAACTGGCAAATGATATCGGGAAAGTATTTCCCATTTTAAAACATAGGGCTATCCGCCCGAAAGGAGTTTTTACCATGGGACTTAAACAATTGGCTAAAAAAGTTATTGAGGCAGGTATGGATACCGGTCTTGGACAGGCAGCTATCAATGCCGGTTCAGATATGCTTGCTGATCAGTGGAAAGAATACTTCTACTGTGACGCTATACCGGTAGATGTTCTCGTTGTTAAGGGACAGAAAAGGATCGGTAAAAAATCTCAGAATACAAAGGGCAGCGATAACCTCATCACTAACGGAAGCGTTATCGCCGTAAACAGCGGTCAGTGTATGATCATCGTTGATCAGGGTCAGGTCGTTGAGGTCTGCGCTGAGACCGGTGAATACGTTTATGATACATCTCTCGAGCCTTCGCTCTTTGCAGGCGACTTCCTCGGTGACTTCAAGAAGAACGTTATGGACTTCATCAAGGCTACCGGAAGACGTATCACATTCGGCGGTGATACTGCCCGCGATCAGCGTATCTACTTCATCAATACTAAGGAGATCCTCGACAACAAGTTCGGCACACCCCGTCCGGTACCGTTCAGAGTTGCTTATGAGGACATTGGAAGAAGCTTTACAGTCGGTCTCCGCTGCTTCGGTACATACTCGTACAAGATCGGCAACCCCCTTGAATTCTACGAGAAGGTATGCGGAAACGTTACTGATAAATACTACCGTTCACAGATAGACGGTCAGCTCAAAACTGAGTTCTTCAACTACCTCCAGCCCGCTTTCGGCAAGCTCTCACAGAATGTTAGATACGATGAGCTCACTGTAAATACAGTTCCGATAACAGAGGCTATGCAGGCTGTTCTCGAGGAACCGTGGCTCCTCAAGCGCGGTATCCAGATCGGCACCGTTGCTATCGAAAGCGTTAATATCTCGCCCGAGGACGAGGAGCGCATCAAGAAGTACGAAGATCTCGCATGGCAGCGCGATCCTGCAAATGCAGCAGGTATCATGGTCGGCGCTCAGGCAGAGGCTCTTACTGCTGCTGCTTCAAACCCGAACGGCGCTATGATGGGATTCTACGGCATGAATATGGCTCAGCAGGCTGGCGGTATAAGCGCAAACAACCTCTTTGCTATGGCTCAGCAGAATAAGGAAGCTGCGGCTGCGGCTGCTCCCGCTGCAGGCGCAACAGGTGCGGCTGCCGGTCTCGGAGCTGCTGCTCTCGGAGCTATCGCAGGCGGTATCGCCGGCGGTGCAGCAGGCGGTCCTGCAGGTGCTGTTGCCGGCTCGTGGATGTGCTCATGCGGTGCAAGCAATACAGGCAAGTTCTGCGCAGAGTGCGGAACTCCCAAGCCCGCTGACGCTGACGGCTGGACTTGCAGCTGCGGCGCACTCAACAAGGGCAAGTTCTGCTCTGACTGCGGCGCACCCAAGCCCTCAGGAGCTCCTAAGTACAGATGCGACAAGTGCGGCTGGGAACCGGCTGACCCGTTCAATCCTCCGAGATTCTGCGGCGAGTGCGGTGACCCGTTCAACGATGACGATATCGTCAAGTAATTGCTTCGCCTTGTGAAATGAGGTGAGCACTTGTCTGAAGTAAACGAATATAAATGCCCGTGCTGCGGCGCGAGACTGGAATTCAACAGCGCTGCTCAGAATATGAAGTGCCCTTACTGCGATTCCGAGTTCCCCGTCAGCACGGTAGAGAATTATAACGTCGAGCTGAATAATGCTTCCGGCGACGATATGTCGTGGGAGAGCTCGGGCGGTACTGAGTGGGCTGATGGCGAGACTGCAAATATGAAGGTGTATACCTGTAAATCGTGCAGCGGTACCATCATTGCCGACGAGACCTCCGGTGCGACTTCCTGTCCCTACTGCGGAAATCCCGTAGTCATGGCGGGAGTGTTCTCCGGCGACCTCCGTCCCGACAGGATAATCCCGTTCAAGCTCGATAAAAACGCTGCAAAGGCGGCTCTTACCAAGCACATCGAAAGCAAAAAGCTCATCCCCAAGGTGTTCAAGGACCAGAACCATATCGACGAGATAAAGGGACTTTATGTTCCGGTGTGGCTCTTCAGTGCTGAGGCGGATACGAATATGTGCTTCCGCGCTGAAAAGAAAAAGCGCTGGAGCGATGCTAACTACAACTACATCGAAACAAGCTATTTTCAGGCGGTCCGCGCAGGTAAGATAAGCTTTGCACAGGTGCCTGTAGACGGCTCTTCAAAGATGCCTGACGACCTCATGGAGTCGATCGAGCCCTTCGAGTTCACTCAGGCGGTCGATTTCAATACTGCTTACCTTTCAGGCTATCTTGCCGACAAGTATGACGTTACAAGAGAACAGAGCGTAGGCAGAGCTAATGAACGTATCAAGACCGGAGCTGAAATGGCTTTCCGCGATACTGTTACAGGCTATGACACCGTTAAATGCGAGAGCAGCAGCGTCAAGCTCAACAATGCGAAGTCGCTGTATGCGCTCTATCCCGTGTGGATACTCACAACTACGTGGGAAGACAAGAAATTCATCTTTGCGATGAACGGTCAGACCGGCAAATTCGTCGGAAATCTCCCTCTCGACAAGGGAGCCGCTATCAGGCTGTTTGCTCTCATAGCTGCGGCTGTTACTGCGGTATGCTTCGTGATATCGCTGATTTTATCCGGAATGGGAGGCTGATAAGTCATGGGATTTTTGATTAGTCTTGTTATTGGTCTCATTGTTGCCGGAGTTGTCGTCGGCTCTATGGTATCAAAGCTGAAAACTGTTCATATGCAGAAGGGTGCGGCAGCTTATACTGTCCACAACAGCATGAACCTTACTGTGAACCGTGATGTGTTCCTCGGGAAAAAGGTCGAAAAGACCCCGAGAAATACTCAGACACAGCAGAAAAGGTAGTATTATACAAAGAGAGACTCAGTTCGGGTCTCTCTTTTTTACGTCGAATTTCTTGACAAATAGTATAAAAAAGTGTATAATGATTTTATATTGTGCGTTTCTGAAATTCGTATAACGCATTTATCAGGAGGTAACAGATTATGTGTGGAATAGTTGGTTTTACAGGCGCCGCTCAGGCAGCTCCCATTCTGCTTGACGGACTTTCAAAGCTCGAATACAGAGGATATGACTCCGCCGGTATCGCTGTCCGCGACGGCAGCTCCGACGTTGAAATAGTAAAGGCTAAGGGAAAGCTCAAGGTGCTCAAGGAAATGACTAACGACGGTGCTGCTGTACAGGGTACCTGCGGAATCGGTCACACCCGCTGGGCTACTCACGGTGAGCCCTCAACTCTCAACGCTCATCCCCATGCAAGCGATGACGGAAACGTTGTTGCAGTTCATAACGGTATCATCGAGAACTATCAGGAGCTCCGCGAAAAGCTCACAAAGAGCGGCTACGAGTTCAAGTCTCAGACTGATACTGAGGTCGCTGTTAAGCTCATCGACTACTACTACAAGAAGTACGGTCTCGGACCGGTAGATTCTATCGCCCGCGCTATGATTCGTATCCGCGGCTCGTATGCGCTCTGCGTTATGTTCAGGGATTTTGCCGGCGAGATATACACTGCCCGCAAGGACAGCCCCATGATAATTGGTGTTACTGGCGGCGAGACCTATGTTGCGTCCGATGTTCCGGCTATACTTAAATATACAAGAAATGTTTACTATATCGGCAATATGGAGATCGCCAAGCTCGAAAAGGGCGCTGTTACATTCTACAATATCGACCGCGAGGAGATATCCAAGGAGCTCGTGGAGATAAAGTGGGACGCTGAAGCTGCTGAAAAGGGCGGCTACGAGCACTTCATGCTCAAGGAGATTCACGAGCAGCCCAAGGTCGTAAGAGACACTATCAACTCCGTTGTCAAGGACGGTAAGATAGACTTCGGCGATATCGGTCTCAGCGACGACGAGATGAAGAAGATCAACCAGATTTACATCGTTGCGTGCGGTTCCGCTTACCATGTTGGAATGGCGGCTCAGTACGTTATCGAGGACTTTACATCTATCCCTGTAAGAGTTGAGCTCGCTTCCGAGTTCAGATACAGAAGAATGCCCCTCAGCAATGAGAGCCTCGTTATCATTATCAGCCAGTCCGGCGAGACAGCTGACAGTCTTGCAGCTCTGAGAATGGCTAAGGATAAGGGCATAAAGACTCTCGGCATCGTCAACGTTGTCGGCTCTTCTATTGCGCGTGAGGCTGATAACGTGTTCTATACTCTCGCAGGACCTGAGATATCCGTTGCAACTACAAAGGCGTACAGCACTCAGCTCATCGCCGGCTACCTCCTCGCTATTCAGTTCGCTTTCGCAAGAGGCGAAATGGAGCAGGAGACCTATGACAAGCTCATCGCTGAGATGTATACACTCCCTGAGAAAATGGAGAAGATCCTTGAGGACAAGGAGCGTATACAGTGGTATGCTAACAAGCTTTCAGGCTGCAAGGACGGTTTCTTCATCGGACGCGGTATCGACTACGCTATCGGTCTTGAGGGAAGCCTTAAAATGAAGGAGATAAGCTACCTCCATTCCGAGGCTTACGCTGCCGGAGAGCTCAAGCACGGTCCTATCAGTCTTATCGAGGAGGGGATTCCGGTAATTGGTATCCTCACTCAGCCTGACCTCTACGAGAAGACGGTCAGCAACATGGTCGAGGTCAAGAGCCGCGGAGCTTCTCTCATGGGACTTACCACATACGGCAATTACAGCATCGAAGACCTCGCTGACTTCACCGTTTATATCCCGCAGACAGACCCGCACTTCACAGGAAGCCTGTCCGTTATCCCGCTTCAGCTCCTCGGATATTATGTATCCGTTGCAAAGGGCTATGACGTTGACAAGCCGAGAAACCTCGCTAAGAGTGTTACAGTTGAATGATTACTTTGAGGACGCTTCGGCGTCCTCTTTTGTTTCTGTGCATAATATATCAGTCAGGCGGCACAAAAAGTCATTTACAAATCTTTCATAATGTGATATAATACAATAAATAGTTGTGCCTGTAGGAGGTGAAACTGTTCACATCTGCCAAACTCAAAGACTATATCACATGAAAAGGAGTATTATTATGAATATAAGAAAACTCTCCCTGAATGTTGTATCAGTTTTTGCCGTTATCTGTATGCTGCTCGGTCAGTCGGTGTATTTCCCGAACAAGACCGCTGACGCTGCCGGAACTGACCTGTATGTAGGCTATACGGGCAGGGCAAACAACTTCTCAACAGTTCAGGACGCTGTTAACAAGGCTGCAAGTCTTAATCCCTCAAATGAAAACAGCCGCGTAACTATCCACATCGCTCCCGGTACTTACCGTCAGCAGGTAATAGTTCAGACTCCGTACATCACCTTCGTCAACGACGAGCCCTCCAAGGGCGACGCCGTTCTCACATGGTATTACGGTATCGGCTACAAATACTACAGCGCCAACTCCAAGGGCTACTACGACAGCTCTCTTGCGTATTCAAAGTCAGGCAAAAACGCTGCCAACTATCGCTGGGGAGCAACTGTTCAGCTCTGGCCGAAGGCTACTAACTTCAAGGCTCAGAACATCGTCTTCGAGAATTCCTTCAACCGCTATATAACTCAGGAGGAAATAGCTGACGGCGTTGAATGTACTAACGAGACCCTCAAGGTTCAGCGCTACGGCGGAGTCGATGTCAACTCAAAGGCTTATACAGAGCGTGCGGCTGCTTTCTCGGCTGATACGAGCTACTGCGAATTTCTCAACTGTAAGTTCTATTCAAGTCAGGATACACTCTATACCGGTGGCTCTCCACAGTATTACAAGAACTGCCTCATCGAGGGTCAGACTGACTATATCTTCGGCGGAAGCAATGCTGTTTTTGACGGCTGCGAGCTCCGCTGGAAGGGCTACAGCTCAGGCACTACAGGCGGATACATAACTGCTGCAAGAAGTCAGAACCAGAACCCCTATACCGGCTACCTCTTCATGAACTGCAAGGTAACAGGCAACTCGCAGCTTGCTGTAACTCCCGGATACCTCGGCAGACCGTGGGGTCAGGACGCAAAGGTGCTCTTCGTGAACACTACTCTCCAGAACGGCAACATGATAAATGCTCAGGGTTGGTATTCCATGAGCGGCGTTCAGCCCGAAAGCGTTGACGGCTTCAAGGAGAGCGGAACCAAGCTCTCGAACGGTCAGCGCGTTGACCTCTCACAGCGCAAGGGACATGTCGTTTCCGACAGCGATGCTGCCAACATCAATATCAAGAACTACATGAACAACTGGACTCCCGCTTTCATCAACGGAAACGGTCAGTCACAGCAGCCTGATGATCCCTCTGTTTCCGGCGGCATAAAGAGCTGCGGAGGCTGGTTCGAGGAGGCTTTCGTTGAGCTTGATACCTCCAAGCTCGGAAGCAATATCAAGGCAAGCTATGCTCCGGCGGGTACATCTTCCTATACAGCCGTTGATCCACAGCTTATCCGCGGCAGCAGGATAGATATCCCCGGATTGAAAGGCAATACCAAGTATGATATCAAGGTTGAGGGCTCTTCCGGCTCTGCTTCCTGCTCAGTCCAGACTATGGCATTCGACAGAAGCGGCTACGCTCACTACAACTATCAGGGCGTCGGTGCTTACAACGACGACGGAACTCTCAGGTCCGGCGCAACTGTCATCTACGTTACAAATTCCAATAAGGATACTATCACATACGGCGGACAGACCGGTCTTTACAACATCTTCAACAAGGCTGAGCCCAATAACGTGACTTTCCGACTTATCGGAACTATTGACGTTCCTTACGGCGCTAAGGCAAATGACGGCAAGCAGAATGACGGCTCGAATATGCTCTACCTCAACGGAGGCAAGAACGTTACTATTGAGGGTATCGGCTACGATGCTGACCTCAATCAGTGGGGCTTCGATATGAAGCATTCTACTGCCTGCGAGGTAAGGAATCTCCACCTTGCCAAGTATCCCGATGACGGTATTTCGATGTCCGGCGGCAGCACAAGCAAGTCCTCGCATATGTGGATTCATAACAACACTATCGAAAAGGGCTACAATGCTTATGCCGGCAACGGTGTCGTTGACGCCGACAAGGCTGAGGGCGACGGCTCTACCGATATCAAGTGGACTGACTACACTACCATTTCCTACAACGTCTATATCGACTGCCACAAGACCTCTCTCGTAGGCGGCGGTACCTCTCACGAGCAGGACTGGATAACCTATCACCACAACTGGTTCAACAATACTGAATCTCGTAATCCCCGCGCAAGAAAGGCTCACATTCACAGCTATAACAACTACTTCTCCACCAATAAGCAGTACGGTATCGGAGCTTCGTACAATTCAAAGGTGTTCTCCGAGGCTAACTACTTCGAGAAAACAAATCTCCCGCTTGATGCGGTAAATATGGGCAGCGACGCTTATTCCGGTACTATCAAGTCGTACAACGACAAGTTCGATAGCTGCACCATGGGAAGCAATCTCGCATACAAGATAGTTTACAGCCGTACAGATGCTCCGCAGATAGGCAATCTCAAGTCCGGCGGAGATGGCTACGACAACTTCGACCTCAATATGTACAGCTATACTGCTCAGACTCCCGATCAGGCAAAGGCAACTGTCAAGGACCTCGCAGGTCGTATGCAGCAGAAATCCTACAATGCGGGCACTGTAAATGACGGCAGTTCTCAGCCCGAGACCAAGATAAGCAGCGAGCTTATCTCTGAGCTTGAGCCTCTCGATGCTTCGTACGGTCACCTCTGGACAATTGCTGAGAATGCCAAGTCCGGAGACGCTGCTTTCGCAGACCGCACACACGCTATCGCTTCACTTCCCTCCGATATCGCCGGCGCTGAGCATATCCTCACAGCCTGCGACTCTAAAAAGACCGACTCCGACCTCGCAGTTATCACTGCTGCAAAGGATATCACGGTTTATGTTGCTCTCGACCAGAGAGTTACAACTCCTCCTTCGTGGCTCGGAAGCTTTACAAAGCTCTGGGAGACTGTTGAGATAAACGACGGCGAGATAAGAGCGTTCGATGTTTATTCCAAGGACGTTGCAGCCGGCGAAAAGCTCACTCTCGGAACAAACGGAATGGACGGCGCCTGCATGAATTATACTGCATTCGTCAAGGAGAAGGCTGTAGTTACAACTACTACGACTACGACTACTACTACCACGACAACGACAACCACTACAACCACCACGACAGAAACTACTGCCACTACAACGGAAGAGCCCACAACTCAGCCCGATGCAGTGGTATGGGGCGACGCTAACCGCGACGGCAGCACTACTATTGCCGATGCTGTTGCTATCCTCCAGTATATAGGCAACAGAGACAAATACCCGCTTGATGAAATCGCAAAGCGCAATGCTGACGTCTGCAACAACGGCGACGGTGTTACAGGTATGGACGCTCTGACTATCCAGAAGGTCGATGCAGGTATCTACAAGCTTGAAGACCTGCCGGTAACAGAATGATTCAATGGCTCCCGTGTTAGCGCATGGGAGCCTTTACTATTGCATTATCCTGAAGAATATGTTATAATGTAAACAAATCAGAAAGCAGGTGCAGATATGAACGAAGAAAGAATCCCCTCAATTACTGAGCTCGGCGACCCGAGCAAGCCCAAGGGCGCTGCCGGAGCTGAAATGCTCACTCGCATGAATGAATCCCACAAAGATGTAACGGCGTGGGGACTTTCGCATATAATGTTAAAGGGCAGCGAAAACGTCCTTGACATCGGCTGCGGAGGCGGAGCTGCTCTCGGCAGAGTAGCTGATAGCATCACGACAGGTCACCTCACTGGCGTCGACTATTCGCCGGTATCGGTCGAGCTCAGCCGTATGAACAATTCCGCGCTGATAGAGCAGGGGAAAATGGATATCGTTGAAGGCTCGGTTGAGGCGCTCCCGTTTGCCGACGAGAGCTTCGACTTCATTTACACGGTCGAGAGCTTCTATTTCTGGAAGAATACCGCCGCTTCGCTCAAAGAGGTGTGCCGCGTTCTCCGCAGGGGAGGGAACTTCTTCATCATTGCTGATATTTACGGCGATGCTGAGCTCTCGGAAAAAAGCATTCGCGACGTTGCAAAATACGATATGCTGAATCCCACACGCGCCGAGTTTTCGGAGCTTCTGAGCTCTGCCGGCTTCTCGGAGGTGCATATCCACACCAACGACGGAACGAGCTGGATATGTGTTCAGGGAGTTAAATAAAAAAACTTTATATTTTTTCAAAAAAATGCTTGACAAATAATTATTCCTGTGATATAATTATTAAGTCGTCAGGCGAGAATGTCGGCGACAAATTGGTGCGGGGGTTTAGCTCAGCTGGGAGAGCATCTGCCTTACAAGCAG
>DEDQ01000044.1:13537-13920 GCA_002350065.1 Ruminococcus flavefaciens
GAGCCTCGTAATCCGCTCCAATGGCGCTATAGCCAAGTGGTAAGGCAAGGGTCTGCAACACCCTGATTCCCCAGTTCAAATCTGGGTGGCGCCTCCAGAAAAAAGCTACGCATTTGCGTAGCTTTTTCGTTTATCAGGGAGGTTGTTTCCATGACTAAACTAACGAAATACCTGCTGTTCACCTTTATCTCGTCATGGATACTTTTTGTTATTGGTTCGAGCGACCATAGCAAGGGGAGCGCTGCCGGAGATATGGGCTTCAGCTATGCCACTTCCTTGTGTATGTTCATGCCGACGATAGGAGCTCTTGTCGCGAAGGAGGATTTCCGCAAAATGGGCTGGAATCCCAAGCTCGACAAGAACATAAAGCCGGCTCTTATTGC
>DEDQ01000044.1:13994-23490 GCA_002350065.1 Ruminococcus flavefaciens
ATCGGGGGCTTTTATGAAGGAGTTCTTTCCTCACGATTTTGAATTGTATGAGAAATGCGGCAGCTCCTTTGTCAGATTCTATGCCAAGGAGACTCTTGCGTCGCTTACTTCATTCTATCTTATACCCGCCGTTGTCCTCGGACTTGGTGAAGAGATCGGCTGGCGCGGATGTATGTTTCCGGAGCTCAAAGAACGGTTCGGCTATACAAAGGGCGTTCTCATCGGAGGAGCTATCCATGGCGCGTGGCATTTTCCGCTGATGCTCCTTATAGGCTATGAATACGGAAAGGATTACATCGGAGCTCCGTTGCTCGGATTGTTTGCATTCTGCGTATTTTCTGTCGCAACAGGAATAATCTCTGACTTTCTTTACGAAAAATCGCACAGTATCTGGTATTCGGGACTTTTCCACGGCTGCATCAATTCTACTGTGAATGTATTTTTGCTTGGAGCTGATGAACGGCGCACGATATTCGGTCCTTCCGATATCGGTCTTGTGGCTGTTATTCCTATAGTCCTTTTCGCTGCCGGTATAATCTACTTTAAAAACAGGAATGCCGACATGGAATTTGAGGAAATATGAGGTTTGCTTCATGACTAAACTAACGAAATATCTCATCTTCACGTTTGCGGTACCGTGGATAATCATGATAATCGGCTACAATGCTTTCAACAGCGGTACTGCCTCGGGAGACTCTCTCTATAACAATTCTCTCGCTTTATGTATGTTCATTCCCACAATAGGCGCTTTCATCGTAAAAGCCGATATCAAGGGAATGGGCTGGAATCCGAAGATAGAAAAAAACTGGAAGTTTTTACTCATCGCGTGGCTTGCTCCGACCGTTTTACAGATACTCGGTGCGATATGCTATTACATAGTTTTCCCCGACGACCTTGACACCTCGGGAGGCTTCTTGAAGGAGTACGATCCCGACGAATTCGAGAGATTCAAAGAATGCGGCAGCTCCTTTGTGAAGTATTATGCGAAAGAAATATTAAACTCGCTCATGGCGTGCGACCTGATGATTTCAACTGTACTGGGACTGGGAGAGGAGATAGGCTGGCGAGGCTTCATGTATCCTGAGCTGAAAGAACGTTTCGGCTATACAAAGGGAGTTCTTCTCGGAGGCGTGATACACGGAGCATGGCATTTCCCTGTAATGCTCCTCATGGGTTACGAGTACGGCAAGGACTACATAGGAGCTCCTCTGCTCGGATTGTTCGCGTTCTGCGTATACACTACGGCTACGGGAGTGATATACAACTTCCTCTATGAAAAATCGCACTGCATATTGGTGTGCGCGATATATCACGCTTCTATCAATGCGGTATTCAATCCGAAATATCTCGGACGCACCGAACTGCGCAGGGTATTCGGTCCTGCTGATATCGGTCTGGTAGCTGTTATCCCTACGGTGCTTGTGGCAGCCGCTATTATTTACTTCAGAAACAAAAACTCAAAAATGGAATTTGACGAATTATAAGGAGGAATATCATGCTTACTCATATCGGAACACAGACTATAGAAACAGACAGACTTATCCTCAGACGCTTTGAGTATTCGGATGACGACGCTATGCTCAGAAACTGGGTCGCTGACGAGAATGTGCAGAAAATGTACTCCGAGCCTGTCTACTCGACTAAAGATGAGGTAAGGGGATTGCTCGACAAGTACATCGGCTCATACGAGCGCGAGGACTACTACCGCTGGGCTGTCATCGACAAGGAGTGCGGCGAATGCGTGGGTCAGATAGCGTTTTTCCTCGTTGACAGCAAGAATCACTTCGCCGAGATAGAATACTGCATCGGAACTGAGTTTCAGTGCAGGGGATATGCTACCGAGGCGACTAAGGCAGTCATCGCCTATGGCTTCGACAGGATAAATCTTCATAAGGTGCAGATTTGCACTAAGACCATAAATGCCAAGTCAAAGCGCGTTATTGAGAAGTGCGGATTCACCTACGAGGGCACTCTCCGCGATTATTTCTGCATGGACGGGAACTACGTCGGCAGACTGTATTTCTCTATCCTGCGCGATGAATACTACAATAAATGACCAAAGTCCGGAGGCGGTATCATGCCGCTTCCGGACTTCTTTTTTTATATATCGTCAAACGTTGTAGATATGCGATGAGAGCCTTTCCTCGAAGTTTTCAAGCGGCAGCGGCTTGTCGAAGAAGTATCCCTGTGCAAACTGACAGTTGTTGTCGCGGAGGATATCTACCTGCTTCTTGGTCTCGACACCCTCGGCTATGCATTCGAGTCCGAGCTCCTTTGCCATCGTGACAACGTTCCTGAACATGACGCTGCGCGTGCTCGAGGTGGTATCGTTGTCGAGCGGGAGGAAGCTTTTGTCTACCTTCAGGACGTTCCACGGTATCTCCCTGATGAGGTTCAGCGATGAGTAGCCCATTCCGAAATCGTCGACTGAGGTGTAGATGCCTGCCTGCTGCAATCCGCTTACAACGCGCTTGAGGTCGCGGAATTCGACGTCTGTCGTGGTCTCGGTGAGCTCTATCTCGATATACTGGTGCGGGACTTTGTTTTTGTCGATTATCTCCATGATGTGTTCAAGCAGGTCGACATCCATCATGTGCTTTCGCGAGAGATTTACCGATATGCGGACGACTTTTCGCTTTTCATCGAGCCAGCGGCGAATGTCCTGACAAACGCTGTCGAGCATATAGAAGTCGAGCGTGCAAATGTCGGTGTTCTGCTCGAGAATGGGTATGAAGTCCATAGGCGGGATTATTTTTCCGTCCCTGAACCAGCGGCAGAGCGCTTCCGCGCCGACGAGCTCGCCGGTCTGGATATCTATCTTGGGCTGGTAGAAGACCTTGAATTCGCGGTTTTCAAGAGCTGTGGGGAAGATCTGCTGTATCTTCATTATCTTCTCCTTGAATTCGAGCGCTTTCTCGTCGAAGAAGACTATATTGTCGCCTCCGCCCATTTTGGCAGCATGGGAGGCGTTGCTTATCTTGTCCATTACGTCTCCGGAGTTTTTGAACTTGTATCCGTCCGGCATTCGGAAAACGCCTGCTGATGCGGATACGAGAACTCTGTTTGAGGTGTTTGTGTCGTAGATTACAGATGTTCCCTTGATGATCTCGAGTATGTCTATGAGGAGACTGTCCTCAAATACGGCAACGAAATTGTCTCCTCCTACTCGGCATACCAGTCCCTGATCGCCGATAGTCTCTTCAATAGTTGTGAAGTAATTGCGTATAACGACATCTCCGGCGTTTCTGCCTATCTCCTGATTTATTAGAGTGAAATGGCGGAGATTGAAATGTATCGCGGTATAGCCTCCGAGAGCTCCTTTTTCGTTGAGCTGCTCGAGGTATCTGAAAAACGAGCGGATATTGCGGTAGCCGTTGTCGTCGTAGAAGGCGAGCTGCTCAACTACTCCCTGTAAACGGTTGCGGCTTAGGAAGCTGAGAAGCACTCGAAGTACGAGGTCGGCTTTCTGTTTTTCGTCCTCCTCGAGAGGCGCACTGCCGTCCGCCATGTAAAGAGCTCCCTTGATAACTGCCATAGATGGCGTAACAAGGCGCCTTTCAACTACAGTATGCATCGGCTCGCCGGTGTCGTAATCGGTGAATACTTCGCCCTTGCCGCGCTTTTCGTGGCTGAGTGAGCGGTAGAATTCGGTTGTTCCCCTTGAAAGATTGAAAAGCTGACAGAAATCAATGGTGCATTGCCTGATAGTTTCGCGGTTGAAGCCCTCCATACTTGCGAGTGTGTCGAGCAGTTTGAGAAGAAGCTCGTTTAACCTCATTTCTTTTTCCCTATCCAAAATATTCACTCCTTTCATATTCAAAAACAATGGTGAATGAACTGTTGAAATTTTACATTGACTATTATGATGAACTATGATATTGTTTTTATGCATTAGAAACTGCCGCGGATTTCATACGCCGTTTTTCCTCGTACATACGGCTGTCGGCGAGACGTTCGGCGGTTTCGGGATTTTGTTCTGAGTAGTCGTATTCAGCCATGCCGTAAGCTATAGCGAGCTGTACCGGAGGCTCCTCTTCGGTGTTGTATTTATCCTGTACGCGTTTGAGCAGCGAAAGTGCAGCGCTGTAATCGGGCTGATAGGTATCCTCGTCGAGGATAGCGAAGAATTCGTCTCCTCCTACGCGGTAGACCTTTCCGTATTTGCCGAAGGACTCCTTCAGCACATTTGCAGTGGCGATAAGGTGACGGTCGCCCTCGGCGTGACCGTATACGTCGTTGACTTTTTTGAGGTTGTTGACGTCGAAGTGGACGAATATGCATTTGCCGCTGTTACGTGCCTGTATCTCCTTTTCGTGTGCGACGAAAGCTGCACGGCTGCCGAGACCGGTCAGAACGTCCTCCATAGCGAGGGTCTGCATTATCTCGGCTTTGCTCGAGCGAACCTGCATCTCGATGATGCGGCGGTACTCATATTCTGCGAGGATAAGCGCGAAAACGAGCAGTCCGACAACGGTGAGAAAAGCAGTGTTTTTGTTCGTTCCGATGTAGTATCTCAGCATATCAAGCGCTCCGGACAAGATGAGTATCGACATAGCGGATATGATGTAGATCCCCTTTTGCCGGCTGATATCGCGCTTTGTAACTGCCTTTGTGATGAGCGCGATGATGAGCAGAACTCCTGATACGATAAGTGTATGCGTTACAACGAGCATATCCGAATAGTCGCAGATGTTCATTATAACGAAAAATATCGAAAGTATCGTGTTTGCGGCACTTGCGAGCACGTTTACCGTAACAAGTTTGTTTTTGGGATTCTTTGTGTAGTGCGCTATGAATAACAGCGTCGGTATGGGGACGACATCGAGGGAGATGTACTCCATTAGGCGCAGCATAGCCGGATTCGGCGATAAAAGACGTATCAGCATCGTCTGAGAGCCTATCCATGCGCTTACTATCATTGTTACGCAGCCGAGGCAGAGTCCTTCTATCATTTTGCCGGTCATCTGGTCCTCGATTATGGCTATGAGGAACAGTAAAAATCCAAATGCGAAGGTGATGATGCAGAAACCGAGCTTGATGCCGTACTCTGAGGCGAGGTCGTGGACGAATTCTCGAGAATCCTCAAGGTAGACCTCGTTGCAGCCGCTTGTTCCGTCGAAGCGTACCGACTCTGCGATGAGGTGGAGAGTCCGCTTATCGTCGAATGAGGGAATGGTTATCGTGTGGACGGCTTCGCCGTATCGCTTGCCGTAGATACCCCCAAGCTCAGGCTGGAAGTCGTATAGCTTTTCGCCTTCGAGCCAGACAGTGAATTTTATGTTGTGGGTTATCATGCACAGACTTCTGCCGTTGAGCTGGCTTCCGTCGAGTGTGTATGTGAAAGAACGGCGCACCTCTTTCTTTTCAAATACCTGATAGAGCGAGACGTTGTTCCCTTTGTCGTCTTCCCAGCCGGTTAACATATCCTCTTTTTCTGAATACTTGTTTCCCTGAACTGGCAGACTGACAGTTCCGGCAAAGAAAAGAATGATGATAATGGATAGTCCGGAGAGTATCACTATTATTAATTTCAGTTTTTGCATATATTTCAACTCCTTTAAAAGGAATGTTAACCTTTCATTAATTATACCATATTTATCATCTGATTGCAATAGTTTTTACCAAAATTGCATAATCAAAAATTGTAAATAAACTGTTATCAATTCTTTTTAGGCTTGAAAAAGCATTGGGAGTATGTTATAATATTCCCATATTATAAAAGGAGAAGTTGTATGAGAAATTTTCTTATCAATAACTGTCAGGCGATTCTTTATGTTCTGACCTGTGCGGAGCTTTTGGTGTCGGTGCTTCTGCTGATAGATTTTATTAAAAAGAAGCAGATAATAACCCTTCTGATGTTCCTAATCGGGGTCGGACTTTGCTATGATGCGGCTGTAATGGCTCTTGGAAATGTAATACCGGAGGACATACTTCCTGCTTTGAGCCGTTTCAGATTCGTAAGTCACGGCTTGCTCGTTCCGGTGAATATTGCGATATGCGGATACGCGCTCGGCTGGAAGGACTTGAAGCAGCGGATAGTATGGGGCGTGACGCTTGTGATATGTGCTCTTGGCTGCGCTTCCGGCATCGGACGAGTTCTTGAACTGAAAGAATTTGCCGGTGTTATCCGGTATGTTGCTGCGGATACAACTCCTGTCTGGGCGGACAAGATAAATCGTATGCTTTCATTTGGTACGGTTATCCCGGTCATTGCTGCAGGCGTGTTTGTATGGAAAAAACAAAAAACACCGTCGTTTTTCCTCGCGGGACTTCTCATGTTCGTCTTCGCGGCACTTGGTCCGGCAACGGGCAATGCGGACCTCATTTTCCTTATAAGTATGTTCGGCGAGCTCTTTATGCTTTTCTTCTTCTGGCTGTATTCGTTTAAGAATATAAAAAATGAAAAATAAAAACATGGTAAAATCTTGCACTTTATCCCATTATTTTGACGTAAAATAATGGGATATTTTTTGTATAAAAATATGACTAATATTTATCAACAACAAAAATTGACCGATTTATTGCGTTTTTGGTGAGCAGATTGCTTAAAATATTCTACATTATAGTAATATTCTGCACAAATTTTGAACTAAAATATTCAAAAAGTGCACCATTTCTTCGTTTTTTAGGTTGAAAAGTTGTTAAGAAAATTGTAAGATTGTATTAACAGAATTTTAACACTCAAGGAGGGTATAATCATGAATACATTCAAACGTGTAGTTTCAGGTGCGGTCCTCTCAGCCGTTGCCATGATGAGTGTCGGTTCAGTTATCCCTCAGGCGAACAAAAATTTTGTAGCGCTTGAGGCAAATGCTGCATCATCAGTCAATAATCCTATCATATGGTCAGATGTTCCCGATGACGATGTTATCCGTGTAGGCGACACGTATTACATGGTCAGCACGACCATGTATTTCAGCCCCGGTGCTCCTATCATGAAATCAAAGGACCTCGCCAACTGGGAGATATGCAACTACGTATTCGATACCTACGCTAACGGAGACGTTCAGAATCTCAAAAACGGCAAGCACGACTACGCTCACGGTCAGTGGGCTACATCGCTCCGCTACAACAAGAAAAACGGCAAGTATTACGCTTTCTTCGGAAGCTACGGCTCAGGAAAGTCATATATCTGCTCAACTGATGATATCGAAAACGGCGAGTGGTCACGCGTTGAACTCAACGGTATGTACCACGATGCTTCTATCCTCTTCGACGACGACGGAAGAAACTACCTCGTCTCAGGTGCAGGCGGTACCTGCAGCATAAAGGAGTTCAACTCCGATATGACAGGCTGGAAGCAGGGCGGTATGGAAAAACAGCTCTTCAAGACCAACTTCAATAACCTCGCAGGTGAGGGCTGGCATATCCAGAAGATAAATGGTTATTACTACATCTTCGGTATCGCTTGGCCATCGGGTCACGGACGTCTCGAGTTCGTATACCGTTCAAAGAGCCTCAACGGCAACTGGGAGAGCAAGACTATCCTCGATTCAGGTCTCGGTACATACGGCAGCGGATGTGCACAGGGCGGTATCGTTGACACTCCCGACGGAAAGTGGTATGGTCTCCTGTTCCAGGACCACGGTGCAGTCGGACGAATCCCTGTTCTCGTTCCTGTAACATGGCAGAACGACTGGCCGATGATGGGCGTAAACGGCAAGGCTCCGCTTACTCTCGACCTCGGTACAAGCAAGGGTTCCGACCTTGCAGGTGACGACAGCTTCGACTATAAGTCAAACGACCTCGCTCTTGAATGGTCATGGAACCATAACCCCGATAACACAGCATGGTCTGTGACAGAGCGTGAGGGCTGGCTCCGTCTTAAAAATAAGTCTATCGCTTCACACCTTCTCAATGCCCGCAATACGCTCACAATGCGTACAGAGGGACCGGCGTGCAGCAGCTATATCAAGCTCGATACCAAGAACATGAAGCCCGGCGACTATGCAGGACTTTCAGCGTTCCAGTTAAAGTACGGCTGTATCGGTGTTCACGTTAACGACGACGGCTCAAAGAAGATATATATGTCCGTAAACAGCGGCTCAGACGTTGCTACTACCTCGAATAAGATAGTTGCAGAGCAGAATCTCAGCGGCGATGTTGTATACGTTAAGGTAGACTTCAAGTTCGCAAATGTAAACTCCGACGGAAGCTCCTCAAATAACATCGACAAGGCTAATTTCTACTACTCCTACGACGGTCAGAACTGGACAAAGCTCGGTCAGGAACTCTCAATGTCCTACGACCTCAAGCTCTTCACAGGCTACCGCAGCGGTATCTACAGCTACGCTACAAAGACTACCGGCGGCTACGCTGATATCGACTTCTTCGAGTACGACCGCCAGTCATGGAACGGCTGCAACGGCAGCAAGGTCCTCAGCGGTTCAGCTCACGTTGTTGAGCCCGATGAGAACGGCTACTTCTTCCATAATACTTTTGAGAACGGCACAGATTCATGGAGCGGAAGAGGCTCGGCATCTGTTGAGAAGTCTTCGATGTCCAAGTATGAAGGCAGCAATGCTCTCTACTGCTCAGGCAGAGAGTCTGCATGGAACGGTGCAAGCCGTACACTCAGTTCAGCAGCATTCAAGGCAGGTCAGGAGTACAGCTTCAACGTTGACGTAATGTACGACGAGGGAACCTCCGATTCAGAGCTGTTCTACCTCACTCTCCAGTACGACGCTGCGGACGGAACTACAACATACGATAAGATAGCTAAGGGTACAGCTGCAAAGGGCAAATGGCTCCAGCTTGCAAATACAAATTATAAGCTCCCCGAGGGCTCTTCAAACTACTATTTCTACGTTGAGACAGAAGAAAGCACTACAAGCTTCTATGTTGACGAGGCAATCGGTGCAGTTGCAGATACCAAGATAGACGGACCGGCTCCTGTTGTGACAACTACAACGACACCCCCCGTTACAACAACTACTACTGTAACTACAGAGCCGACAACTATTAAGTACGGCGATGTTAACCTTGACGGCAACGTTACTGTAGCTGACGCAGTTGCTATTCTCCAGTACCTCGGAAACAGGGATAAGTATTCTCTCAGTGCAGAGGCTAAGGCTAATGCTGACGTTTACAATAACGGTGACGGTATCACAGCGTATGATGCTCTGACTATCCAGAAGTATGATGCAGGACTCGTTACAAAGCTCCCTGCAAGCTACATCGCAGGCGGCGGTGGGGGCTCAACTGCTCCTCAGGCAACCACCACCACTGCCAAGGCTACTACAACTACAGCTTCTACAACCACAACTGTAACTACTACCACCACAGTTCCCGCTATCAATGCTCAGAACGAGTCGTTCGAGTCCGGCGCTGG
This sequence comes from Ruminococcus flavefaciens, assembly GCA_002350065.1. Lineage (GTDB taxonomy): Bacteria > Bacillota > Clostridia > Oscillospirales > Ruminococcaceae > Ruminococcus > Ruminococcus flavefaciens_N. Next base: position 23,326 of record DEDQ01000044.1, read on the forward strand.
CAGCTGGGAAGGCAGAGGCGGCGCAGTAGTTGCTTCCGAGAATAACCACTACTACTCCGGTAACAATTCCGTTAAGGTATCCGGCAGAAGCAGCTCTTGGAACGGTATCAGCTACACTCTTGGCAGCGATTTCAAGGCTGGCGGTACTTACAGCTTCTCAGCAGC
>DEDQ01000044.1:23637-27498 GCA_002350065.1 Ruminococcus flavefaciens
CTCGTATTCTACATCGAGTCTACTGAGGGTACATTCAACTTCTACGTTGACGATGTACAGTTCGCTGCAGAGGGTACTCCTTCAAAGGTAACAACAGGCGGCGGCACAGTCGGCGAGATAAAGGTCTCCAACTTCAACTACAGCTCAAACCTCCAGTATAAGTCTAACGATGATTACCTCAGGAACAATTGTCCAGAAGCAGGTAAGGTTACTAAGGAATATTACAACGGAATAAACGGAAACAAGGCTCTCAATGTTTATACTCCTTACGGATATGACCCATCCAAGAAGTATAACGTATTCTACCTCATGCACGGCGGCGGAGAAAATGAAAATACAATTTTCGGCAAAGATGTTAAGATGAATCAGATACTCGACTGGATGATAAAGAACGGCGAAATCGAGCCGATGATCGTTGTAACTCCTACATTTAACGGTTGTCCTTCAAACGACGGAAACATGGGCGCAGGAACAGTCTGGAATGAAATGCGCCAGAGCATTATCCCATTCATTGAGGGCAAGTATTCAACATACGCTAACGGAGATACTTCTATCGACAGTCTAAAAGCTTCAAGATATCATCGTGCATACGGCGGCTTTTCAATGGGCGGCGGCTCGACATGGAATATGTTCAACAACAACCTCGACATCTGTGCATATTATATGCCTCTGTCCGGTCACTGCTGGGGCGGTCTTACAGCTATTCAGAATGCTATAGACAAGTCTGGTTTAAGCCAGCGTGAATACTTTGTGCTTGCTGCAACAGGCGATAAGGATCTTGCATACAACAATATGGTCGGTCTCATCAATCCTATGAAGCAGGATACAAAGCACTTTACCTACACATCTGATTTCTCAGAAGGTAATTTCTACTTCCTCGTTGCAAACAGCAATGACGGAATTGAAAAAACGCACTGGTGGGGTTATGTAAGATGGTACATCTATGACGCTCTGCCGTACTTCTTCCACGAGCATCAGGACTAATCAAGCATCTCCCTGATAACCCCTTATAATAAGCTCCCCTGCATCATTCGGTGCAGGGGAGCTTTTTTGCCGCAAAGATGATTCCAATGCAAAAAAATGCCGGACTTTTTAAGTCCGGCATAGTTTTTATTCCTTTATCATTTCCTCGAATGTTTCAATGTATGTATCAGCAGATGATGACCAGCTGAAATCAAATCCCATTGCACGCTTTTCGAGTTCTTCCCAGCGGGCTTTATCGCTGTAGTCAGCCTTTGCACGCCATACCGCGTCAAGCATATCGTAGGCATTGTAGGTCTTGAACGTGAAGCCGTTGCCATTTGTTCCGCCGTTGTCGCGGACGGAATCTCTGAGACCTCCGGTCTCGCGGACTATCGGGATTGTTCCGTAGCGCATTGATATCATCTGTGCAAGTCCGCATGGTTCGCTCTGCGACGGCATGAGGAACATATCCGAGCCGGCGTATATCTTATGTGAAAGCTCGGGAATGAATCCGACATTCACTGCTACGCGGTCAGGATAGCGTCTTGCCATTTCGAGGAAGAAGTCCTCGTACATCTTCTCGCCGCTTCCGAGAACTGCAAACTTGACTCCGCTGCGGACTATCTCTTCAAATACGCAGCGAATCAGGTCGATTCCCTTATGGCGGACGAAGCGTGTGACAATGCCGATTAGCGGCTCGCCGTTATCCTTCATGCCGAGCTCGTTGAGAAGCTCATTCTTGCATTTCGCCTTGCCCGAGAGGTCGCCGGCGGAGAATCTCCACGCGATAAACGGGTCGTTTTCGGGGTCATACAGCTTGGTGTCGATGCCGTTGAGTATTCCCTTGAGCTTGTACTGCTTTGTAACGAGAATGCGGTCGAGTCCGTGTGCATACCACGGGTCGAGTATCTCCCATGCGTAGCTCGGGGAAACGGTGATGAGCATATCCGACGTTTCAAGAGCTCCCTTGAGCATATTGATGTATCCGTCGTATTCGAGTAGTCCTGCGTTGTAGGAGGGGATACCCATTACCTCGCCGAGGACCTCCTTGCCGTATTTGCCCTGATACTCGATATTGTGTATCGTGAAAACAGTTTTTATCTTGTCATATCCCTGCTGGTACTTGTAGTATACCTGATAGTAGACCGGTATAAGTGCGGTCTGCCAGTCGTTGCAGTTTATGATATCGGGCTTGAATTTGATGTGCTTTATCATTTCGAGAACGGCTCTGTCGAAGAAAACGAATCTTTCGCAGTCGTCGTAGAAGCCGTACATTCCGTCGCGGTCGAAATAATACTCGTTGTCGATAAAATAGTATGTTATGCCGTCGTGCTCGGCTTTGTATACGCCGCAGTACTGCTTACGCCATGAGACGTCAACGGTGATATTCGTGATGAACTCCATGTCAGAGCGGAGCTCGGCTGATATGCACCTGTAAAGCGGGATAACTACTGCGCATTCATGTCCCTTTGCGCCTATTGCCTTCGGGAGCGAGCCTGCTACGTCGGCGAGACCGCCTGAGGCTGCATAAGGAACAGCCTCGCTGGCAGCAAATAATATTTTCATATAGCGTCACCGCTCCTTAGATCTTGCCGTTTTTGCCTATATACAGCGGATAAGTCTCTGAACCTGTCAGAACCTTGTCGTCGCTTATCTCAACGTTTTTGTCTGTGATGACTGAAGAAATGCTGCAGTTGCTTCCGATCTTGGTGCCCTGCATGATAACTGAATCCTTGATAACAGAGCCCTTGCCCACCTTTACGCCGCGGAAGAGGATAGAGTTCTCGACTGTTCCCTCAATGACGCAGCCGTCTGCAATGAGTGAGTTCTGAATGTTGGATTCAAGACCGTATTTTGCAGGTCCGTTATCGCCTATCTTTGTATAGATAGTGAGCTTGTTCTTGAAGAGTGCATCTCTCTTTTCCTTGTCGAGGAGGAGCTGGTTCGCACGGTAGAAATTCTGGACGCTGTCGATGCGTACAAAGAATCCCTTGTGCTCGTAGCCGACTATCTTATACTCTGAGCCCTTGTTCTGGAGTATCTCGCGTGTGAAGCTGTAGAGATTGCGGCTTGCGGCGTCGGATACTATCTTCTTGAGGAAGTCCTTGGTGACTATCATCATATCGAGCCACTGATTGCACTCGCCTGAGATGTCTGGATTTACAAGAACTCCGCCGAGGGTGTTGTCTTCTTTGAGCTCGAGTATAGTCGCGCAGTGGTTCTTCTCGCTGTCGTACATACCCTTGCTGTAGATGAGTGTAATGTCAGCTTCGGTCTCCTTATGCTGCTTCAGCACGGGAGTGAAGTCGATAGTCGCAACAACATCGCAGTTCGAGAGGATAACATACTTGGCATTAGAATGTGCAACAAAGCCCCAGATATTGCTGAGAGCATCGAGTCTGCCCTTGTAGATGCCGCCTGTCTGGCTGTAAGGCGGGAGAAGGTGGAGACCGCCCTTCTTGCGTGAGAGGTCCCAGTCGCGTCCTGAGCCGAGGTGGTCAAGAAGCGAGCCGTAGTTTGACTTTGTTATTACTCCGACCTCTGAAACGCCGGAATTAACGAAATTTGAAAGCGGGAAGTCTATCAGGCGGTATCTGCCGCCGAAGGGGATAGATCCCATAGTTCTCTGCTTCGTAAGCTCGCTGACGTATGAGTCGTGCATACTTGCGAAGATAAGACCCAATACATTATAATTAACACTGCTCATTATGATTCCTCCGATCAGATATTCTCTCCGATGATCTGTTTAGGTTCAACAGACTTGCCCTCAGAGACTGTTACGTTATGTCCGACAACTGCGATTCCCCAGTTGTCCTTATTTTCTACCTGCTCAGGACTCTTGCCTATATGAGCGTTGCTTTCGATCACGCAGTCACTGCCGACAATGGCATACTCAAC
>DEDQ01000044.1:27778-39839 GCA_002350065.1 Ruminococcus flavefaciens
CCCTCGAACTCGTATGCGAACAGGCGCTGTCTGTCGCGGAGCATGGAGGTTATGATGTCCTTGCCGAAGTCCTTGGACCATGCTTCGCCGCGCTCACGCTTGGCGTTTGCGTCCTCTTCGTTTTCGATGAGATACTTCCTGAGCTTGTCCCAGCTGAAAACGTATATACCCATTGAAGCGAGAGTTGACTTGGGCTCCTTGGGCTTTTCAACGAAGTCGGTCACCTGATTTCTCTCGTCGCATATCATGATTCCGAAGCGTGAAGCCTCTGCGAGCGGAACGTCGATAACGGAGATAGTGCAGTCAGCATCGTTGGCAATGTGGAAATCCACCATTTTTGAGTAGTCCATCTTATAGATGTGGTCGCCGCCGAGAACAACTACGTACTCGGGGTCGTATCTCTCGATGAAGCGCATATTCTGGTAGATAGCGTTAGCAGTTCCCTCGAACCATGAAGCGCCTGCCTGAGTCTCGTAAGGGGGCAGGATATGAACGCCGCCGTTCATCTTGTCGAGGTCCCACGGCTGACCGTTGCCGATATACTCGTTAAGAACGAGCGGCTGGTACTGGGTGAGAACGCCGACAGTATCAATACCGGAGTTGGTACAGTTCGACAGCGGGAAATCTATAAGGCGATACTTGCCGCCGTAGGGAACAGCCGGCTTAGCTACATTTTTAGTAAGCGCATAAAGTCTGCTGCCCTGACCGCCAGCAAGGAGCATGGCTACGACTTTTTTCTTAGTGTACATAATATTCCTCCTGTGTTATGCCAATGGATTTATTTATTCTCCGCAGAGGCTTTTTTACGTCTGACCGGAGCTTTTGTCTTTTTTGTATCTGCCTTTGCGGCAGCCTTTTTTCTCGCCGGAGCCGCTTTAAGATACATCACTGAAAGGGGAGCGAGCGTGAGCGAGATGCTGTCGTCGAAGCCGTGCATTGCAATATCCTCGGATTTGTAGGATTTCGCTGATAAGCCTTTTCCGCCGAACTCGGGAGCGTCGGAGTTGAACAGCACCTTGTACGTGCCCTTCTTCGGAACGCCTATGCGGTAATCGTGACGCTCAACGGGAACAAAGTTGCATACAGCGATTATCTCGTCGCCGTTGTCGTCGATACGCCTGAAGGCGATAACGCTCTGCTTGTAGTCGTCGTTGGATATCCAGCTGAAGCCGCCCCACGAGTCATCATTCTGCCAGAGGGGAGTATTCTCAATGTAGAACTTGTTGAGCTTCTCCTCGAATTTGAGCAGATTGCTGTTGTCGGCATTGTTGAGGAGCTCCCAGTCGAGCTGACCCTGATAGTCCCACTCCTTCGACTGTCCGAATTCCTGTCCCATGAACAGGAGCTTCTTGCCTGGGTGAGCCATCATGTAGGCGAGGAATGCACGGTACGAAGCGAATTTCTGCTCGTTTTCACCGGGCATTTTATTTATCATCGAGCACTTTCCGTATACTACCTCGTCGTGGGAGATAGGCAGGATATAGTTCTCGGAGAAAGCATAAAAGAACGAGAAGGTTATCTTATCGTGGTTGAATGAGCGGTAGATAGGGTCGAGGCTCATATAGCTGAGCATATCGTTCATCCAGCCCATGTTCCATTTGAAGTTGAAGCCGAGTCCGCCGATGTCGGTCGGTCTTGTAACGAGCGGCCATGCGGTGGATTCCTCAGCTATCATGAGAGCGTCGGGGTGCTTTGAGAAAACAGCCTCGTTGAGACGCTTGAGGAATGCGACAGCCTCGAGGTTCTCGTTGCCGCCGTTTATATTTGCAGCCCATTCGCCGTCGCGGCGGTCGTAGTCGAGGTAGAGCATCGACGCTACTGCGTCAACGCGGAGACCGTCAACGTGGAACTCGTCGAACCAGTAGTTCGCACTTGAAATGAGGAACGAGCAGACCTCAGCCTTGCCGTAGTCGAAAACGCGAGTGCCCCATGCCTTGTGTTCCTTTTTGCGGTCGTCAGTATATTCATAGCAGCAGGTGCCGTCAAATTCATAAAGACCGGCAGCGTCCTTAGGAAAATGAGCAGGTACCCAATCGAGGATAACTCCGATGCCGGCAGCGTGGAAAGCGTCTATCATACTGCGGAAGTCGTCAGGAGTTCCATAGCGCGAGGTCGGAGCAAAATAGCCAGTTACCTGATAGCCCCATGAGCCGTCGTATGGGAACTCAGTGAGCGGCATGAACTCGATATGAGTGTATGACATTTTCTTGAGGTAGGGGATTATCTCTTTGGCGAATGTCTTGTAATCCATGAAGACATCGTTGCCGTAGTTCTTCCATGAACTGAAATGCACCTCGTAGATGTTGACGGGGCTTTTGTAGATGCTGTTTGCTGCTTTTTTCCTGTACCATTCCTTATCCTGCCACTCGTAGCTGCTTTCGTAGATCTTTGAAGCAGTTCCGGGACGGGTCTCGAAATGGGGAGCGTAGGGGTCAGCCTTGTTCATGATCTGACCGTCCTTGGTTTCGATGCTGTACTTGTAGGTGTCAAACTGGTCGAGCTTGGAGATCTGCGCCTCCCATACACCGTCAGCGATAAGGTACATCGGATTGAGAGCTCTGTCCCAGCCGTTGAAATCGCCTACAACTGATATGCTGACAGCATTAGGAGCCCAAACACGGAAGGTAAAAACCTTGCCTCTGCCTTTCTTCTTGGAATGTACGCCGAAAAATTTCCAGGCTTCGTAGTTCTTTCCCTGATAAAACAGATAGAGCGGAAAATCATTAGGATTGTTATTAGTATTAACAGACATAATTCAGCCTCCTTTGCTATATACATTTTATCAGAAATAGTATAATTATTCAAGCATTTTTGCGAATCTGCACAAAAATTCAGTTAATACGATAAATTTACCACGGTTCTTCTGTGCATTTTGACAGATGAGATAAAGACTTTCAGCGAGCTCTGTTGTGATTCTGCACACACGGCGTATAGGTCTATCAAATTTATATATACGATTCATGAATTGCTTATTATTTTTACTCCGATAACAGTTACGTCATCACTGTGGGGAGAATGTGCGAAAGAAGACGCTTTTACTGCCGTTTCCCTGACTATTTCCTGTATATGATCGCCGCTGAGAAGGAGTTCCTTTATGAACAGATATTCATTTTCACTGATACCGTCCGAGAACATTATCACCATGTCATTGTCGCCAAGCTGAAAGCCCGAAGTTGACACCTCGGCGGTTTCGTTGATGCCGATAGGGAAGGTCGGAGCCGAAACCTTTATTATGTTACCGCTCTGACGTATTAAAGTCGCGGCGGCTCCGGACTTGACAGATGTGAGAAATGCTGTATCGGGGTCGAAGCGTACAGCGTCAAACGTTGCAAATGATTCGTCGCGGGATTTGCTCACCATGACCGAATTTATGAGCTTTACAGCCGCTCTGCACTCCATGCCGCCGCAGATGAGACGACGGAAAAGTCCGATGACCATGTGGGAATCAACGGCGGCGCTTTTGCCTGTTCCCATGCCGTCAGAGAGCGCCGCATAGGAGACTCCCTCGCTGTCGGTGAAGAGCACCGTGCTGTCGCCGCTGACCTCGGAGCCGTCCGCGCAGACTGACGCCGAGTAGACCTCAATACTGTACGCCGGCGGCTCGTAGAGGCTAACGCGGTAGTCGTCGGCAGTAGCGGCAGTTGTTGCTTCGCGGAGCTCAAGTCCGAGCTCGTCTGAGACAAGGTCGCAGATACGGGAGGTGCTTGCGGGAATGCTTCCTCCGGTGAAATACAGCTCCGCTATCAGACGGTTCGCGTGGTTGTAGTAGGCGTTGACACTGCTTACGTCGATATCGCGCGTGAGCAGGACCGAGGTTATCCTGCGGCTCATTTCAGGCGAGGGTCGGGTATCACGTCCCGCTGCAGAATCACGCAGTATCTCGGCGGTAAGAGTGAGCTGCTCGCTGAGAAGCTTCCTCTCTTTCGAGCACCGGAGCTTCATGAGCTGGGCGGCAGTGCGGTCGATGAGGCGCTGCTCATATTCGTGTGCGAGTTCTGACTTTTTCACACAGCGCTCCGGAATATCGGGGATAAGCTCTGACGAGGTCTCAAGTCCTGCTCGCTCGCAGACCAGATTACGCGAGCAGGCTCCGCAGACCGAAGCGGCAGGCGAGGGCTCGGCGGTTTTGCTGTACTCCCATAACGCCGCGGAAATGCGTCCTGCATCTGCGCGGACGGTGTCTATTACGCCGGAGAGAAAGTCCGCGCGGAGACGGCTCTGCTCGGGAAGAGGGGAGGCGTCTGAGCCGGTATCAAGCCATTTGTCCGACCAGTAAGGCGCCGCGATGATGAAAAGTCCGGCGCCGCATATGACGCTGAGAGTGATGTCGAGACCGTCACGAGCCGAGGCTGTGAGTACGCTCATCGCGTAGCAGAGAAGTGCGAAAAGTCCGGCACTGAGGACTATCCCGCGCTTTTTCAGCGCTCCCGTGAAAAAGCCTGCCGCCGGAAGGACTGCCGCGCTCATGCCTGCTTTCGCTGAGACGAGAAAGGCTCCGGAAGCTGTCAGAGCTCCGAGGAGAGCTCCTCCCGCAGAGCTGTAATTGGACGCGGCGAGTAGGGTAAGAGCTGCTCCTGCGACGAATCCGGCGTTTATGGCGGGGAGGTCGAATGAAAAAAGTGAGGAAATGTACACTATATATATAACTGCATATGCAGCTCCGTTTTTGCCGCGAAAAGATATGACGCGTTCCTCGGTGAAACTTTTTATCAGCTCTGTCCCGCAGTATGCCGTGAAGCCGGCAAGCAGCGCGTAAAAGGCGTAAAACAGCAGCTTCTGGGGCAGTTCGCCTATGAGGGAGGATATTGCCGCTCCTGAGAGCAGTACGGCTGCGGTCGTGGTGAGACCGCGCCGTATTGGAGATATCTTTGCTCCGCTGAACAGCTTTGCGATGATGATGAACGACATCGCGGCGAGTTTGACTATGCCCTTGCCGACTGTGTCAGTTGTTATGCCGTGTATGACGGCTCCGATGAGCACGGCTGAGGCGTATGGGAGACTCAACGCTCCGGCGAGGGATATATCCGCGAATGACGCGACTCCGGCAACGTCTGAGCCTGAGAAGATAAAGCCTCCGGCGAATGACATGAGCAGTCCGGCGGCAGACCTTACTGCCGGTATCTGTGCAGCTTTCCTTATCGTTTTCATATATGTATCACGCTCCGGTACAAAATAGGATTTTTGGCAGAATCATTATAACACAGAAGCGGCGCATATTTTGTCGGAATAATTACATGACAAAAATTATATGACATATAATGAAATCATTAACCTCCGGAGACTCAGGACCTGCCGGATACATAGTATAGGTTCACTTGAACTTGTTAAATGTTCACTGAATCATATATCAGGATATTTGTCTGCAAATAAACTGGTATATAATTATTCTTCAGCGTATATTGACAAAATATATGCCATAGTGTATAATACATCATGTACACGGACGGTGTACATCACAAGTATATCCGTACATACATTTTAAAGGAGGTAAATTATGTTACAGGATTTTCCGGTGATCCCCGCTGCTCTGATCACTATCGCAGTTATCTTCATTATCATCATTCTTGCTATGGGCTATATCAAAGCTCCGCCGGATACCGCCTATATCATCTCCGGACTCAGAAGGAAGATAATAATCGGCAAGGCAAGTATCCGTATCCCGTTCTTCGAGCGTGTGGATAAGCTGAAGCTCCAGCTCATCGCCGTTGACGTCAAGACGTCAAGCGCAGTTCCTACAGCCGATTACATCAATATAAACGTTGACGCGAACGTAAACGTTAAGGTAAGCAGCGACCCGCAGCTCATCAAGCTCGGCGCTGAAAACTTCCTCAACAAAGAGACTACCTACGTTGCTAAGGTCGCAAGAGAGGTCCTCGAAGGCAATATGCGTGAGATCGTCGGACAGATGACTCTCGAGGCTATGGTCAATGACCGTAAGGCTTTCGCCGAAAAGGTGCAGGAGAACGCTGCTCCCGACCTCAACAGAATGGGTCTTGAAATAGTATCGTTCAACGTTCAGAACTTCACAGATGACCAGAATCTCATCGAGAATCTCGGTATCGACAACACCACAAAGATCCAGAAAAAGGCTGCCATTGCAAGAGCTGAATCCGAAAAGGAGATCGAGATAGCAAAGGCTCAGGCTAAGAAAGAAGCCAACGATGCAAAGGTGCTCGCGGAAACTGAGATAGCTCAGAAAAACAACGAGCTCGCTATCCGTCAGGCAGAACTCAAGAAGGAAGCTGATACTCAGCTCGCTATCGCCGATGCCGCTTACGAGATCCAGAAGGAAGAGCAGCGTAAAACTATCGAGGTATCGAAGGCTAACGCTAACATCGCTGCTTCTGAAAAGGACGTAGAGCTCAAGGCTAAGGAAGCTGAGGTAAAGGAAAAGGCTCTCGACGCTGAGATAAAGAAAAAGGCTGAGGCAGAGCGCTATAAGGCTCAGCAGGAAGCTGACGCGAAGCTCTACCAGCTCAAGAAAGAAGCTGAGGCTGACCGCTTCCAGCGCGAGCAGGAGGCTGAGGCTCAGAAGGCTGAGGCTGCGGCTGCAAAGTATGCTCGTATGCAGGAGGCTGAAGGTATCGCTGCTGTTGGTAAGGCTGAGGCGGACGCTATCCGCGCAAAGGGCCTTGCTGAGGCTGAGGGTATCAATGCTAAGGCTGAGGCTATGAAGAAATACGGCGAGGCTGCCGTACTCGAAATGTACTTCAAGGCATTGCCTGAGGTCGTTAAGAATGCCGCTGCTCCTCTTGAAAATGTTGACCGCATCACCATGTACGGTGACGGTAATTCAAGCAGAATGGTTGGCGACATCATAAGCTCTACCACAAAGGTGACTGACGGTCTTTCCGAAGCTACCGGCGTGGACATCAGAGGTATCCTTTCGGGATTTCTCGGCGGCAGAGCTGTAAGCGCTCCCGCTGATACTGCTGACACAGCAGCCGAGGAAGCTCCCGCTGAGGAAGAGCCCGCTGCTGAGCCGGACGAAACAGAGTTCATGGAAGAACTTCCCGAAGTGCCGGAATCAGATGAAGAAGATAACACAGAAGAATAAGCACGAAGCCGCATGGGTCGTCCATGCGGCTTTTCGTTTACTGTTCAGTTGGTTCTGAGGGGGAGGGAGTTGCTGATGAGTCTGCGTCTGTACCTGCTTTGCCGAACTGGAAATCAGGTCTGCCGCCTTTTCCGCCTTCGCCGCCTCTGTTCATTGAGCCCATGTCGCTGATTTTTATATCGGAGGCGGATATTTTATCGCTGTCATTCTGCTTTGAGGTGTCTGCACTGAGTTCGCCGTCAAGCTGAGCACGTATGCTTTCAGCTCGGAGCAGGCAGAATTGTTTGAGGGTCTTGTATCCTGTTTTGAATTCATCGGCTGTGTAGAATGCCGAGGTCTCCTTTTCCACGTAGGGGAGTATCATCTCGTATATCGCGTCTATCTGCTTCTCGAATTCGCCTGATTCAAAATAGTTTGTGAGAAGCTCGTTGTAGACCTCGTGATATTTTTCGAGGTATTCCTCGTTCTCGGATATCCATGACCACATCGGACGTGAATCCGCATCGGCACCTGAGAGGGGAGTGTCGATTCCGGTATTCACGAGTGATGCTGCGTCTGTGAGGCTTTCCTTATCAAAGGATTTGTCAGACTTGCTGCCGGCTTCCTTTCCGCCGCCGAAGCCTCCGCCCATGCCGCCGAATGCGAGATTGTAGTCCCACGGGAGCATTGAGAGCTTTCCGTCATTTTCGTAGAGGTAGTAGTTGTGCAGCATATTGCCGGTGTAGCTGTCGTAGTTGAGCACGAAATTGTGTGCCGCGAAGTAGCGTATGACCTCGTCGGTGTCGATACAGCTCTCAAGGTCGCTGCCCTCGGAGAGAGCCTTCAATGCCGCGATAACACGCTGATTTGATTCCTCATCTGCGTCGGTGACGGAGTTGTCGAATATGTCAGAATAACTTGATATCTCGTCATCTGTGTAGGCAAGTGAAGCTCCGCTCGACGATGAGCCGAATCCGCCGAAGCCTCCGAATCCGCCGGGCATACCGCCCTCTGCAAAGTCAGGCATTTCGCCGCCTGAGAAGTCAGGCATTTCGCCGTCTGCGGGCATTGATGGCATTTCCATTCCCTCGGGCATTGTGAGATCCTCTGGCATTCCGGAGAAGCCGCCGCCCATATCCGGACGTCCGCCTTTTCCGCGTTTTTCACTGTTTTCGCCGTCGGGAGGTGCTGCTCCCTCGGGAGGCTCAAAGCCCTCCGGCATTGTGGTATCCTCGCCCATTTCCGGCTTTTTCATATCACCGCCGCCGACTTTGTCCATATTGCTGAGCTGCTCCGTTTCGGGCTTGTAGAGCTCGCCTTCGCCGTCCTGAGTGCGGTCAAGATAGGATTCGCTTATGTCCTCTATCGCGATGTAAAGACCGTGGTCCTCGCCGTTTACAGTGAGCCATACGTAGCTCACAAGCGGAGAATCTACTCCCGCCTGACGGAATATCTCGTAGCTGAGGTAGTCCTTCATATATGTGGCGTCGGCGTAGATGTTGTTGAGATTGAGCTTGTTAAGCCCGTAGTAGGTCTGTCCCTCGACGTATTTGCCGAAATTGACCTTGAAGCTGTAGCGGTCGTTGTCCTCGTCGGAGGCGATAGATGAGAGGCTCGTATTGCCCTTTGTCGAGAATGCAACGCTGCTGAATTCCTCGCCGTCAATGGTGATATCAACGTCGTACTTGGTTTTCTCGAGAGGGTTTTCCTTGAGGTCAGACCAGTCGCTCTCGGCAATATCTATATTGATATTGTGAACATAGGACGTATCAAAAAGCTTGCTTTCATATTCCGCACTGTCCGAGTTCGATGTCCTTGAAGCTTCTGAGGACTGAGAAGAGCTTGCTATATCCTCGGAAGAATTGAGCTTTAAACTGTTTAATGAACAGCTCGACAGTGAGAAAACGAGCACTGAAAGTGCCATTGCGAATGCTGTGTAGTGCTTGAATGAACGTTTTTTCATTATAGTTCCCCCTTTTCTGTTATGCTTTGATTATAATGCTCCGAGCTTAAAGCAAACTTAAATGATTATGACAGCTTAATGAAAAAACACGCTTCAACCTGTTAAGATTGTGAAAAAATATGTAATATCAGTGAATGAAAATGAAAAATGTTCATTTTATCCACCATATGTATTGTATTTGGGGTTGAAACGTGTATAGATATTGTATATAATTATTATAAGGAAATGTGGGCGCGTTTTTTGCTCCGCATTATCAGACATAATTCTATCTAAGGAGTTGATATGATGAAGTTAACCAAACCTCTTTCAGCCGCTGTTTCTGCGGTGATGCTTCTCTCATTCTCAGCACCTTCCGTATCTTCCGTTCTTCCCGCTTCTGCAGCAGATAACGGAGAAATGCGGAATATCTCGACGATCGAGCTGGTAAAGGATATGGGCATAGGCATCAACCTCGGAAACACCCTTGAATCCGCCGGCGACTGGATCGCTACAAGCACTGACGGCTCTGTCAAGGCTTATGAGACCGCATGGGGAAGTCCTGAGATCACTAAGGCGATGATACAGGGCTACGCCAATGAAGGCTTCGGCGTTCTGAGAATTCCTGTTGCGTGGTCCAACCGCATGAAGAATGACGGCACTTACACTATCGACAAGGACTACATGGAGAGAGTTACCCAGATAGTTGACTGGACTCTCGACGCCGGTATGTACGCTATCGTCAATATCCACTGGGATAACGGCTGGATGAACGACCTTCCCAACAACGAGGACGCCTGCATCAACCGCTTCACTACTATGTGGGAGCAGATAAGCGACAACTTCAAGGACTACGGCGATCACCTCATGTTCGAGGCTCAGAATGAGGAGCTCGGCTGGAACGATATATGGAACCAGTGGAGCAACGTCGGCGACAAGGAAAAGTCGTATGCGCTGGTGAACACCGTGAACAAGAAGTTCATCGACACTGTAAGAGCTTCCGGCTCTAACAACTCTTTCCGTCACCTGCTTATCTCAGGCTACAATACCGACCTCAACCTCACCTGCGACCCGCTGTTTGAGATCCCGTATGATCCGGTAAACAGACTCGCAGTTTCGGTACACTACTATATCCCCTCAACGTTTGCTATCCTCGAAGAGGACGCTGACTGGGGCAAATCACAGTATTCATGGGGCTCAGCTTCGGATATTCAGGAGCTCGAGAAAAACCTCGACCTCGTGAAGTCTACCTTCTATGATAAGGGTACTCCTGTTATCATCGGCGAGTATGGCTGTCCCACAAAGAATAAGGACCCCGAGTCGGTACGCAAGTACCTCTCAACAGTATGCCGCGAGGCTTGCGAGCGCGAGCTCTGCCCCGTACTCTGGGATACTCCCGTTGACGGTCACTACGACCGCTCGACCTGCAAGCTCAAGGATTCAGCTCTCAGCACAGAGTTCAAGAGCATTGTTGCTGATAACTTCTCAGGCAGCAATGATGACCCGCCGGTTGTTGACCCCGGCAATCAGACCGTTTACTTCCATGACACATTTGAAAGCGGCGCAGGCGACTGGACAGGCAGAGGCGCTGCTTCCGTAAAGGCTGCAAGCAAGGCTTTTGAAGGCAGCGGCTCTATCTACGTTTCCGGCAGAACTTCTGCTTGGAACGGTGCGTGCCGTCCTCTCGGCTCTGATTTCGTAGCCGGTCAGTCATACAGCTTCAGCGCAAATGTTATGTTCGACAGCGGAAGCTCTTCCGATACCTTCTACCTCAAGCTCCAGTATAAGGACGCTTCCGGTACAACAAGCTATGCCGGCATCGCAGAGGCTGAGACTATCAAGGGCTCATGGGTACAGCTCCAGAACACAAGCTACAAGCTCCCCGCAGGCGCTACCGATATGCAGATATACGTTGAGACTCCCGACAGTACCAACGATTTCTATGTTGACGATGTTTACGGCGCTTCCGCAGGCTCAGCTTTCAAGGGCGCTGGCGGCTCAAAGAAGCTCACACGCGGAGATGTGGACTACGACGGACGTATTTCCGTATTCGATGTTACACTCGCAAGACAGATACTCACAGGTCAGCTCGACAACGCTGCCGCTTTAAAGGCTGCTGACGCTGACGGCAGCGGCAAGGTCGAGGCAAACGACCTCGTCCTCATCTATGAATTCGTTATGGGCAAGATAACCTCATTCCCGATACCTCCTAAGCCCGATAATCCTTGGGACGACTATCAGGAGACTGCTTCCGCTCAGTATGTAAGCTTCTACCAGAGCGGTATCTGCAACATGGGCAACACTTACCGCCTCGCTAAGAAGCTCGAGGCTGCTGAGGCTGGCGAGAAGCTCACTCTTGCATATCTCGGCGGTTCTATCACCGAGGGCAAGAACTACAGCAGACCGTTCTCAGAGTATATCAAGAACACATTCGCTAAGGGCAGCTTCAAGGAAGTAAATGCTGGTCTTTCCGGTACTTCTTCAGTTGTCGGACTTGTCCGCAGCGAAAAGGATATATGCAGCCAGAATCCTGACATCATCGTTCTCGAGTTCTCAGTTAACGACCATGAGGGTATCATGTACAAGAAGTCCTTCGAGAGCGTTATCAAGAAGTTCCTCTCACTCCCGAATGAGCCCGCTGTTATCGTTCTCATCACTACTTCTAAGGGCGGTTATTCCAGCCAGCAGCAGATGGAGAGCATAGGCAAGAACTTCGACGTTCCTGTTATCAGTATGCACAACGCACTCACTAAGGCATTCAACAGCGGCTTCCTCAAGAAGGACGACTACTTCCAGGACGACTACCACCCGCACGCTAAGGGCGGTCAGCTCATGGCTGACGTTATGGCATACTATGTTCGTCAGGCTATGAAGACTGAGAATCGCTCGGATTCTTATGAGCTGCCGAGCAAGTCGGTATACGGCTCTGAGTATTACACCTGCATCAATGCTGACCCGAGCAGCGACCTCCAGAACTTCAACTCAGGTTCATTCACAAGAGGCAGCGGCTACAGCTCGCTCCCGTATGGATATACTTCAAGCGGCGGCTCGCCTATGACATTCAAGGCTAAGGGCAAGGGTCTCAT
>DEDQ01000044.1:39905-41880 GCA_002350065.1 Ruminococcus flavefaciens
TACACATGGGGCGGTCCCGACGCTGAGCTCGGATACTTCCAGACTGAATCAGGCGACCTTGATGTTTCTATTTCAGCATCAGGCAACTTCACGATCTGGGGCATCGGTCTTATCAAGTAAAAACAAAATGCGCAGTCCGTACGGGCTGCGCATTTTTATGCCTTGAAGGCGGTACTGATAATGCTTCTGATATCGGTTTCAGCGGCTTTGAACTCCTCAAGCTGCCGGAGCAGCCCGCTGCTGCGGGAGAGACACTGCTCGCGGGTCTTATTCCGGAAATAGCGTTCGGAGCTGTAATAGTCGGTGAGATAGCGGACCGCAAGCTCTCCGGTCACAAGTAAAATACCGCTGTAAAGAGAGCTGACCTCGGCAGCGGAGAGCATTCCGGCAAGACCGTCGGCGAAACCCTCGGTCACATCGCGGACTGCCGCAAGGCTGATCCCTCCCGTGCATACTGAGCGTATCAGGTCGCCGTAGTCTATCGCGGCGGGAGCGGTCATGATAGTGTCGAGGTCGATGACCGTACATGGCGAACTGATTATAATGTTGTCGAGCTTGGCGTCGCCGTGTATAACGCGCGTTGGGAGTTCCTCTGCTGAGAGCTCCGCAAGTTCAGATATCTGCGGAGGGAGCTTTCCCTGCGGGCAGACATCACTCAGCTTTTTCATATATGCGGCAAAGTCGTGGTAGCCGTCTATGACAGGCTCTGGAGCTATCCCCGAGCTGCTCAGCACGCGGATAAAGCTTCCGTATGCATATCCTGCGGAGCAGAGGTCAGCCTTTCCGGAACTTTCACAATAGGCGTACATTCGCCAAATATCGTCTCCGGAGCGGATATAGTTCCTGCCTCCGGAACGCAGATAATGCGGTATTTTTATGTCCTGACAGCCGGCAAGAGCCGCTTCGGCGGCGCTGATGTTCTCCATTACCTTTTCGGGCGAGCGAAAGATATCGGAGTTGAGTGATTGAAGAATGTACCGGCAGCCGTCCGCGGCAGTGACGAGAAATGTGCGGTTGATGTGACCGCTGCCGAGCTCTGTCAGAGAAAAATTTCCGCTGAGCCCGAACAGCTCCGGAAGCTTTTCAGTCAGCATTTTTCGTCACCCTTTTTATCATAGTATCGTAGCAGAGGTAGTCGCCGTTGTCGGTCTTTATGCTGCCGGAGCTTATGACCATATAGCCTTTCCTCGCGTAGAGGGTTTTCGCCGGAAGCGACGAATCAAGGCGGGCAGTACCATATGTTTCAGCGATTTCTCCCTCTGCAAAGCGGAGCAGAGCTCCTCCGAAGCCTTTGCCCTGATACTCCGGCAGCACAAAGAGACGGTTTATCTCGTCGCCGGAAACTGTGACTGTGCCGACTGTTTTTCCCTCATGGACAGCAAGACTTACAATGCCGGCTTCAAGGTCGCGGAGGATATTCTCGCTGCTGTGATGCGCGAGAAAGAATTCGACGGCTCCTGCGGGGTAGTATCGCGGATATATCGCTTTAATTGCAGCGTGGGAGATGTGCTTTACGGTTTCGAGGTCGGAGGGAGCGGCTGTGATGATTTCCATGATTTCTCCTTATACAAACAGGGCTGCCGGACCTGCCGGCAGCCGCTTGGTTTTAGTTTTTGAGACTGTGCATCGGAGCGGGGATACGTCCGCCGCGGTTGATGAATTTAGCTGCGGATTTTTCCTTGACCGGCATTACAGGTCCGCTTCCGAGAAGTCCGCCGAATTCGAGCGTTTCGCCCTCTTTCTTGCCGATAGCGGGGATAAGACGGACTGCCGTGGTCTTGGTGTTTACCATGCCGATAGCGGCTTCGTCTGCGATAATTGCGGAAATTGTCTCGGGGGAGATATCTCCGGGAACGACTATCATGTCAAGTCCTACTGAGCATACGGCAGTCATTGCTTCGAGCTTTTCGAGCGTGAGAACTCCGTCAACTGCCGCATCTATCATGCCTGCGTCCTCGGATACGGGAATGAATGC
>DEDQ01000044.1:42067-43723 GCA_002350065.1 Ruminococcus flavefaciens
AGCTCGGAAGCTCTTGCGCCGACAAGCTGACCCATACGGGTTATCTTGAATGCTGTCTTTTTGATGATGTCAGCGATTTCATTTATTGAAGCGTCAGGGTATTTTGTAAGAGCTGCGCGTACAACTCCGGGACCCGATACACCTACGTGTATCTCGCAGTCGGGCTCGCCTACGCCGTGGAAAGCTCCCGCCATGAAGGGGTTGTCCTCAACAGCGTTGCAGAATACAACGAGCTTTGCAGCACCGATGCAGTCGCGGTCGGCAGTGCGCTCGGCAGTTTCCTTGACTATCTGACCCATGAGCTTGACTGCGTCCATGTTGATACCGGACTTGGTAGAGCCGATATTTACGGACGAGCAGATATTCTGTGTTACGTCGAGTGCCTCCGGGATAGAGCGGATAAGAGCTTCGTCGCCGGCAGAAAATCCCTTATGTACGAGTGCAGAATAGCCGCCTATGAAGTTTACTCCGCAGGTATCGGCTGCACGCTGGAGCGCCTTTGCAAATTTGACCGGATTTTCCCCGGGACAGGCTGCTGCGAGCATAGCGATAGGTGTAACGGATATTCTCTTGTTAACTATCGGGATACCGTATTCCTTCTCTATCTGCTGACCGGTCTCAACGAGCTTGCCTGCCTTTGAAACTATCTTGTTGTAGACCTTCTCGCAGGCTTTGTCGATGTCGGTGTCAATGCAGTCGAGCAGGGAGATACCCATTGTTATTGTTCTGATGTCGAGACATTCGTCCTGTATCATTCGGATAGTCTCGAGTATATTATAAGCGTTGAGCATTGATATGCTTCCTTTCGTAATATATTATGGGCTTCTGGCTGTGAGAGCGCTCAGACGGTGTGCATAGAGTTGAAGATATCCTCATGCATCGTATGTATAGAGAGACCGAGTTCTTTTCCGAGAGTATCCATGCTGTCAACAAGCTTTGCGAAGTCGGCATTGATAGCAGAGATATCCACGAGCATTATCATTGCGAACATATCCTGTAAAACGCTCTGTGTCACCTCGATGACGTTTACGTTGTATTCTGCGCAGATACCGCTTACCTTGTGAAGGATACCTACAGTGTCTTTACCAATAACAGTTACTACTGCTCTCATAAAAATGACCTCCGTTAATTAGTCCTCAGGGTTCTGAGTTCTGATTTTATCAATGACAATATTATAACATACTATTATGAAAAAATAAAGTCTATAATATAATTTTATTTTTTAACTGGAAATTTTATTAAAAACAGTGGAAAAACTTGCTCCGATGTGTTATAATTATAGAATACATTGATTTTAAGAGGTGATTTTTTGAACCTTATCGACTGCCATACTCATACTCAGTTCTCGGTCGATTCCGAGGCTGATATAAATGAATGCGTCAAGCGAGCCTGCGGGCTGGGACTTAAAGCATATGCGATAACCGACCACTGCGAATGCAACGGCTGGTACGCTAAAGAACACTACAAGCCCGAGGAATGGAAACTAAACGAGAGCTTTGACTATGCGTCATGCTTTGAAAGCTCCGTTTCAGCGGTCACTTCGCTTAAAGAGAAATATGACGGCAGGCTCAACCTGATATGCGGCGTCGAGCTCGGACAGATACTTCAGGATACGGAAGCCGCGAAAATAGTCAATGCTGATAAAAGAGTGGATTT
>DEDQ01000024.1:0-134 GCA_002350065.1 Ruminococcus flavefaciens
ACTATCACGTTCTGAGGTGAAGGGAGCTGTACCGGAAACGGCAGACTTCCTGTAAGATTGACCTGACAGAGAAGCATATTAACTGCATCTGAAATTGTAAGTCCAAGCATAGCAAGTGTCTGCTCGGCGTTATT
>DEDQ01000024.1:470-4170 GCA_002350065.1 Ruminococcus flavefaciens
GCAGTTTCGCGTCTCAGTTTTTCCGGGACGCGACTTGTTTTCCGCGCATGAAATCCATTTGTAATGTACAAGTATCATAAAAAGCTAAGCCGCAGGTCTCCCTGCGGCTTTTTATATTTTCAGTTAT
Organism: Ruminococcus flavefaciens; assembly: GCA_002350065.1. GTDB lineage: Bacteria > Bacillota > Clostridia > Oscillospirales > Ruminococcaceae > Ruminococcus > Ruminococcus flavefaciens_N. Next base: position 598 of record DEDQ01000024.1, read on the forward strand.
TATCAATAGCTGTAAATGCTGTAACTATTTCATTTGTCAAATCAACCTGTTCTGCATCTGATAGCTTATATGAGGTTCTTATAACCATTGTGAATAGTTCAAATAGTAACAGATAATCAGCAGCCAAATTCGACACATTAACATCTGCAAAGGATACACAGACGGGAGATATTCTCTCTTTTGACTGCTGTTACCATAATCGTGCTGCCAGTGAGCAGTTTCACAGCGAGATGAAAACAAATATGGGGATCGAGAATCTGCAAAACGGCAAATTTGAAGTCAACGCACTGATTCTGATTGCAGGATATCTGACTGATCAGGTTTTATTATGTTTGGTTGTATTCTTTCTGAATACGGCAGGCGTAAGACCGGTTTTTTCACGGAAAAGCTTCACAAAGTGTGACACGCTGCCATATCCGCAGGTCTCGGCTATGTCCTCTATCCTGGAGTCTGTCATGGTCAGGAGTTCGCAGCTGCGCTGAATGCGGCTGTCGATGATGTCCTGCATCATGGTCGAGCCGAATGCCGTGATGTAAAGGTGCTGGAAGCGAGAACGGCTGATACCAAGCTCGTCAGCGAAGAAGTCGGCGTTCCATTCCTGTTCAGGCCAGCGAAATATGGATTCACGTATCCACAAAAGGCTGTGCATATACTTGGTCTCCGTAAGAAATGAATCACTGTAATGGAATATCATCTGGTCGTTGAATTTGTATAGCATCATGCGCAGATACAACGAGACTATCTCATTGCGTTTTTGATGTGCGGAGTAGAATTCGAAGCATATATTCCGCATGATAGCGGAAGCAGCGTTCACATCTCCGATATGGACAGGTTTGTTCAGAGGTATATCAAGCTCCTTGAAGAGCCTCATGTCCTCCTCGTCGGGGAAAAAGTGGAGCCAGTCGTCGATGTATATGTCGCCGTCAGCGGAGTATTTCAGCGGCGCATGGAGCGGAAAAATGATATACGAGCCTGCTTTTGTGTGTATCTCCTCGCCGTCAATACAGAAAACAGCAGGAGTTTTCACTATGAGCAGCAGCCAGTCGCCCGAACCGTCCGGACGGTCTACTGCGAATCGTTCGTCATGTATATGATGATATCCTACGCACAGACATTTCATTTTCATCACCTCTATATTGATTTTATCATAATTATGGTAGAAAAGTCAACGAAAATATTGCATTTGTGCTATTATCGCAGCACAAATACGCATTTACTTTTTCAACAGTCTGCGATAGAATAATAGTAAGAGAAAGACGTTTTCCAAGAAGGAGGTGCGGAATATGACAGCTAAAGGCAGATTCGGGCTTGTTATACCCGAAATAAACAGTCCTCTCGACCGTGATTTCGTCGAGGGAGTCTATGCTCAGGCAAAGGCGCTCGGTTATGACATCATAGTTTATACAGGTCTATACAACTGCCTGCGTGAATATCGCTATGATTCGTATATTTCGGGCCTTGAGAATATATACACGCTCATATGTGTTCACAGGCTTGACGGTATTATCTTCGCAGAAGAACGCTTTCACACGCAGGATGTCATCGACAAGATAAACGGCTACCTCAGACAGACAGATACGCCCTGTCTTATCCTCGGGGGCAATTCTCCCAATGCCAATATAATGAACGCTGACGAGTACGGTAGTATGTATCGTATAACTCGGCACATGACTGACGAGCACGGCTGTAAAAAGCTGTATTGTCTTGCAGGGGTGCCGAACCATAAGTCTTCCGAGGAGCGCGTCCGCGGATTTGTGGACGCCTGCAAAGACTGTGGTATAATCGTCGCTGACAGTGATATCCGCTATGGCTGGTTCTGGAAGGATATTCCCGCGCAGCTCGGTCGTGACATCGCTGACGGAACTGTCGACTGTCCGGATGCTGTAGTCTGCTGCAATGACGTAATGGCTGCCGCACTGATAGAGAGCCTGAAGCAAAACGGGATAAGAGTGCCCGAGGACGTGAAGGTCACGGGATTTGACGGCGGCTGGGACAGCCTGATATGCCAGCCTTCCGTGACAACGATAGCGGGACGTGACAAACAGTTCGGCGCAGATGCAGTATGCCGTCTTTACGCAATGACGGCAGGCATCATGCCCAAGCAGGAGCTTTTCGGACAAAGCATACGCTTCGGAAGAAGCTGCGGCTGCTGCAAGGAATCGACACTGGAACCGCATCTCATAGAAATGATAATGATGAACCGTGAGAAGCGGACTTTCATCGCGACCGACTTTATCCACCGAATGTCCGATGCACAGTCCGTATCCGAGCTGTCAGAGCATATCAATGAGGTGTGTCACATCTTCAAGGGAGTGAAATGGCTCGATGTCTGCCTTTGCAGCGACTGGCAGGGCGATATGAACAATCCCGACGATTTCAGGCAGTACGGCTATTCTGACGAGATGTTTATGCTGCTTTCAAGGCGGGAGGATAACAGCGAAAAAGCTTTCTTCAGCTTCCCGACAGCACAGGTCTTGCCCGCTCTCTGCGAACCGCATGAGCCGCATCTTATAATGCTCACCTCACTGCATTGCAGTGGTCAGATATTCGGATACACTGCGACCGCATATACCAAATGCAGCTATATCACCGCTGATGAGTATTATGTCAGCTGGTGCGATTCCGTGGCAAACGGAGTCAAGAGCCTGCAAAAGAGACTGTTTGAGCGGTACTTCAGCAAGCAGCTCGAGAAGCTCTCAGATACCGACCCGGTCACCGGCATATTCAACAGGCGTGGATTCATTATTCACATCCCCGAGATGCTTAATCAGTACAACAACGAGGGCAGAAAAAGCTACCTGCTTCTTATCACATACTACCCCGAAAAAATCGGTGCGGTAGATCCGAGATCTGCTATGGACGGTATTCTCACTGAGCTTTGTATACACCGGCTGTGTGCGAGAATAGGTGAGAACACCTACGCCGTGATGATTCCGTCTGAGGACGCGGACGGAATCATCAACACCTCCGAAAATCTTATAGCGGCAGTTGAATCAGCTCTGCTTGACAGATTCGGAGATATAAGGCTGCCGGAGTTTGTCACTTGCACCGCAGTTTTTGGTTCTTCGGAAAGTTCGGAGATAGAGCGGGTGGTCGATGAGGCTGTGCAGTTCCTGACAGACAGAAAAAAAGCCGCAGAGAGCAATTTCACTGATTACAGAGAGCTTATCTATCGTCTCAGGCGGAACATAGTCTCACAGCCTCAGAGAGACTGGGAAATCGAGAACATCTCCCATGATATAGGGATAAGCAAAAGTCACCTGCAAAGGCTGTACAAGCAGCTTTTCTCAACCAGCATCAAGGACGATGTGATAACTTCGAGGATAAAGCGTGCAATGCAGCTGCTTGAACACACGGATATGCGTATCGCCGAGATAGCAGAGCAGTGCGGCTATAACAACGAGAACCACTTCATGCGGCAGTTCAAGGAGAAAACAGGCATGACTGCTGCACAGTTCAGACGTGAAAAACGGTCGTTGACACTGTGAGAAATGCTTCAAAATGTCATAAATAGTACGCAAAATGTCGTTCCAATCCGTGACCCGGTGTGTTATAATAAATGTGCACTCAATA
>DEDQ01000024.1:4199-14751 GCA_002350065.1 Ruminococcus flavefaciens
CTTAATATATAAAAGGGAATTTGCGCAGCACATTTCTTTATGTCAAGCTCATTTTGCCCTAAAGGGCAAAACAAAGTGCAAGAAAAATAATAGCTTTTATGATTTTTCTTGCACTTTGACAACTCAGAAATGCCTTTAAAAAGCTCTATAAAGGCATTTTTGAGTTGATGAGCAGACATTAATAAATTCAGACGATTCTTTTACAGGAGGTTGGGAAATATGAAAAAAATAATCTCATCAGTTCTCGCGGCAGCGATAACTTTCAGCAGTTTTGCGGCAGTAAGACCCGGTATGTTCAGACCGGACAGTGCGTATAACGAGGCTTATGCCGCAGATTCATTCTTCGGGGGAGCCAATCCCGTGATAAGCCGGGGAGTTCCCGCATACTCAGGAAAGTCTGACAGTGCATCTTCGGGTAATGATGAGCACTACTTCACGTCTTGGAATTCAACCTCGGGAGACTACCTTGCGTATGACCTGTCGGGGGTACCGCAGGATAAGCGAAAAAAGGTACTCGCGGCATGGTATAATCTCAGCAGCTATGACAATCTCGGTGCATATGCAAGCAGAAATGCTGAGCCGATCGACTACACAATAGAAGTCAACAAAGCTCAGGGCGGAAGCTATCCCTCATCGGGCTGGGAAGTTGTCGAGACTGTCAAGGGAAACGGTTTGAGTTCACGTCAGCACGTCGTTGATATGGACGGCTACAACTGGATACGCATGAATATCACCAAGGCTTACGGCGACAAGGTAACGCTCAATCTTGACATTCACGACGCTTCACAAGGCGTGTTCGACAGCTGGATATTCTTCGGTGATTCCATAACGGCAGGCGGCATGGTCAACGCCTACGGTACGAGCTACGCAAGCTATGTCAATCAGATAGACAGCCGATTCTTTCCTGCACAGGAAAATGGCGGCATCGGTGGCATCACCAGCAAGGACGGCAAGGAGCACATCGACGAGTGGCTCAGCGGCAGTCCTGTTCATTTTGTGAGCATAGCTTATGGTACAAACGACTGCTGGGGTAATCCCAACAATGTGCAGAGCTATTACAGCAATACCAAGTATATGATAGACGCTGTCCTCGAAGCCGGCAAGGTGCCTGTACTGCCGAAGATACCGTCCTCGACGAACAATGACGTCGGCAATAACGTCGGCTACTATAACGCAATGGTGGACAAGCTCTACGATGAATACGGAGACAAACTCGTCCACGGTCCTGATTTCGACGAATTCTTCAAGAAGAACACTTGGGGGCTCAGCGCAGACGGCGTTCACCCGAACTCCGAGGGATACGAGGCGATGAAGAAACTCTGGGCGGAGACTATGTACGAGAATGTGTACAAGAAAATAAGCACTCAGACGCCCGAGACCGTGAAAGGCGACGTTAACGGCGACGGAGAGTTCTCCGCGGCAGACCTCGTAACTTTGCAGAAGTATCTGCTCGGCTACAAGAATGCAGAGCTTAGAAACTGGCAGGCGGGCGACCTCTGCGAGGACGGAAGGATAGATACCTTTGACCTCGTCGCAATGAGAAAGCTTATCATCTCCAAGGACGAGCCTCAGACTCCGGATACTCCGCACACCGAGTTCAAGGCTGTATACGAAGCCGAGAACGCAAAGCTCTCAGGCGCAAACACTATAATCGCGGATCAGGGAGCTTCGGGCGGCAAGGCGGTCGGAAACTTTGCCGACAACAGCGATAACCTCACATTTACCATAGAAGTACCTACAGCAGGAAGCTACTGCCTGACTTTCACATCAAAGGGACTTGGCGGAAACAAATACAATGAGATACTTGTCGATAATGAGAACGTCGGCGGATTCGACAGCGTCGGAGACAAGTTCACAGATACAGCACTTCGCCGCGTAATGCTCAAGGCAGGTAAACATACGGTCTCTGTGAAGAAGTCATGGGGGTGGATAACTATGGATAAGCTGACTGTCACCGAGGACGAGGCTATCTCTGCGAACGTCTACAAGGTAGATAAAAAGCTCATAAATCCCAAGGCTGACGATAACGCGAAGGAGCTTTTCAGCTACCTCTGCGATTCATACGGCAAGTACACCATTGCAGGTCAGGTCTGCAATGACGGTCTGAACGGAGAGGAATTCAAGGCTATATACGAGGCTACAGGAAAATATCCCGCTATTGTGGGACTTGACATGATGGACTACTGCCCTTCGCGTCAGGCTAAGGGAGCAAGGTCAAATGCGGTCGAAACAGCTATCGACTTCCACAAGCACGGCGGTATCGCAACATTCTGCTGGCACTGGAATGCACCTGATAAGTACATGAAGCCGGGCGACACCGAACAGGGAACTCCGCGCTGGTGGGGAGGCTTCAACACCTCGAATACAAACTTTGATATTGCCGCTGTTATGGACGGACGTGACCCTGAGGGCAAGGCTCTCATTGATGCTGACATCGCCGAGATAGCAAAGCAGCTCAACCGTATGCGCGACGCAGGAGTCCCCGTACTGTGGAGACCTCTGCACGAGGCATCAGGCGGCTGGTTCTGGTGGGGAGCCAAGGGCTCTGACGCATACAAGAAGCTCTGGTATTACCTCTACGACGAGCTCACCAACAAGTACGGATGTACAAATCTTATATGGGTATGGAACGGACAGAACCCCGAATGGTATCCCGGAGACGAGTACGTTGACGTCATCGGCGAGGATATCTACGCAGGCGAGCACAGCTACGGCGCTCAGAATGCGAAGTTCTCGGAGCTGCTCGAATATCCGGATACAAATAAGCTCATTGCCCTGACCGAGAACGGTACTGTTTTCGATATCGACAACGTAGTTGCAGCAAATTCGCGCTGGTCGTGGTTTGGAACATGGTGCGGAGACTTCGTAGCCAGAAACGGCAGATACAACGAAGCCTACACTGAAAAAAACGTCATGAGCAAGACCTACAACAGCGAGTATGTTATAACTCTTGACGAGCTGCCGTGGTATAAGAAGTAAGTGCAGCCAAATATCAAGTGGTTACAGAGTATCCGGGTATCTGCACAACCGCCCGGATACTGAAGTAATAAATGGCTGAACATCGGATATCAGCCAAAACAGATTCCTTTTATCCGAAAGGCAACACCGCACAAAGCTTGTGCTGAAGATGCGCAGTCAGATTTTTCGTCAGATTGTATGAAAANNTCGTCAGATTGTATAGAAATCCCGCAGGCATACTGTCGTATGTCAAGAGATTTCTGTGCAAGATGACGGGAAATATGCAAGCAGATTCAGTGCAAAGCCGTTAGGCGGGCTTTGTGCGGTGTTGCCGAAAGTATTTGTAAGGGACAAATCAGAAAAAGAAAGCGTATCGGAAATACTGGTACGCTTCCTTTTTTTTCAGCTTTTTTATGAGACAAAAGGTGTGTTTTTAGGTCCGTTTTATCATTGAGTTTGTTCATGGTTTGTTTTAAAATAAGAGCATAGGGAAACACATTTTCAGAGAGGAGAATGTATATGCAAATCAGGAAAATCAGTTCATTCGCGGCTTCTGCTTTGATAGCTGCAAGCATTGTTCCTGCAGGACTCAGAGTATCGCCGGCAGCTGCGAAGTACGGCACAGGCAAGAACATCGTAGAGCACCTTGACCGCGGCATATATGCGGTCAAAAACGGCAGCGGTATGTTCGTCAGCTGGCGCTGGAACGCTGATGACGCAGACAATGCGGAGTTCCGCCTGTACCGCGACGGTCAGCTCGTATACACGAGCAAGGCAGGTACAGGTGCGACGTGCTATCAGGACAATAGCGGAAATGCAAATTCAAAGTACCGTGTAGACACCGTTGTGAACGGCGAGGTGGCAGCATCGGAGGAATGTAAATTCAGGTCCGGTACGAACTATTTCGATATTCCGCTCAGTCAGCCGGGCTCGCAGTATACTCCAAACGATTGCTGTGCGGGAGATGTTGACGGCGACGGTCAGTACGAGATATTCCTCAAGTGGGAGGGCAAGGCACTCGATAACTCGCAGTCGGGCGTTACAGATAACGTCTACATTGACTGTATAACACTCGACGGACGTCGGCTATGGCGCGTGGATATGGGAAAAAATATCCGTGCAGGTCAGCACTACACGCAGATGTGCGTAGCAGATTTCGACTGCGATGGAAAGGCTGAACTCATTACCAAGACAGCCGACGGTACAAAGGACGGCAAGGGCAAGGTCATTGGCGACGGCTCAAAGGACTACCGCAACGGAGGCGGCTATATCCTCTCGGGCAATGAATATATGACGCTGTTCGACGGTCAGACAGGCGCTGCTCTTGATACGATAAACTTCCCTGTGCCGCGCGGAAATGTCGGCTCGTGGGGAGACAACTACGGCAACCGTGTCGACCGCTTCAACAGTGGTATCGCATACCTCGACGGCGTTCACCCGTCAGCGATATACAACCGCGGCTACTACACGCGAATGACAATATCTGCAATAGATGTTGTAGACAAGAAGCTGTCCGTGCGCTGGATATTCGACTCCAACAACAGCGACTCAAAGGCAGCAGCAGGTCAGGGCAACCACAACCTCATGGTCGGAGACGTTGACGCTGACGGTAAACAGGAGATATGCATGGGTGACTGTGTTATCGACGATAACGGCAAGCTCCTGTGGTCGTCAGGCAAGGGACACGGCGACGCGATGCATCTCGGCGACTTCATTCCCGAGCGCGCAGGACTTGAACTCTGGCAGTGTCATGAGCACGGTCCGACTTATGGCGTGACCCTCTTTGACGCTAAGGACGGCAAGGTCATCTTCCACAAGGACGGTGACAAGGACACCGGACGCTGCTGTGCAGACAACGTATTTGCGGGAAATAAAGGCGCGGAATTCTGGGGCGCAAGACCCGCAAAGACTGTTCTTGACCAGAACGGAAACAAAATATCCGGTCTCAGCCTTTCGATGAACTTCCTTATTTACTGGGACGGCGACCTTGAACGTGAGCTGTTCAGCGGAACTACCATTAGCAAGATGACTTCCACAAGTAAGATAGACTACCTCCTCAATGCTGACGGCTGTGCTTCTAACAACAGCACAAAGGCTGTTCCCTGCATGACTGTTGACCTTTTCGGTGACTGGCGTGAGGAACTTGTAATGCGAACTTCAGATAACAAGAAGCTGCGGATATGGTGCACGACCTCTCCCACTGACGTCCGCCTGACCACACTTATGCACGATGTTCAGTATCGCTCACAGAACTGCTGTCAGCAGTCGGCGTATAATCAGCCGCCTCATGTCAGCTTTTTCCTCGGAACCGGATATTCTCTACCTGAGCGTCCCGCTGTCAAAGTCCTTGGCGGCTCGGAGATAGAAATAAAGCCCTTTGAGATACCCGACGGCAAGCTTGTGAAGTCGCTCAAAGTCAACGATACAGCCGCACAGTACAACTGGTCGGTCGAGCAGGGACTTGACGTTGGCAATGAGGTATTCGGCGACAGGCAGTTCAGATTCACTTCTGTCCCAGAGGAACTCAGGGGAGCTGAATGGATAAGGACAGCGTGCGATTCCAAGAAGTTCACTTCCGACGAGGCGACCTTCACAGCCGCTCAGGATATCACCGTTTTTGTCGGAGTAGATACCCGCGCCGAATCAAATGCAGGCTGGCTCTCGGACTGGACTAAGACTGAGATGACGATGACCGATGACGGCAATCCGAACATCACATACAATGTTTACCGCAAGGACGCAAAGAGCGGTCAGAAGGTAACTCTCGGAGCTGTCAACATGACGACTGCGGTCAACTATGTAGTCGCTGTTACCGAATACCGTGAGCCTAATACCACAACAACTGCGAACAATGCGTCTGTTCATGTCACCCTCCTTGGTGACGTAAATCTGGACGGTTTCGTTACTATCTCAGACTCAGTAGCAATACTTCAGTACATCGCAAACAAGGACAAATACTCACTGACAGATACCGCACGCGCGAATGCCGATGTTTACAACGTCGGCGACGGCATCACAGCAAAGGACGCGCTTGCTATCCAGAAGCTCGATTCGGGCATTATCACGTCGCTGCCCGAAACAGAATGAATGACGGCACGGAGGTATCATTATGAAGGTAAAAAAACTTATTTCGGCTCTTCTGTCGGCATTTGTAATTGCAGGGAACTCCCTCTCATACACCCTTTCGGATACGTATGCCGACTATTCAAGAGTTTCAGTTCACGATCCGTCAATAGTTAAGCTCGAGGAGGGTGGCTACTTCATTATCGGCTCACATTTAGGCGCTGCGAGATCAAACGATATGAAGAACTGGCAGTCTGCTGCCAACTCCCACCTCGGCTCGACACGTACCACATTCTTCAGGAACATCTACACCGATCTTGCTATCCCCGAGAAGTGGTCGAACACCACGAACGGATACAATCTCGCGGGCAATATGTGGGCTCCCGACATAATCTACAATAAGGACATGGGTAAATACTGTATGTACCTCAGCGTTAACGGACAGGTGTGGAATTCGTCTGTTGTGCTTTGCACGTCGGATAAAGTTGAGGGACCGTATAGCTATCAGGGGACGATAGTGTATTCGGGCTTTACCAATAATGCTGTTAACAACGTCAAGGATACCGACGTACCCAAAGTACTTGGCAAAAATCCTGACATAAGCCGCTATCTCAGTAACGGTTCATGGAATGCCTCCTACGGTACCAACGCCATTGATCCGGCTGTATTCTACGACGAGGACGGTAATCTGCGAATGGTATACGGCTCATGGTTCGGCGGCATATATATGCTTGAGCTTGACGAAAAAACAGGTCTGCGCGATTATAACGTGAAATATGAAACGATACCCAACGTCTCTGATGCATACATGGGCAAGAAGGCGGCAGGCGGAAATTATGTCTCGGGAGAAGGTCCGTACATCGAGTACATGAAGTCTCCGAACAGCGACAAGGGCTATTATTACCTGTTTGTATCGTATGGCTTCTTCAACTCGAACGGCGGTTACAATATGCGTGTTTTCCGCAGCGAAAAGCCGGACGGTCCGTTCGTTGACCAGAATGGCAACAGTGCGGTCTATCCATTTGGAGGCGACAATATCAGCGGCAAAACAGGCGAACGCCTCATGAGCAACTATCAGTGGAGCTGCAATCCAAAGCCGTTCAAGGCGCAGGGCCATAACTCCGCCCTCATGGACACGGACGGCAAGCTCTATGTAATATATCACACTAAATTTGACGATAACTGGGGTGCGCACGAAGTCCGCGTACATCAGTTAATAATGAACGAGGACGGCTGGATAACCGCCGCTCCATACGAATACTCGGGCGAGACCCTCTCGGAGGACGGACACGCGATGTCGGCTGTTACAGGCGACTACGACTTCATCTTCCACACCCTTGACCAGAGATTCGAGAACGAAAAGAGTGCAGATGTTGAAAAGCCGCACACTATCACACTCAACGCAGACGGTACTATCACAGGATACGTTACAGGAAACTGGCTGATGAAGGACGGCACACCGAATATGACTGTCAGCTTTGGCGGAGTTACATACAAGGGGGCTTTTCTTGTGCAGGCGGACGAATCAGCTGCTCAGACCAAGCGTATGACATTCACGGCTACAGGAAACAATACCTGCATATGGGGCAGCAAGCGCTCCGCATACAACGCGGCTGAGGACATCGTAAAGCCTGTTGTGATACCGGATGGCAGATACACGCTGAAGAATGTCAACAGCGGACGCTATATCGCAGATAAGAACGGAAACATCGTACAGTCTGAAAAGCAAACGTGGAATATCAAAGGCGTTGGAAATGGCGAATACACCATTTCCGATAAAAACGGAAGGTCTCTCACTGTTGAGAACGCCTCTGCAGAAGATGGTGCAAATGTGCTTCTCGCTGACTATACCGGAGATAAGTCACAGAAGTTCCGGCTGAAGGACAACCACGACGGCTCATATTCCTTCCTGACTCTGTCTTCAAACGGTCTGCGCTGCCTTGACGTATACGAGATAAGCACTGACGACGGCGCAAACATCTGTCAGTGGGAATACTGGAACGGCAGCGGACAACAGTTTATTCTCGAGGAGGAAAAAAAAGTAGAAGGCGATGTCAACGCTGACGGCAGCTTCAACGTGTCCGACCTTGTTCTTATGCAGAGGTGGCTGCTTGCGGCTCCCGATGCGGAGCTTGCAAACTGGCAGGCAGGCGACCTCTGCGAGGACGGCAGGCTCGATGTATTTGACCTCTGCCTGATGAGAAGAATGCTGGTAGAATAAAGCGAAGCTCCCCAAACGGGGAGCTTTTCACTTTTGGTCTGTAAATTCATATCATACATATCTCATATTCTTCACTTTTTACAAGTGCAAAAAAGTGACACCGTGTTGCACTTGCAATTATCATTGTGTATATGTATAATGAAAGCAGATCTGCTAAACAAGGAGGTGGTGTTCAATGACCGATCCGGAAATACTTTCATTGATGGATAGCTCGCCTCAGCAGGGCCACAGAGCACTGTTCGAGGAATATTACAGCTATGTATATTCAATAGCTGTAAACATACTCAGAGGATACGGCTCCGCTGAGGACGTAGAGGAATGTGTCGTTGATACTTTCGCTTCCGTCATAAACAATCTCAACGGCGAATCTCTGAAGCCGTTTATCGGGACCGTCACAAGAAACAAGGCCCTCAATATGAGGAGAGCTCTTGCAGGACATCTCGGAAGAAAAATCTCTATTGACAGTGATGAATTCATTGAACTTCCGTCATCTGAACGTCTGGAGCAGAATATTGAGGATTCCGAAAGAACGGCGCTCGTATTGCAGAGAATAAAAGAGCTTGGCGAGCCTGATTCCATTATCATCATACAAAAGTTCTACTATGAACGAAATGCAAAGGAGATAGGCAGACTGATAGGCATGAAACCTGCCGCGGTGCGAATGCGCTGTACAAGAGCGATGAAAAAGCTCAGAAGCCTTCTCGGCGACCTTGATTAAGGAGTAATAATATGAAAAAGAATGATATTTTCAAGCACATAAACGATGAAGATGCAGCAAGGATAGCAGCAGAATATCCTACGGGCGACAAAAAGCAGCGCGATCGGCTATTCAGAAAAGTAGAAAGCCGTGTCAGCAGCGGCTTCACAGCAGGTGATGAGGTAAGAGGTGTAGATGCATACCGCCCGAGAATAGCAATGAAAATAGCTTCTGCCGCAGCAGCGGTGGCAGTCGCTGCAGGAGCAGGAGGAGTGGGCTATCAGCTGCTCAGCAGCGGAAACAGACCGACGGAGAGCAGTATCGGTTCAGATATGGTACAGGCTCAGACAGAAGAAGGCTCAGCAGCCGAAGCAGCAACGGCTTCGGGAGCTATCACAAAAGAAGAGCTGCTTGAAAAGATACACAGCAGGAACTATGAAGCGTATGACCGTATCAATATGAAATACCGTGAGACCATGAACGGCGTGTCATTCATGGACGGTGTTATCAAGAGAGACGGTCTGACCGGAAACGAGTCCGAGATGAAGACATGGACGCATACTCCCGAATATTTCAGGGACATCGATGAGGAGATACTTGCAAGAGACAATACGACTCCTGAGAAGCTTGCAGAATCTTCCACACATAACGAAATGTTCTTTGTAAAGGATATGTTCATTTGTGTGTATGACGATTCAGACGGTGAGAGTCAGGCTCTGTATGAGATCGCAGACCGAAGCACATGGCTTCTCGATCAGCCCACTGCATTCTCAGATACGTATTCCGAGTGCCTTATCAGAGATCGTATCGACCACTTTGACATACAGGAGATCAATGAAAACACCACATTCCTCGGCAGAGACTGCACCGACGTATTTATGACTTATGTCAGCAGCGAGAAAAATGTCGGCGATGCTGCTGTCGGATTACCGATAGTGCCGAGAATGGCACCGGAAGAAGGGTCGGAGACCACATTCGATAAATACTCGGATCAGGAACTCTACCTTACTGTCGACAATGAGACAGGTATTATCCTCAAGGCGAAGCTCATTATCGACGAAGAATACTATGAGGAATTTGAGGTGAATGAGCTTCTGTTTGACGATGACGCTGAGCTCCCCGAGAACGGCGAATACATCAGAAACAGGATCGCCGGATGCGCTCCTGTCAGCGATCCGTCATCTTACGACCTGAGCATTATCGACTGACCTGCTGCTGTGGCAGCTCTTGGCGTACCAACATACTCATCGGCGGCGGATAGCGAGACAACACACAGGATAGGTCCCCAACTGATTGGGGAGCTTCTTTCTCATTCATTATGAATTTGCGTCATAATATCGTTTCAATATTACGTGCTGAATAGATGAAACGGTCGATGTACACGATTTCCTGCACCTCGTCAACATGATAAAAGATCAGGTAGTTTCCGACAGGGATAAAACGATAGCTGACCTTAGAAATATGAGGATATACAGGAAATGCAAGCGGTGCTGAATCCAGCATAGCTATGTTATCTTTGACCTTTTTAAGCAGGCTGCTTGCAGCACTTCTGTTCTTCAAAGTTCCCGCGATGTACAACAAAACACTATCAAGGTCTGACTCAAAGGATTTAG
>DEDQ01000061.1:0-3077 GCA_002350065.1 Ruminococcus flavefaciens
TCTATTTTGCCGGCTTTGCGGGCTCTGCCGACGATGCTCTCGCCGAGGACGGCTTCGCACATTTCGGGAAAAAGGGTTGCTATTTCTATCTTCATGGCGAGCTCCTGTCAGTCGAAAAGCCCGTCGAGCGGGCGGATAGTCATGATGTTTTCGTCGATATCGGTGGAAATGACAACGTCAGCGATAGCGGGCACGAGGTATTCCCTGTCCGAGCCCTTTATAACGTAGACGTCGTTTGCGCCGGTCTGCATAACGTCGCTGATAGTGCCGTATACTTTGCCGGAATCGGCATCACGGACCTCGATACCTATCAGGTCCTGAATGAAGTATGTATCGTCGTCGAGCTCGAGGTCGTCGCGGTGCATATAGAGCAGCTTATTGCGGAGCTTTTCCGCCGCTTCGGGAGTATCGACTCCCTCTATCTTAGCGATGACCATGTTCTTGAAAACGCGGGAGCGCTCGATGATGAGCTCGTCCGTGTTCTTTCCGATGAAGAGGCGGTCGAACTCGGCAAGCAGCTCGGGAGTATCCGTATACGGCATAATTTTCACTTCGCCGCGAATGCCGTGAGTTGTCACGACCTTGCCGGCTTCAAGGTATTCCTTTTTCATTCTGTATCCTCCGCGATATCAATAGTTTTGGCTATCTGACGAGCCATTTCGGGGTCTTTGCTGATTATCATCACATTCTGCCAGCTATTAAGGTCATTAACGTCATACACTTCGAGGTCAAGCTCATATGCGCCGTTTTTATTTGCAGACTCTGTAACGAACGATCTCATATTTCCGTTGTCGTAGTAATAATGTATTTCCTTGGAAGAACCGGTCGTCTCGAAGCTGTCTTCAACTCCGTCGACTGAATAGGATGCGGGCATCATTATGCCCTTGAACAGCATCAGCTTATACGCTGCGTTGACCTCGGAGGGCGAGAACATATTGCATTTTTCGAGCCTGAAAGTATTCGCAGCGAACATCATATCGTGGTAATTTTCTGCCGGCTCATAGCCGAGCTTCTTCAGACCTTTGTTCATGCGCTTGTCGAAGAACCCCAAATCTTTAAAGCCCGTGCTGTCCGGATACACCGGCTCTTCCTTGTCCATGACGCAGACAAGCAGCTCGCGCTTGGATATATCGTCATTGTCGACGAGTATACCTGATCTTACGTCATCTGTCGCATCGGGATACATCCAGAAGAGACCGTCGGGAGCTTTAAAATCTATGCCTTTTACAGAGCATTCCCTGAACTCGTCAGGGACCTCGGTATCCGCATACGGATAGGACTTGTAGAGAGCTGACTCTTCAAGGAGGTATGGAAACTTGTAGGATATCATCTTGTATTTGATGACGGTCTGCGAGAGATAAAAGCCCGCGCCTCCTAAAAAAGCTATTGCCGCAGCTATGCAGGCTGCTATTTTTGCGCCTTTTTTCATGATTTACCTCTGTTTTGGAATAAATAATGCATGGGCGCCGAACGGCGCCCGCAGCATCATATTAACATTTGCTTTTTGAGAGCTTTAGTTCTTCATTTCAAAGCTTTCGCCGAGGATATCCTTATTTGCTTCAAGGATAGGATAGATGCACTCGCTGAGGAATTCCGACACCTGCTGAGGGCTTCTTCCGACGTAATTCTCGGGCTTGAGCTGCTCGTCGAGCTCTTCCTTTGTTATCATGAACATGGGGTCGTTTACGATGAGCTCGCAGAGGTTGCTGTCCTTGCCGTATATCTTTATCTGCTCAGCAGCCTGCATGGAGTAGGTACGTATACGCTCGTGGAGCTCCTGACGGTCTCCGCCCTTCTTTACAGCGTCCATCATGATATTCTCTGTTGCCATGAAGGGGAGCTTAGCCATAAGGCGGCGGCGTACTATCTCGGGATAAACGACCATGCCGTCAGTAACGTTCATCATGATGTTGAGGATAGCGTCAACGCCGAGGAAAGCCTCAGCGACGGAGATACGCTTGTTAGCGCTGTCGTCGAGAGTTCTCTCGAACCACTGTGTACCTGCTGTGAAAGCGGGATTGAGAACGTCTATCATCACATAGCGCGCAAGTGAGGTTATTCTCTCGCAGCGCATAGGATTGCGCTTGTAAGCCATAGCCGAAGAGCCTATCTGGGACTTTTCGCGGGGCTCCTCCATTTCCTCGAAGCTCTGGAGAATGCGCATATCGTTCGAGAACTTGCTGCACGACTGAGCGATTCCGCTGAGAGCGGAAAGCACCTGCCAGTCAGCCTTTCTTGAATATGTCTGACCGGAAACGGGAACAACCTTCTCGAAGCCCATTTCCTCGGCGATCATTTTTTCGAGCTGCTTTATCTTGTCGGTATCGCCCTCGAAGAGCTCCATGAACGAAGCCTGAGTGCCGGTAGTGCCCTTGCTTCCGAGAAGCTTGAGGTCAGCGATGCGGTGCTCAATCTCCTCGAAGTCCATGAGGAGCTCGTTGAGCCAGAGTGTAGCACGTTTGCCGACAGTAGTGGGCTGAGCGGGCTGGAGGTGTGTATAAGCCATGCAGGGCATATTCTTGTATTCGTCAGCGAACTTTGCGATATTGTTCATGACGTTTATGAGCTTTCTGCGTACTATCTGGAGCGCGTCGCGCATGATGATAACATCAGTGTTATCGCCAACGTAGCATGAGGTAGCTCCGAGGTGGATGATTCCGGCAGCGTCGGGGCAAGCCTGACCGTAAGTATAGACATGAGCCATAACGTCGTGGCGGACTACCTTTTCGCGCTCAGCAGCCATGTCGTAGTCGATGTCGTTGATGTGCTCCTCGAGCTGTTTTACCTGAGCCTCAGTAACGGGCAGACCGAGCTTCATTTCAGCTCTTGCAAGAGCGACCCAGAGCTTTCTCCATGTTGTGAATTTCTTATCTGCCGAGAAAACGTACTGCATTTCCTCACTTGCATAACGTGTACAGAATGGACTTTCATAGCTTTTGATATTACCGCTCATAAAAAATACTCCTTTTCGCGCGCAGGCGCATATTTTTACATAATACTATAATTATAGCATTTTCGCTCTGCGATGTCAACAGGGGAGCGAGCCGCGGGCATTCATTTCAGGCAACACCGCACAA
>DEDQ01000061.1:3205-6024 GCA_002350065.1 Ruminococcus flavefaciens
ATCTTTGTGCGGTATTGCCTTCAAAATTCTTTGCTGAACATTCTCATAACCTCAGGGTCGTCCGCATATCCTTTATGGAAAAGCTATTTCCGAAGGAGGAACGCAATGGGACTTACAGAAAAAGAAGCTTCCGCCCGTCTGAAAACGGAGGGGCGGAACGTCCTTGAAGAGAAGAAAAAAGCCGGACCTGTAAAAATATTCATCGGGCAGTTCCGCGACGTAATGGTGATGATACTGCTTGCCGCGACGGTAGTATCGGTGCTGCTTGGGGAGGTCTCGGACGCGGTGACGATAATCCTCATCGTCCTGCTGAATGCGATACTCGGCTTTGTGCAGGAATACCGCACCGAGCACACGCTCGAGGCTCTGCGGTCAATGACCGCTCCTACGGCGAAATGCTACCGTGACGGAAAACTTGCCGAGATAGAGGCTGAACGCCTCGTCACCGACGACGTTATAGAGCTCGAAGCCGGCGACCGCATTCCCGCGGACTGCGTAATCCTTGAAGCAGCGGGATTTTTCGCAGACGAGGCAATACTCACCGGCGAATCGGAGGCTGTTGCCAAGAGGTCCGGAAGCACGAGCGATATCGACAATAGTCTGAACAAGCCTAATATCGTCTACTGCGGCACTTCCGCAGTGCGCGGAACTTGCCGTGCGAAGGTCATCGCGACGGGCAAGCGCACACAAATGGGGCGCATCTCCGAGCTCATCGCCGATATCGACAAGGAGATGACTCCGCTGCAAAAGCGTCTCGCGGAGCTCGGCAAGGTCGTTGCGGTGATATGTCTCATCGTGTGCGTGACCGTTTTTGCGGCAGGAGTGCTGCGCGGCGAGGACGTATTTGATATGCTCATGACGGGCATAACCATTGCAATTGCGGCGATACCGGAGGGCTTGCCTGCGACAGTGACAATAGCGCTCGCACTTGCGGTCAGCCGTATGCTGAAGCAGAAAGCCCTCGTGAACAAGCTTCACAGCGTTGAGACTCTCGGCTGCGCGTCAGTGATATGCTCCGACAAGACCGGCACCATCACCGAGAACCGCATGACCGTGACTGAGCTCGCAACAGCCGACAGCCGCTACTTTTTCAGCGGCATGGGCTATCGCGTGAGCGGTGAGGTCACACGCGGCGAGGAGAATATCGCCGTGAATCCGCTGACGGAAAAGGCGCTCACCGAGACTCTGCGCTGCGGAGTTTTATGCTCGGACGCAGTCATTTCCGGAGGCGGTAACGCCGACAAGCGCCGCCGCGGAGCACTTAGGGGCTCGGGCGAGTGGAAGGTGACAGGCGACCCGACCGAAGCCGCTCTGCTGATAGCAGCCGCAAAAGCCGGCATCACGCGGGAATCCCTCGACAAGGAGAGCCGCCGGCTCAGGGAGTATCCCTTCGACAGCGAGACGCGATTCATGGCTGTACACTGCGATGAGCGGCACGAAAAGCGGCTCTATTTCAAGGGCGCGGAGGAAGTTATCCTGCCGCGCTGCACGAGATATCTCAGCCCGGACGGGACTATCAAGCCGCTTACTTCCTCGCTCCGCAGCGATATCTCACGCCGTGTCCTTGATATGTCCGACCGCGCACTGCGCGTTCTCGCGCTCGCGTACTGTGTTTCCGACAGCTTTGCTCCCGACCGCGGAGACCTTGTTTTCCTCGGACTTGCGGGAATGTTCGACCCTCCGCGTGAGGAGGCGAAGGCGGCTATCCGTAAGTGCTCTGCCGCATCAGTCAGGACTGTCATGATAACCGGCGACCATAAGAATACCGCCGTTGCAGTTGCGAAAAAGGCGGGACTTCTCAAAGGCGGCAAGGCAATGACCGGAGCGGAGCTCGACCGTCTCAGCGATGAGGAGCTCGACCGCATAATCGGCAAATATACGGTGTTTGCGCGTGTCGAGCCGGTACATAAGCTCCGTATCGTGCGCAGCTTCAGGCGCAGGGGAGAGATAGTCACCATGACGGGCGACGGCGTGAATGACGCTCCCGCGATAAAGGAAGCCGACGTCGGCGTAGCCATGGGGATAACCGGAACAGACGTCACCAAGCAGGCGGCGGACGTTATACTCCTTGACGACAACCTTGCGACCCTCGTCAGCGCCGTCGAGCAGGGACGCTGTGTTTACGCGAATATCCGCAAATTCGTGCGGTATCTGCTCTCGTGCAACATCGGAGAGGTGCTTACGATGTTCGGCGGCATAGTCATGGGAATGCCGATAGTTCTGCTGCCGGCGCAGATACTTCTCGTCAACCTTGTAACAGACGGACTTCCGGCTATCGCCCTCGGACTTGAGCCGCCGGAAAAGGATATCATGAGCCGTCCGCCGCGGCGCTCGGACGAGGGATTTTTCTCGGGCGGACTGATGTGGAAGATAGTGTTCCGCGGCATATTCATAGGGCTCTCAACGCTTGCATCGTTCTCGCTCGTCATGAGATCCGGCGGCACTATCGAAGCCGGACGCACTGCCGCATTGATAACTCTTGTGATGTCGCAGCTCATACACGTATTCGAGTGCCGCTCGGAGCGCCGCTCGCTGTTTCACATCGACCCTTTCAGCAATGTGAAGCTGCTGCTCGCGGTGCTCGTATCGTTTGCAGCTCTTGCGGCGGCGGTAGCGGTCCCGCAGCTGAGGGAGGTCTTCAACACCGTCATGCCCGATGCCCGACAGCTCCTCATTGCACTCGGAGCGAGCGCGGCTGTGCCGCTGCTGAGCGGGATATTCTCAGTATCCGGAAAAGACTGAAAGGAAGCCTGAGGGCTCCCGCGTTATTGACAATTCGGTAACAATGTGTTATAATATAAAGGCAATACCGCACAAAG
>DEDQ01000061.1:6154-6914 GCA_002350065.1 Ruminococcus flavefaciens
TCTTTGTGCGGTGTTGCCTAAACAATAAAAAGTATTGCCAACGCCTGAAAGGAGCCGCAAATATGGATATGATACCAAGCTTTTCCGTTGACCACACCAAGATAATCCCGGGAATATTCACAAGCAGAGTAGATACAGTCGGAGACCAGCTTGTCACGACCTACGACATAAGAGTCACAAGACCCAACGTAGAGCCTGCTGTTGACGTGGCAGCAATGCACTCGCTGGAGCACATAATCGCCACATACCTGAGAAATGACGCCGAATGGAAGGAAAGTATCATCTACTGGGGACCAATGGGCTGCCTTACGGGATTTTATCTTATCATGAAAGGAAACCGCGCACCGAAGGATATTTGCGGACTTCTCATAAATGCATTCAGGTCAGTCGAGGAAGCGGAAGAAGTTCCGGGTGCAATGGCAGTAAACTGCGGCAATTATCTCATGCACAATCTTATTACAGCTAAGTGGTATGCGCGCAGATTCGCGGATTATCTGACCGAGCACGCAAACGACCCCAAGATATTCGAGTATCCCAAGTCAGAGAGGCTCGTGACCGATGACGGACGCAGCTTCTTTGATTCATAAGAAGTAAAAATGCAAAGCCCCGAAGTGATTTTGAATATCGCTTCGGGGTCAAATTTTTATAGATATGGCTGCTGAATGAAAAATCGAACAAAATAATTGACATCGCTTTCCTGTCATGCTATAATAAATATGTATATGCGGTCGAGTATGCCTCATATTATATAATGAAAAAA
>DEDQ01000061.1:6979-7789 GCA_002350065.1 Ruminococcus flavefaciens
CTGCACGGCTGGGGCAGCAATATCAAGCTCTTTGCGAATCTCATAGACCTGCTCTCGAAGAAGTACAGGGTCGTGGCAATGGATATGCCCGGATTCGGTGAGAGCGAGGAGCCGAAGGAGGTCTGGGACGTCGGCAGCTACGTTGATTTCGTCATCGACTTCATCAAGGACTACGGCGTTGACAAGGTAATGCTGCTCGGACACAGCTTCGGCGGACGAGTGATAATAAAAATGCACAGCCGCGAGAGTCTGCCTTTCGAGGTAACAAAGGTCATACTCGTGGACAGCGCGGGAATAATGCCTCCCAAGACCAAGAAAAAGAGCTGGCGCACGCGCTATTACAAAATGGGCAAGGCAGTGCTTTCTACGGGCATCGCGCAGAAGCTTGCTCCCGACGCGCTCGAGAATTTCCGCAAGAAAATGGGAAGCGCCGACTATGCAGCGGCTTCACCGATGATGAGACAGGTCATGGTCAAGGTCGTGAACGAGGACCTCGAGCCGTATCTGCCGAATATCAAGTGTCCGACTCTTCTTGTGTGGGGAGTCAACGACACGGCGACGCCTCTGTCGGACGGCGAAAAAATGGAAAAGCTCATACCCGATGCGGGACTTGTAAAGCTCGAAAATGCGGGACATTATTCGTTCCTCGAGCAGCAGTTCATCTTCAACCGCGTTATGTGCTCGTTCATGAAAATAGATAACTAATTGAGAATTGATAATTGAGAATTGATAATGAAGGTATCGCTTACGCGATGGATTTTTCAGATTTGTCCGCATGAGCGGACACATCAATTCTCCATTCTAAATTCT
>DEDQ01000061.1:8067-8719 GCA_002350065.1 Ruminococcus flavefaciens
GCGGTCATCATCGGTGTGCTTGCGGCGATGAACTTGTTTATCGCCGTTTCCAACAAGCCCGGCAAGAAGTTCAAGAAGCCCTTCAAGTACACCGCGCGCGTGAAGCGTATGCTCATCACGTTCTTTATACTCATCGCGGCGCTATTCGTCGGAGCATTCTTCTCCNNGAGCAGCAGTTCATCTTCAACCGTGTTATGTGCTCGTTCATGAAAATAGATAACTAATTGAGAATGAAGGTGTCGCTTACGCGATGGATTTTTTAGATTTGTCCGCGTGAGCGGACAAATCAATTCTCCATTCTAAATTCTCAATTCAAAAACAGGGAGATATATATGAATCTGGTAATTTGGGTCATCTACGCGGCAGTTTCGCTGCTTGCGATAATTTTCACGGGACTCCGCGAGTTCCATATGCTCCAGCTCAACGGCTATAAAACGCCGGAGCATTCATGGTGGATGAAGAAGAACTTCAAACGCTATATACTGCCGATAGTGCTGTTTATCGCGCAGTTCGCGCTGCTGGCATTCCCACCTCTGATAAGGGCAAAGCTGGCGACGCCCTCTGATATGCCTTCCGACCACGCGTTCATTCTCAAATATGTGATATCAGACATGAACAAGCTGGTCACTGCGGTCATCATCGGTGTGCTTGC
>DEDQ01000061.1:8813-9036 GCA_002350065.1 Ruminococcus flavefaciens
TATTCGTCGGAGCATTCTTCTCCGCGAAGATGACCGACATAAACGGCAGTCAGCGATTTGTCAATAACCTGCCGTTCATCATCGTTGGCTGCGGACTGTACCTCACGCCCATACTTGTGCCGCTCTCGAACCTTATAAATAAGCCGATAGAGACGGCTATCAACAACTGGTACATAAACGACGCGAAGAAGAAGCTGAAGTCGATGCCGAATCTCCACAAGGT
>DEDQ01000061.1:9198-15771 GCA_002350065.1 Ruminococcus flavefaciens
AAGGAGCTCTGCGGCATAGCCGACCCGCATGACGGAATCATCACCTCAGTCGGACCTCAGCACCTCGAAACGTTCGGCTCTATCGAAAACGTTATCAACACCAAATTCGAGCTTGCGGACCACGTTTCGCCGCTCGGAAAGATATACCTCAACTACGACAACGAGCTTATACGCAAAAAGGCTCACGAGTACCCTAATGCCGTGACCTATGGCACAACTGAGGGCAGTATGTGGCGCGGAAGCGACGTAACAGTTTCCGACCGCGGAACCGAGTTCACGGTCACATCTCCCGACGGGCAGACCTGCCGCTTCACTACGAAGCTTCTCGGCGAGCACAGCGTCCAGAACCTGCTCGGAGCTATCGCCTACGCCTGCGGAACAGGCATACCAATGGAAAAGCTTGTCCTGCCGGTGAAGCGTATCGCGGCAGTACCGCACAGGCTCCAGCTTCTTGACAAGGGCAACGGCGTCACATACATCGACGACGCATACAACTCCAACCCGAGCGGAGCACGCGCGGCGCTTGCGGTGCTCGGACTCTTCGATGCCTGCCGGATACTTGTAACTCCGGGCATGGTAGAGCTCGGAGCAAAGCAGGAGGAGCTCAACTTCGAGTTCGGACAGGAGGCAGCGAAGGCGTGCGATTATATCGTCCTTGTGGGCAAGGCTCAGACCCAGCCGATATATAACGGTATCAAGGACGCCGGCTTCGACATGAACAATGTCTACGTTGCGGACGGACTGAACGATGCGCTTGCGAAGGCAAATTCGTACCAGACCTCGAAGAAGAAGGTAGTCCTTCTCGAGAATGACCTGCCGGATAACTATTAACTTGACATAAAAATGCTCCCTATGATATAATTGTCATAGAGAGCATTGCATACAGCGGCAAGGCGGTCTATTCTTTCCTCGGAAACGAGGTGAGTGAAATGTCTACAATGGAATTACTTACTTTATTTTTAGTAATAATTGCGATAATAGATATACACGAAAACAAAAAGAAATAACCGCCCCCTCTGACAAAGTTGACGGTTATTCTTTAACAAAAAACTTTTTGAGGACGACCGCTGAGCCATAAGGCTGAGCAATGCTCTCTTTACTTATATTATACCACATATTATGAAAAAGTCAAGCGGCAGATATTGTAAGCCCGATAAATCAAATTGGATATAAACACATAAAGGAGAAATCATCATGAAGATCAATCTTGCAGTATTATTCGGCGGAAGAAGCGTTGAACACGAGGTATCCGTGATTTCCGCAGTTCAGGCTATGGCGAGCATGGACAAGGAAAAGTACAACATAATCCCTGTCTACATGACCAAGAAGAGCGAATTCTGGACAGGCGAAAAGCTTATGGACATTAACAATTTCAAGGACATTCCTGCTCTGCTGAAAGAATGCACAGAATGTGTATTCGTAAGGAGCGAGGGCAAGGTGCAGCTTATCCGTCAGAAGATGAAGAAGTTCGGCTCGAACGTCATTTCCGACGTTGACATCGCATTCCCGATAGTACACGGAACAAACGTTGAGGACGGCGCACTTCAGGGCTATCTCCAGACACTCGACCTGCCGTACGTAGGCTGCGACGTGCTTGCATCGGCTGTAGGCATGGACAAATTCGTGATGAAGATACTCCTCAAGGACGCCGGATTCCCGGTGCTTGACTGCTGTCGCTTTGCATCATTCGACCTCGACAAAATGGACGACATGGTATCGCAGGTAGAGAGCAAATTCGGCTATCCTGTTATCGTAAAGCCTATCAATCTCGGCTCCAGTGTTGGAATCTCAAAGGCTAAGGACAGAGACGGACTTGTCAAGTCTATCGAGGAGGCATTCGAGTTTGCAGACCGCATACTTGTTGAGCCCTGCGTAGTACAGCTCAAGGAGATAAACTGCTCCGTAGTCGGCGACAGCGAATCCGCCGAGGCTTCCGTATGCGAAGAGCCCGTACAGGCGAGCGACGACGATATCCTCAGCTACGAGCAGAAGTATGTCGGCGGCAGCAAGGGCGGAAGCAAGGGAATGGCAACGCTCAAGAGAAAGATACCGGCTGACATCTCCGCCGAGCAGGAGGAGCTCATCAGAAAGACCGCAGTTGACGCATTCCGCTATCTTGGCTGCAACGGCGTAACACGTATCGACTTTATGATAGATATGTCCACCGACAAGGTATACATCAACGAGATAAATACTATCCCGGGCTCACTTGCATTCTACTTGTGGGAGCCGAAGGGCGTGAAGTATCCTCAGCTTCTTGAGCGCATGATACAGCTCGCGTTGAAGCGTCACCGTCAGAATTCAAAGATAAACTACACATTTGATACTAACATTCTCTCAATGGGCGGAAGCTTCGGCTCAAAGGGAAGCAAGCGCTGATTTTGCTGTTACAGGCTGATTTCTGTAGATAACGCCGGTGACTGCATTCGATAAAATATCAATATCCGACAGGAGGGTTTAAAATGACCGAAAAGGAAAAACAGCAGGCAGGCGAACTCTATAACGCCGCCGACAAGGAACTCGCAGCCGAGCGCGTAAAGGCTAAGAAGCTTTGCGCCGAGTACAACGCTATCGAGTACAACGACTATCAGAAGCGCGACCGCCTTCTCGACCGCCTTGTTGCTCTCCACGGCGAAAACACCGTAATAGAGCCGAATTTCTTCTGCGATTACGGTTATAACATAATCATGGGCGACAATTTCTACTCAAACCACAATCTTGTTATCCTTGACTGTGCCGAGGTAACTATCGGCAACAACGTATTCGTCGGACCAAACTGCGGATTTTACACTGCCGGTCACCCCATAGATGCAGAGCAGCGCAACAGCGGACTTGAATACGCAAAGCCCATCAAGATAGGCAGCGATGTATGGATAGGCGGAAACGTGTGCGTTCTTCCGGGAGTAACTATCGGAGACAATACAGTTATCGCAGCCGGAAGCGTAGTAAGCGAGGATATCCCCTCGGGAACAGTTGCAGCAGGAAATCCCTGTAAGCCCGTCAGAAAAGTCGGCGAGGAGAAAAAATAAACGGCAACAGCCCTAAGCAGAAAGGAGCGCTATGAATACTCTGCACTTCAAATATGCCGTAGAGATAGAGAAAACACGCTCTATAACTCAGGCTGCCGAGAATCTTTACATGGCACAGCCGAATCTGAGCAAGGCTATAAAAGAACTCGAAAATTCGCTTGGTATCACGATATTCCGCAGAACATCGAAGGGAGTTATCCCGACCGATCAGGGAATGAAATTCCTTGCCTGCGCGAAGCAGATACTCATGCAGATAGACAACATGGAGGCGATAGCCTCTCCGGACAAGCCGAAAGAGCGCAAGATGCGCATATCCGTGCCGCGTGCGGGATATATCTCGAAGGCACTGTCAGAGTTTATTGCCGCATCTGACGCATCGGACGATATGGAGGTATACTTCTGCGAGACAAACTCGCTGAGGACCATTGAAAACGTCCGCGACAACGGCTACAATTTCGGAATAATCCGATTCAATGCGGCGCACGAGAAATACTTCACAGACTTTCTCGCCGAGAAAAACCTCGAATGTCAGCTCTTGTGGGAGTATCAGGCGCTCGCGGTCATGTCTGCGGAGCACCCCGCCGCCGAAAAGGAGGACCTCACCTACGCGGAGCTTTCAGCGCACTATGCCGAGCTCGCACAGGGCGATGACGCAGTTCCCTACGTATCGGGAGCAGTTGAGAAGCTCTTTGCCGCGAACCGACCGGAGGGCACAAAGGTAAGGCGCGTGTATATGTTTGACCGCGGAAGCGCGCTTGATTTCCTGTTGACAGTTCCGCAGTCGTTCATGTTGGATTCGCCTGTTCCGGAGAGCCTTTGCGGCAAATACGGACTTGTGCAGAGGAGATGCGACTTTGACGACAACAAATTCCGTGATATGCTTATATACTCGGCAGGACGGAAGCTCTCCGACAGCGAGCTCGCGCTCGTGAACAAGCTGTATGAAGTCCGCAACGAGGCGGCGTTCAAGGAATATATATAATATTATATGTTTGTATTCCGAAACCGCTTTGAAATTATACCAAGGCTATTGACAAATCAGTTCAGACGGCATATAATGTATTTGGAATAAAAAAGAGATGTGTAAGACATTATGTCTCACAGCAAAAAAACACCCGGAGCTGCAACTCTGGGTGTTTTTAATTTGTATATATATAATGTTGACAAAAGCTGTTTTAGATGATATTATAAATTGTCGGCTTCTTCCGTCAGGAAGGAGGTGCATCAAATGCAGTACATATCATCTTTTGCAATTTCTGTCGCAGCAAGTATAGTTGCATACTATATTTGCAAGTGGCTTGACAGGAGGTAGCCCGACAAAAGCACATTCCGTTTAAATACGGAAAAACACCCGGAGTTGCAGCTCCGGGTGTTTTTTTTGCGCACATCAAATGCACATATCATCTTTTGTTTGCATTATCATTATACCGTATAAATTCAGATTTGTCAAGCATCAGCAGAGAAAAAACACAACAAATTGTGCGTATAATATCGATAACGTCATATCGATATTCAAAAGATATATTTCAAACGGAATACTTAATATGGTATAATTAATATACTGCTGATTACTGTCAATGGAGACAGTGAAATAAAAAAAGGAAGGTACAGAGATATGTTTGAAATTCTTGAAAAGAAAAGTCTCAACCCTACTGTTACCCTCATGAAAATTTACGCACCCAGAGTTGCCAAGAAGGCAGAGCCGGGTCAGTTCATTATTCTGAGAACCGACAGCGAGGGCGAGCGTATACCGCTCACAGTTGCAGATTACGACCGTGAAAAGGGCAGCGTAACTATCATTTTCCAGATAGTAGGCGGCACAACTGAAAAGCTCAACCACATGAACGAGGGCGAATGTCTTCAGGACTTCGTAGGACCTCTCGGACGTCCTACCGAGACAGAGGGACTCAAAAAAGTCGCTGTAGTAGGCGGAGGCGTAGGCTGCGCTATTGCATATCCCGTAGCTAAGAAGCTCCACGAGCTCGGCGTTGAGGTACACTCTATCGTCGGCTTCAGAAATAAGGACCTCGTTATCCTTGAGGACGAATTCAAGGCAGCAAGCTCCAAGTTTGTGCTCATGTCGGACGACGGCACAGCAGGCGAAAAGGGACTTGTAACAGACGCTCTCAAGAAGCTCATCGACAGCGGCGAGAAGTATGACCGCGTCATCACTATCGGACCTCTCATCATGATGAAGTTCGTATGCAAGCTCACAAAGGAGTACGAGATACCCACAGTTGCTTCCATGAATCCTATAATGATAGACGGAACAGGAATGTGCGGCGGATGTCGACTCACAGTCGGCGGCGAGACAAAGTTCGCGTGCGTTGACGGACCCGAGTTCGACGGACACCTCATCGACTTCGACCAGGCAATGGCAAGAGGCGCAATGTACAAGGATTTCGAGCGCCACGCCCATGAAGAGACCTGCAACCTGTTCAAGAAGGAGGTAAAGTGAAATGGCAAATATGTCTTTAAAGAAAAATGAAATGCCCGTTCAGGCTCCTGACGTGAGAAACAAGAACTTCTCCGAGGTAGCGCTCGGCTACACAGAGGAGCAGGCTATCGACGAGGCAAAGCGCTGTCTCAACTGCAAGAACAAGCCCTGTACAGGCGGATGTCCCGTACAGATAGATATCCCTGCATTCATCGCAAAGGTAGCAGAGGGAGATTTCGCTGCTGCATATGATATAATCACAAAGTCGAGCTCACTTCCTGCCGTATGCGGAAGAGTTTGTCCGCAGGAGAACCAGTGCGAGGGCAAGTGCGTCCGCGGAATCAAGGGCGAGCCCGTAGCTATCGGACGTCTCGAGCGCTTTGTAGCTGACTGGCACAATGCACAGCCCGAGGCTCCCGTACAGAAGCCCGCTTCAAACGGTCACAAGGCAGCTATCATCGGCTCAGGTCCTTCCGGACTTGCCTGCGCCGGCGACCTCGTAAAGAAGGGCTACGACGTAACAGTATTCGAGGCTCTTCACGTTGCAGGAGGAGTTCTCTCATACGGAATCCCCGAGTTCAGACTTCCGAAGGCTATCGTTCAGAAGGAGATAGAAGGACTCAAGGCACTCGGCGTAAAGGTCGAGACAAATACAGTTGTGGGCAGAACAGTTTCTATAGAGGAGCTCATGAAGGAAGAGGGCTTCGAGACCGTATTCATCGGCTCAGGAGCAGGTCTTCCGCGCTTCATGAATATTCCCGGCGAGAACCTCAACGGCGTATATTCTGCTAATGAATTCCTCACACGTATCAACCTCATGAAGGCATATAAAGAGGACAGCACAACTCCTATAAAGGCAGGCACGAGCGCAGTTATCGTCGGCGGCGGAAACGTTGCAATGGACGCTGCAAGATGCGCAAAGCGACTCGGCGCAGACGTAACCATCGTTTACCGCCGTACAGAGAAGGAGCTCCCCGCGCGTGCAGAGGAAGTCGAGCACGCAATGGAGGAGGGAATCAAGTTCAAGTTCCTCACCAATCCCACAGAGATAACAGCAACAGAGAACGGCTGGGTAAAGGGCGTTATCTGTCAGGAAATGAAGCTCTC
>DEDQ01000061.1:15897-19724 GCA_002350065.1 Ruminococcus flavefaciens
CAGAAGTGGGGCGGCATCATCGCTGACGAGGACGGTCTCACCTCCAAGGAGGGCGTATATGCCGGCGGCGACGCTGTAACAGGCGCTGCAACAGTAATCCTCGCAATGGGAGCAGGCAAGAAGGCTGCTGCCGCAATGGACGAGTATATGCAGAATAAATAAACCTCTCGCGGAGGGATAAAATGACGAAGAATATCACGTCCCAGACGCTGCAGAGGCTGCCGATGTATCTTAGCTATCTGATGTCGCTTCCGGAAAGCCGCAGAAACGGCAATATATCCGCAACAGCTATCGCGGAGGCGCTCGGGCTGAACGATGTGCAGGTCAGGAAAGACCTTGCAAGCGTGAGCAATGGCGGCAGACCGAAGGTCGGATACTGCACCGCCGAGCTTATAAGCGACCTCGGAAGATTTCTCGGATTCGACAACCGCGACGGAGTTGTTGTTGCCGGAATGGGAAATTTCGGCAGAGCGATGCTGATGAACAAGAGCTTTGCGGATTACGGATTCGATATCGTCTGCGGTTTCGACTGCGACGAGAGCATAGTCGGAACTGAAATAGGCGGCAAGCCGGTATATCACATCAGCGAGCTGAAAGGCTTCTGCGAAAGAGAGAATATCCGCATAGGCATAATCACGGTGCCGGAGCGGGCGGCTCAGGAGGTATGCAGCGAGATGACGGAGGCGGGGATAAGGTTTATCCTGAATTTTGCGCCGGTACATCTCAACGCTCCGAAGGGCGTAACGATACATAACGAGAACATATCGCTGACGCTTGCGATGCTTGCAAGGTACGGCGAGCAATGAAAATCCAGAGCGCACGGGATCGTGCGCTCTGTTTTGTTTTAGTAAAATCTTGACTTAAACCTTTTATCATTAAAGCCCGCAGAGGACTGATGATAGCCATTCTATCAGCCTGCAAACGGTCCAAAGCATAATTTAAGCAGATTAATTTAGCTAAATTAAGCTTTCCGAAACGAGTCCGAATGGAGCTGCTGCCGTACATACTTTATTTACAAATTGTTATATAATATCAATATGGCCCTATTGCAAGTGTACATAAACAATCCGTATAGTAGAAAAGAGTTTTAGTGTTTGGGTATAATTAACATTTTCTTTTGGGTATAATTATGTAGTTTCAACAACGGTATTTAACAATTATATGTAGTTATAATTCACAAGCAGGGATATAAAAATAATTGTTCATTTAATCTAAATGTAGAATTTGAGTAAAAGTGGGCGATTTGTCACAAAAATGCGTTGACTATGAAAAAAATTGAATGTATAATAAATACAGCAACTGAAACATTTGCATATGCATTCCCGAATAAAAAGATGGAATGCTAAAAAAGAGAATAGGAGAGTTGTATATGTTTGTCAGAGAAGTAATGGTAAAGAATCAGGTTGGTCTTCACGCAAGACCCGCAACCTTCTTCATCCAGAAGGCTAATGAATTCAAGTCATCTATCTGGATCGAGAAGGAAGAACGCAGAGTAAACGCTAAGAGCCTTCTTGGTATTCTTTCACTCGGCATCGTAGGCGGAACAAATGTAAAGGTTATCGCTGACGGCGCTGACGAGAGAGCAGCTGTAGACGCTCTTATCGAGCTCGTTGACAGTGGTTTCAGCGAAGAGAACAGATAAAAAGCACTGCAAGATTAAGGGCGTTACGATAGTAACGCCCGATTTTGTTTTTAGCGTATCCGGAGTCTGACTGGTATAGGGCCCCGCTTGGTTATTGGGTATTTTCAAACATATTCTCGGCAAATATCGCATAGCCGCGTGTGGGGTCCGAGACGAAAACGTGAGTTACCGCTCCGATGAGCTTGCCGTTCTGCACAACGGGACTGCCGCTCATGCCCTGCACAATTCCGCCGGAGCTGTCAATAAGCCGCGGGTCTGTGATGTGAATGACCATATTTTTCGAGCCCTCACCGGAGCTGTAATCCACGCGCTCTATCTCCGCGGAATACCGCTCGGGCGAGCTGCCGCTCAGCGTAGACCAGATATACGCCTCGCCGGTGGTTATATCCTGCCGATAGCCCATCTGAAGCTCCTCCGCGCCGGAGCAGAGCTCCTTGCAGGCGGTTTCGGAGAGCCTGCCGTAGATACCGCTCTCGCAGTTTTTGTCGAGCACACCGTAGACCGGCGAACGCGTGAATCTGCCCTGAAGCTCGCCGGGAACGCCTTTTTCGCCTTTTCGGGCGCCGGTTATCTCCACGGGAACGGCTTCGCCGCTTGAAATGGGGATAATTTCGCCCGTATCGGAATCGCATACAGGATGTCCGAGCCCCGCAAATCCGCCTGTCTCCTTATTGATAAAGGTCATAGTGCCGATGCCGGCGATACTGTCGCGGACCCACATACCGCCGCGCCATTTTTCGTCGCGCTCGGACATGACCGGTCTCAGGTCAGCAGTGATATCAGCTCCGCCGCGCGAGATAGAGAGCAAAACGTCTCTGCCTCCGCTTTCGGAGATAACACGCTGCAAATCTGCGTTCGAGGTCAGCTCGCAGCCGTCCGCCGAGCGTATCACGTCGCCGACTTCAACTCCGGCGAGTTCAGCGGGACAAATATCCTCGCCGGAGCAATCGACCCTGCTCATTCCGGTGACCATAACGCCCTCCATGAGCAGCTTGACGCCGAACGGCTCACCGCACACAACAAGCGTCGGAGCTTCATTTTCGCGGACGTTGACGCTTTTCACGGGGATAGCGCCGAACAGCGAAAGAGTGGCTTTTTCCGCCTGTTTTGAGTCCTCAAAGCCGTTAACAGAGCCGATACAGCTCAGCTCGGGATACATCGCAAAGCTGACCGAATCCGCCGATTCAGCGGTAACATTTTCCGGCAGTCTGAGCGAATAGTAGCCCGCCGCACCGAATAAGCCGGCGACAGCCGCAGATAATACAACTGCCGCAGCTTTTTTGAATAAATTTTTTGTCAGCATTTAAATATCCTTTCAGCCGGAATTGGTGTAACATCTCCGGCAGAATTATTATAACATAGTATCCGGCGGAGTATGAATGAGAATCATTCACAGCCGAGCCCGAAACGCCGGATATAACGCTTTATCGCAATGGAGCTTTGCAATGGAAAAACATAGAAAAAAACATGGCATAATGATAGTCGCAAAGGCGCTCATGGTGATACTTACCGCGGTGTATCCGCTGTTTATGGTAGTATTGTCCGGAGCGGGACTTATATACAACCGTGAAAGCTACGGAAGCACTCTTGCAATTGTCGGCGGAGCGCTCATTGCCTCGGGAGTGATTATGTCCGCGGGAGCGATACTCTGTCTTTTCGGGAAGAACATCACCTCAGCGCTGTGCTTGGGCGGAGGACTTGCGCTGTGCATGGCGATGCTGCACAAGCTCTGCGAGCACGCTGACCGTGCCGGCTGGAGCGACAAATTCACAATGGCGCCGATAAGCGATATGTATAAGGCGAGGATATTGCCGTGTATAGTGCCTGTAGCGCTTGCGGCGGTGATAGCGACTGTGCAGTATTACTCATATGAAGCCGTGGAGGAGCGCCGCAGGCGGCGCGAGAGCAAAGAGGAAGCGGCAAACGCTCCCGCAGCGAAGATAATCGACGACTGAGTACATACTGATTATAGCACTGACTGCGCGGGAATCGTGTCGCTTGCGGAGACCTTAACACAGAAAAACAGCACTTCCATAAGGTCAATACCCATATAGAAGCTTTACACGTATTATTGAGGGAAACCCTTTTGAAAAAGGGCTTCCGCCAACAGCGGCGGTCCCCTCTGTCAGCTGCGCTGACATCTCCCCACCCCGTGGGGAGTCACCTCAAACTCCCTTCCTAAAAC
>DEDQ01000067.1:0-124 GCA_002350065.1 Ruminococcus flavefaciens
TTAAGAGCTGAACCCTTGATGATAGGTGTATCATCGCCAGGGAAGTCATAGCTTGAGAGAAGGTCACGGATATCCATCTCTACGAGCTCGAGGAGCTCTTCATCGTCAACCTGGTCAGCCTTGT
>DEDQ01000067.1:414-3401 GCA_002350065.1 Ruminococcus flavefaciens
GTCTTACCGTGGTCAACGTGTCCGATTGTACCAATGTTTACATGGGGTTTGGTTCTTTCAAATTTAGCCTTAGCCATTGGAAAATTCCTCCTTAAAAAGAAAATCAGAAAATCTGTATATACTATTATAACAGATTATGCATTTAAATTCAAGTGTTTTGGAGAAATAAATTTCTCCAGAACACATGATTTTGTTTACAATGCCTTTATTAAGCCGTCATGCGGCGATATAAGGACTTAGTTCTTTGCTCTTGAAGCCATAATCTTCTCGGCAATGCTCTTCGGTACTTCCTGGTAGCTGTGGGGCTCCATTGTGTACTGACCGCGTCCCTGTGTGTTGGAACGGAGGTCTGAAGTATAGCCGAACATTTCAGAAAGCGGAACGAGGGCGTCAATCTGAACTGAGCCTGTTCTTGCTTCCTGACCCTGTATCTGTCCGCGGCGTGAGCTGAGGTCACCGATTACTGTACCTGTGTAATCATCAGGAACGATAACTGCAACCTTCATAACAGGCTCCATGAGGATAGCATTTGCCTGCTTGAGAGCTTCCTTGAACGCGATAGAACCAGCGATCTTGAATGCCATTTCTGACGAGTCAACTTCGTGGTATGATCCATCATAGAGCTCAACCTTAACGTCAACTACTTCGTAGCCAGCGAGTATACCGGACTTCATAGCGCCCTGGATACCGGCGTCAACAGCAGGGATATACTCCTTCGGGATAGAACCGCCGACAACGGCGTTCTTGAACTCGTAACCCTTACCGGACTCGTTAGGCTCAACACGGATCTTAACGTGACCGTACTGACCTGAACCACCGGACTGCTTCTTGTACTTGTAGTCGATGTCTGCGCTGCCCTTGATAGTTTCCTTATATGCAACCTGAGGAGCACCTACATTAGCCTCGACCTTGAACTCACGGAGGAGACGGTCTACGATAATGTCGAGGTGGAGCTCACCCATGCCGGCGATGATAGTCTGACCGGTCTCTTCGTCTGTCCATGTCTTGAAGGTAGGATCCTCTTCAGCAAGCTTTGCGAGAGCGATACCCATCTTTTCCTGACCAGCCTTTGTCTTGGGCTCGATAGCGAGCTGGATAACAGGCTCGGGGAATTCCATGGATTCGAGAATGATCGGGTGCTTATCATCACAGAGTGTATCACCAGTTGTGGTGTTCTTGAGACCAACTGCTGCAGCGATATCGCCTGAGTAAACAGTTGTGAGGTCTTTTCTGTGGTTAGCGTGCATCTGAACGATACGGCCGAAACGCTCCTTGCTGTCCTTTGTTGCATTCAGAACTGTATCGCCCTGATTGATAACGCCGGAGTAAACACGGAAGAACGCAAGCTTACCAACGAAGGGGTCTGTTGCAATCTTGAATGCGAGAGCTGAGAACGGCTCGTCGTCGGAAGAAGGCCTTTCCTCTTCCTCTTCTGTATCAGGGTTTACGCCCTTGATAGCGGGAACGTCGAGCGGAGAAGGCATATAGTCGATGATAGCATCGAGGAGCTTCTGAACGCCCTTGTTCTTGTAAGAAGTACCGCAGGTTACAGGTACCATTTCGTTAGCGATAGTTGACTTTCTGATGCAAGCCTTGATCTCTTCCTGAGTAAGCTCCTCGCCGTCGAGGTACTTCATCATGAGTTCTTCATCCTGCTCAGCAACGTGCTCTACCATATCGTCGTGGTACTTCTGAGCGATCTCCTTCATATCGTCGGGGATATCCTCGACCTTTATATCTGTACCGATATCATTTGTGTAGATGTAAGCCTTCATCTCTACGAGGTCGATAAGGCCCTTGAATTCGTCCTCAGCGCCGATAGGGAGCTGGATCGGAACAGCATTACACTTGAGTCTGTCCTTCATCATGTCTACAACACGGTAGAAGTCAGCGCCCATGATATCCATCTTGTTTACGTACGCCATACGGGGAACCTTGTAGTTATCAGCCTGACGCCATACTGTCTCAGACTGAGGCTCAACGCCGCCCTTAGCGCAAAGTACAGTTACAGAACCATCGAGTACACGGAGTGAACGCTCAACCTCAACAGTGAAGTCAACGTGGCCAGGTGTGTCGATGATGTTAAGTCTGTGACCAGCCCAGTAGCAAGTTGTAGCAGCGGAAGTGATTGTGATACCACGCTCCTGCTCCTGCTCCATCCAGTCCATAGTAGCGGAACCTTCGTGTGTTTCACCGATCTTGTGGTTTACACCGGTGTAGAAAAGGATACGCTCTGTTGTAGTGGTCTTACCTGCGTCGATGTGGGCCATGATACCGATATTTCTGGTATTTTCAAGTGAACAGTCTCTTGCCATAATATCCTCCTTAGACCCTTACCAACGGTAGTGAGCAAAGGCCTTGTTAGCCTCAGCCATCTTGTGAGTATCATCGCGCTTCTTGCAGGCACCGCCTGTTCCGTTGAGAGCGTCGAGTATCTCACCGGCAAGTCTTTCCTTCATTGTCTTCTCGTTTCTCTCTCTGGAGTACTTTGTGATCCAGCGGAGACCGAGTGTCTGACGTCTTTCAGGTCTTACCTCCATAGGTACCTGATAAGTAGCACCGCCGAGACGGCGAGCCTTTACCTCGAGCTCAGGCATGATATTCTCCATAGCCTGCTCGAATACCTCCAGAGCGTCCTTGCCTGTCTTTTCAGCAACGATGTCAAATGCACCGTAAACGATCTTCTGTGCAACACCCTTCTTACCATCAAGCATAATGTTGTTGATAAGGCGTGTTACGAGCTTTGAGTTGTATACAGGATCCTGTAATACATCACGCTTTGCGATATTACCTCTTCTTGGCATTTCGCTTCCCTCCTTCACATAGATTCATGAATTCATAGGTACTCGTACCGGACGATTACTGCTTTCCGTAGTAAAGCGACGCTTCACCCTCCGGTATGTTTGCAGCCAATGCAGAGGAAATATACAGTAAATCTATATATAAGCTCCGCATTATTCTGCGGTAGTAGTTATCCTATTTTAAAT
>DEDQ01000067.1:3559-3795 GCA_002350065.1 Ruminococcus flavefaciens
CCGCCTCTGATAAGAACAACGCTGTGTTCCTGAAGGTTGTGGCCGATACCGGGAATGTAAGAAGTTACCTCGTAACCGTTTGTGAGCTTAACTCTTGCGATCTTTCTCATAGCTGAGTTAGGCTTCTTAGGTGTAGCAGTTCTTACTGCTGTGCAGACGCCTCTCTTCTGAGGTGAGCTCTGGTCGATCTGAGTCTTCTTCTTTGCATTGTAACCCTTCTGGAGAGCAGGAGCTGT
>DEDQ01000067.1:3811-10674 GCA_002350065.1 Ruminococcus flavefaciens
CCCTTACGAACGAGCTGGTTAAATGTAGGCATGATTTTCCTCCTTTTTCGATTATTATGCGTGCATATTACAGCACACTAAAATATTATATCCTAAAAAGACCGGCTTGTCAAGGGTTATCCTCAAAAAAGCCGGTCATTTCTCATTATTTGGTTATTTGCACAGTCATGTGCGTTCTCAGCCATAACATATCGGGCATTTTACGCATTATATCCTGTTCTTTCTCGCTGCAAAGAGGAGTATCAGCGGATATATCTCGAGACGTCCGAGAAGCATATCAAAGCAGAGCACTACCTTCGAGAAGGAGTCGAGTCCGCCGAGGTTGCCGGAGGGGCTGAATCTGCCGACGCCGAAGCCGATGTTGTTCATGCAGGTGATAACGGCTGAAAGGCTCTCCTCTATCGAGAATTTGTCGTGGGTTATGAGCAGAGTCGACAGTGCCATGAGTATCATAAAGAGTATGAAATAGTTCGTAGCACCGCGCACAACGTCCTTTTCAACGGGCTTGCCGTCCATTTTTACGCTTGCGACTGCACGGGGGCTCACGATGTATTTCAGCTCGCGGATACCGGTCTTGACGATTATCATGATACGTGCGACCTTCATGCCGCCGCCGGTCGAGCCTGCGCACGAGCCGACAAACATGAGAAGCAGGAGAAGCGCCTGTGCAAAGGTAGGCCATTGTCCCGTATCTGTAGTCGAGAAGCCCGCCGAGGTTATGGTCGACGCAACCATGAAGAATGCCCTTCTCAGAGCCTCTCCCGCCGATGAATACTGCTTCATTACGAGAAGTGTGATTATCACCGTCGCGAGGATTATCACGCTGAAATATGTGCGGACCTCCTCATTCTTGTAGGCGAGCGAGAATTTCCTGATAATAATATAGTAGTAGAGGTTGAAGTTTACTCCGAAGAGGATTATAAACGTTGCCACTACCATTTCGATGTACACGCTGTTGTAGTGTCCGATACTGTCGTTCCATATCGAGAATCCGCCTGTACCCGCAGACGAGCACGAGTGTATCACCGCGTCATACAGCGGCATTCCGCCAAGCTTCAGGAGTATCGTTTCAGATACGGTCAGCGTTATGTATATGCCGTAGAGGATACGCGCCGAAAAGCTCGATTTCGATACAAGTCTGCCGACATTCGGTCCGGCACATTCCGCCCTCATCATGTGCATGGTGCGGGCATCGTTGCTCGACATTATCGCAAGTACGAACATGAGCACTCCCATACCGCCGAGCCAGTGAGTGAAGGCTCGCCAGAAGAGACAGCATTTCGACATCGCTTCGACG
Organism: Ruminococcus flavefaciens; assembly: GCA_002350065.1. Taxonomy (GTDB): domain Bacteria; phylum Bacillota; class Clostridia; order Oscillospirales; family Ruminococcaceae; genus Ruminococcus; species Ruminococcus flavefaciens_N. Next base: position 5,109 of record DEDQ01000067.1, read on the forward strand.
TTTCCGAGTATGGTAGCTCCGGTCGTGGTGAAGCCGGATACGGTCTCGAACAGAGCATCGAAATAGTTGGGTATCTCTCCGGAGATTACGAAAGGCATCGCTCCTATCGCGGACATTGCTATCCACGCAGAGGCTACGCTCACAAAGCCCTCCATTGAGTATATGGCGTTGTTTTTAGGTTTCTTTATCGTGAAAGCAAGTGCTATCACCATTGTTATCATGAAAGGGATGCCAAAGGAGAAAATAGCGTGCTTTTCGCCGTATATAGCCGCTACTGCCACCGGCAGGAGCATACACGCGCCTACTACCTTCAGTATCTGTCCCATGATGTAGGTTATCATTCTGTAATTCATTTCTTATCCGTTCAAGCTCCCTTATTTTGTGAAGATTTCCTTCAGGTCGCCGAATCCGCGGTTCGTAGTTACTACCACGACGCTGTCGTTCAGCATAAGGCAGTCATCGCCCTTCGGGATAATGAGCTCGTTGCCCCTGACGATGCTCGCAATAAGGATACCGTCGCGTATCGTGAGCTTTTTCAGCGGCACTCCCACATAATCCTTTTCCTCGCGTATAACGAACTCGATAGCCTCGAGCTTGTCGTTTACGAGACGGTAGAGCGTTGTGACGTTGTTGCCTGCCGAATTCTGCTTCGCGCGGACATACTGGAGTATCTGGTTTACCGTTATCGTCTTGGGCGAGATTATACTGTCGAGGTCGAGAGTATCCGTAAGCTGCATGAGGGTCATGCGGTTTACCTTGGTAACGACCTTTTCAACTCCGTTGTTCTTCGCAAGGAGCGACAGGAGGATATTTTCCTCGTCTATACCTGTGAGCGTTACTACTGCGTCCGCATCGTAAACACGCTCCTCCTTGAGGATATCGTGGTCAGTTCCGTCAGCGCATATGACGTTGACCTTGTTAAGGCGCGAGCTGAGCTCGACGCAGCGCTTTTCGTCCTGCTCGATTATCTTGACCTTCACGCCCATTTCCCTGAGCTGCTGTGCAAGATGATAGCCGACTCTGCCGCCGCCTATGAGAACTGCCGATTTCACGCGCTTTTCACGATATGCAGCACTTATGCTCTTGAAGAATTTGACCATGTTGCTGTGTGAAGCGGTCATGTGTATCTTATCTCCCGCCTGAAGCACGAAGCTTCCGTTCGGGATTATTACGCTGTCGCCGCGCTGTACCGCGCAGATGAGGACATCGAGCCTGAGTCTGCGGGAGAGCTGTGTGAGTGCGAGATTTTCAAGGATACTGCCCTTGGTTATACGTATCTCGGCGAGGTCTACCCTGCCCTTTGCAAAGGATTCGATATTGATAGCCTCGGGATAGCGCAGCACCTTTGCTATCTCGTTTGCTGCGTTGTAATCGGGGTTTACCATCATGCTGATGCCGAGCTCCTCACGCATGAAAACGAGCTGTTTATCAAATTCAGGGCTTCTCACGCGGGCGATACAGTGGCGCGCCTTCATCTTCTTCGCGATAAGGCACGAGAGGATATTGACCTCGTCAGAGCTTGTAACTGCAATGAAAATGTTGCACTTTGATACGTCCGCATCGTCGAGAACTTCCGTTTGCAGGCAGTTTCCGACAATGCCCTTTACATCGTAATCGTTAACTATAGAATTTATTCTTACTTCGTTGCTGTCTATAACAGTAACATTGTGCTCGTCACAGAGCACCTCGGCAAGTGCGCAGCCTACTTTGCCGCCGCCGACTATAACAATTTCCATAACTCCTCCATAAAAGCGAGAAAGATTTAACAAAGGCATAATACCTCAATGTAATTATACATCTCCGCTCAGGATTTGTCAAGGCTGAACGAAAAATATTTAATGATATCATGAGCGCATCGGGTATGCGCTCTTTAATCTTGACAGAAATAAAGTTAGATATTATAATATGTATATGATATCATACTGAAAGGAGCGTTTATATGGAAAAGCTCTTCAGCATCAAAATGGGAAAAGCAGTCTGCGCCGTTGACCTCGGCGACGGCAGCGAGCGCGGCGAGTACGTTTCGCAGGACTATATCCTCAGCAAGCTTGGACGCCCTCACCGCAGCATCAGCCTCATGTACTGCTATTACCCCTTCGATAAACAGTGGCCTGCCCGCATTTCCGAGGCCCACTCGGGCGAGAATATCACGTTTCAGTGGGATTACCCCTACGACGACTACTTCCCCTACCACGGAGGTATCGGCGGAAACCGCGACGGTCAGCCCTTCGAGCAGATGCGCGATATCCGCAGACACGGTCAGGACGTCACCCTCACCATAACTATCGACCCCGCCGTGACCGATGAGATGCTCGCGGCTATCGGAAAAGACCTCCGCACGTTCGGAAGAGTCTTTCTGCGCATTAACCACGAGGCGACCGGAAACTGGTTCTCGTTCAACAAGCGCGCCTCCTATCAGGAGGTCGCCGACTTCTACTGCCGCGCCGTCCGCATTATAAAGGAACAGGCTCCGAACGTCCTGCATATCATCTGCATCGGCGGCATCGAAAACCTCGCTTCTGAGGAAATGGTGTACGAAAAGGAGTTCGCCCAGACCGTCCGCGAGGCGGATATATGGTCCGTCGACAAGTATATGGCTCTGCACTGGGGCTGGCCCTACGATATCGCCGAGACCGGCGGACACTCACATCACCGCCTTGCTGTCAGAGATGTGTACGAACTCACGAAAAGGAGCTTTGAACGCTTCCGGTATCTCTGCGGCGGTGAGGTCAAGCCTATGGTAATGTCCGAATGCAACGCCGACGGAGACGTTACAGGTCCATATGAACAGGCGGAGATGATAAAGCTCTTCTACGACACCCTCCGCGAGGACAAAGCAGAATGGTTCACGGGCGTTACGTTTTACCAGTTCCGCGACCGCGGCAGGCTCGGACTTGAGATACAGGACCCCAACAACGCCGATATCGGCATAGAACAGCCCGTTATGCGCACCTATAAAGATATAATCAGCAAAGAATGGTTCAAGCCGTCAATGACGCCCGGCGAGGAAGTTCAGCTCCCGGCGAAGCTCCGCTGGGGAAGCTCCGAGGACGCCGAGGGCATCGCCGTGAAGCTCCGCTTCGACGCCGAGCCGCACTTCTGCGAGCTCATATTCGACGACGATTCAAACCTCATGATAGAGCTCAACGACCGCTGGTTCTACAAATCTCCGGAGGCAAAGGTCATCGACCTCATGCCCGCCTTCTACGACAAGCCGCTCGGCGGCGCCGGAGAGCTCACCATGAAGATATTTGCTCCGCCCGCAACAGGCGAGAATGACCTCTCTGCCGAGGACGGAATGTTCAACTACTACTACACGCTCAAAAAAATGCCGGAGATACGCATTCGTACAGCTCCGACCGAGCCAAGCAAGGACAGATAAAAAAACAGAAAAGGATAAATCATGAACAGTTCAAAGAAAACTATTTTAGAAGTCGCCGTTGTTGCGGGACTTGCCATCGCGCTCAGCATAATAGCCATAATCATCATATCATTATTCGGCGGGAATAAGTCCAAAGGCAAGGAGCAGCCCCTGCTCTGCGCCGAGCCGCTCTATCCCGAAATCATTCAGGCTGAACAGGACGGCGAATACGTCCGCAAGCTCTCTACCTACTGGTGGGTACACGATGTCAAAAACGGCAAGGTCATCATCGAGGACGTCAACCGCTTCAAAGGCGACTCCAAGGCTTCCAAGGATATGGGCGTTGCCGACTTCCGCGGAAATATAATAATCCCCGCAGAGAATACTGATGTCTCATTCACCGCAAACGGCTATATCAAGGCATATAACGGCAGCTACAGCTTCTTTAATATGGGAGGTAACTGTCTCGATACATTCGAGGGCGATATCCCGCAGGAGGCTCTTGCCGAATACGTCGGCGAACAGGATAACGCCGAGCGTCCCTATGTCCCGATAGCTGAGAGCATCGATGGAAAAGTCCAGTATTTCGGCAAGTATATGACTGTAAGCCAGTATGAAGTGCTCGACAGCAAAAAGAAAATGAACACCTGCGTTTATGAATTCAAAGCCAAAAAGGAGTAATAAATGGATACATCAGTTGTTATCGTCTGCGCCGGAAATTCCACAAGAATGGGCGGCGTGAACAAGATACTTCTCCCCCTCGGAGAAAGACTCGTTATCGGCGTTACAATGCTCGCATTCGAGAAGTGCGAAAGCGTGAAGGAGATAGTCATAGTCGCTCGCGAAGCCGATATCCCCGCGATAAAAGCCGAGGCGGAAGCCGCAGGCATCACCAAGCTCGTCGCCTGCACTACCGGAGGCGCGACCCGTCAGGAGAGCGTTATCAACGGCATCAAGCAGATATCACGCGGCACTAAGCTCGTTGCAGTCCACGACGGAGCGCGTCCGCTCGTCAAGCCGGAGCACATCGAAAAGGTCATCAAGGACGCTTCCGTCTTCGGCGGAGCTACTCTCGGCGTGCCGGTAAAGGATACTATCAAGACCGTTGACGGCGGTCTCATCGTCGATACTCCGCCGCGAAGCTCGCTCTATATCACGCAGACTCCGCAGATATTCAAGCGCGAGCTCTACTTCGAGGGCATTGATTTCGCTCTCGAGCACGGTCTCGATTTCACCGACGACTGCCAGCTCGTCGAGGCTATCGGCGGCAAGGTAGCTATGACAGTCGGCGACTATACAAACATCAAGATAACTACTCCCGAGGATATAAAGCTCGCGGAGGTACTGCTCAATTATTAAGGAGGCAATCATGTTCAGGATAGGTCACGGATACGACGTTCACAAGCTCGTTGAGGGCAGAAAGCTCATACTCGGCGGAGTTGATATCCCCCATACTGTCGGTCTGCTCGGACACTCCGACGCGGACGTGCTCGCTCATGCGGTAATGGACGCCATGCTCGGAGCTCTCGCACTCGGCGATATAGGTCACCTCTTCCCCGACACCGCGGACGAATTTGAAGGCGCCGACAGCATGAAGCTCATGGCAGAGGTAGTAAAGGTCTGCCGCGAAAACGGCTACGAGATAGGCAATATCGACGCCACTGTTATAGCTCAGGCTCCGAAGCTTGCGCCGTATATAGTCACCATGCGCGAGAATATCGCCAAGGTCTGCGGCTGTGACGTTTCGCAGATAAGCGTTAAGGCTACGACTGAGGAGCATCTCGGATTCACCGGCGAAAAGCTCGGTATCTCGGCTCATTCCGTCGCTCTCATGAAAAAAGTCAAGGCTCTGCCTTAACAATCCGCCAGAGGCTCTGCCTCTGGACTCCGTCAGGGACTCTGTCCCTGCACCCTGTCGGGGCTCTGCCCCGAACCCCGGCAAGGGACATAGCCCCTTGNNACGGGCTTACTCTGTACAAAAGATATAGTCTGCTTGCGCTCGCCGTAAGAATATTGTATCGTCACCGGGCAGTATCTTCCGTTACTGACACGGTATATTGCGAAATTGGCTGCGCGGACACCGCGCTTGCTTTCGCTCTACGGCACAAAATTGGGTGGTTACCGGAACAAATTTCCTAAAAACGCCAAAAGGCTGCTAATTTTTCATTAGCAGCCTTTTTTATTATTTACTTAACTCAGGGAGTT
>DEDQ01000067.1:10708-11315 GCA_002350065.1 Ruminococcus flavefaciens
GCTTCTGGATAGCAAGTGCGTCCTTGCCGGTGATTCCGTCTCCGGGGTCACAGCAGTCTGCATTCGCCTTTGCCTCATCGCTGAGCTTGTACTTGTCCTTGTTGCCGATGAACTGGAGAATCGCTACCGCGTCCGCTACTGTTACGTTATCGTCAAGGTTGGCGTCGCCTATCAGCTTTGCCTTCGGTGCGGCGGAAACCGTCGTTGTTGTCGTGGTCGTTGCCTTTCCGGAGGTTGTTGTAGTCGTAGTTGCGGGAGGATTCGTGCCGCCCTTGAAAAGGTCCTTCGGGAGCTCGTCGAGCGTGATGCAGTAATCGCTGTTGTAAAGAGCCTTGAGCTCGTCGTGGTCCTGATACTTTGTGCCGCTTACGAAAGGTGTCTCCGGTGTGTCGTACCACGGACAGAAGTAGAGCCAGTCTGCGTGCTCGACCTTCATATTGGCCATGCTCGGAACGGAATCGTTCTCAGCCATTGCTACCATTTTATTTCCCTTGACATAGCCGTGTATCTTGTAGAAGATACCTGCCTCGGCGTCGAGGTTCGGACCCTCTGTCTTGCCGTCGTGGCGGTTGTACTGAGTGTTGTACTTGTCGAATGCAACGATGTC
>DEDQ01000067.1:11523-11837 GCA_002350065.1 Ruminococcus flavefaciens
TGGAAGGGACGGAAGATAACGGGAACTCCTGCGTCCTGAAGCTTCTGGAGCTCTGCCGCAAGATTCTTCATGCAAAGCTGGAAGTATTCGTACTCGACTGTTCCCTCGACCATGCAGTTCGCGGTCTTGAAATCGGTCTTTTCACTGTATGTTGTTTTTGAGAAGTCAAGCGGTTCGCCAAGTGTGTAATCTGCCATAGTCGTAGGTACATTTACGTGCCACGAAGCTGTGCATATGCCGCCCTTTTCGTTCGTCCACTCAATCATGCGTCCGGCAACTCCGTCGTCCCATGCATAGCAGGGGCAGTAGCTTCC
>DEDQ01000067.1:11946-22545 GCA_002350065.1 Ruminococcus flavefaciens
CCGTCGGGACCTGTGCAGTGCCACGGGAACTTGTGTCCCTGCTCGTCCTTGTCGTAGCTTTCCTTGTCTATCTCGTACTCAACGCCGTCCTGATCGGTGCATTTGTCGGCGTTCTCATCGTAGCGGATAGTGGTCTGCACCTGATTTCCGCCGCCGTATATCTGCTGCTGTCCGGAGAGGATATTGCTGCCGTATACGCTGTGGAGGTAGTTCATGACTGCCTTTGCCTCGGGAGTTGCCTTCGGGTCGCAGGGAGTGGAATCAGCCTTGGAAAGGTCGGGGAAAACCGCCTCTGAGACTGTGACATAGTCGACTGCCATATAGCCGTACTCGCTGATGAATTCGATAGTGTTCACGCCCTTTTTGAGACGTATCATGCCGAAATCGTAGTCTGTCCACTTCTCAGAATACGCCGCCTGCGTAAGATACTTTACTCCGTTTACCTTCACCGCCTGCTGTCGCGCACCTTCATTCAGTATCTGTGCACCGTGCACGGTAAGCTGATACATCGCGTCCTCGGGAACAGTTACCTCGAACGATGCCGGAGATGCTGTGAGATACCAGAAGCCCTTGCCTGAGTAGCCGGGCAGCTCGGTCTGATAAATGGAAGTCCAGAGGTCAGCGCCCTCTAAGTCCTCGCCCTCGATAACGAACGGGAATGCCGTATCAGCCGCGTTTACCGGTGCGGTAAAGGGCATTGCAGCCGCAGTCATCACAACGGCTGAAGCCGCTGAAAGAGCTTTTCTGATGAAATTCTTCATGTTTGATTCCTCCTGTATGATTTTCCCTCATTATGCTTAAAGTTAAGATTTAATAAAGCTTTGCCTAAATAAGCTTAACTCAACTTTATTGACACCATAATTATAATCTCTGCGGCGTAATAATTCAATAACATTTTATTAACAGTATAAAACTTTAGAGCATTGCACAAAACAAGCTTTATTTTTTTGTATACATAAAGAAAAAGCCACTTAAATTAAGCGGCTTTAAAGTAAAATCAATTGTTATGTCTCGTTAATTTATCTCTCAGCACATAAGTGCCTTGTCGAGCCATACCTTTGCGATGTCGAGTGCCTCGTAAAGTCCGCACTCGCGCTCAGAATTCTTTATGAATGCCTTTATCGGGTCGGGCTCGTTTGTATCCATCTGTACAACTCTAACCTTTGAGGCTGTCTCTGTTCCGTCCTCAGCCTTTGCGGTCTCGAGTATCTGTATCCATATTACGAACGGGTCGGACATATATCCGTAGTATATCTGTCTGCCGCTTCTTACGAGCGGATATCCTTTATATGTGAAAAACTTTTCGCTCATGAGTTCTTCTCCTTTTCAGTATTGTGGTGTATCGCTTGATGTCACTTCCATGTTGTGACGAAGTCCTCTGCGCCTTCTATCTTCTGAATATTGCCGACAAGAGTCTCTACGTAGGATTTCGTTACCTTGAACTTACTCTCGCCGTTTACCGCGATGAGCGCCGTCATCGAGCTTAACTCGTAGAAGTCGAGCTTCACGGTCTCGTTGGTATGCGAATCTGTATACTCAACAGATGCCATAGGTGCGCTGTCGGGTATCTTCTCGCCGAGTGCGAAATCCTCTGCGTTTGCGCTTATGAGGAAGCTGTAGAACTGGCGGAAGCGCTCGCTGTCAAATTCCTTGCCGTTGTACTCAGCGTTGAAGTCCTCATAGGTGTAGGAGTCCTTTTCTTCGTTCGGGTTCTTCTTGGTAAGCTTGAATTCGCCCTTGTCGCCGCTGTTGGTGCTGACCTTTAGGTCGCTGATGTTCCATACGTATGAGGCGATGAATATCTTCGAGGCGATGTCGATAGGCTTTACAACTGCCCATTTTGCGTTCTCAGTTGTAACGGTGTAGATAACGTTTCCGCCCTCGAGCATAGCATAACAGCATTTGCCGTTTTCGCTGTCGCTGAAGGGCTCGCTGAGAAGGAGCACATGGGTCTTGCCGTCGTCGCATTCCATAGTCACGGTGCAGAAGGGGTCTTTCAGTCCTGCCTCGGCGATGTCCGCGTCTGTGCAGTGAACGCTGTAAACGTCAGCGGCACTGAGTCCGAACATTCCGGTAGTTATGTCTGTTGCACGCTCTACAGCAAGATATGCTGAGGTCGGCTCGACCATAACGTGCGCGGAGGAGGTTCCGCCGCTGTGCTGTGAATCATCTTCCTTGTCGTCGTATTTGAGCAGGATATCGTAGTCGATATCGTCGCGCTCGATTTTCAGGCTCTTCACGATAGGAAGCTCGTCAGGCGATTCGAGAACCGTCGTCTCGACAAGCTCCATTGTTGTCTTAGTGTAGTTGTCGAGTGCGGAGCTTCTTACGGTATAAACATTATTAACGCCGTCGAGCATTACGTAGGTCATGTCTCCGGAGGGAGCCTTGTCTCCCACAAGAAGACGGAACTTCTTGCCGCTCTCGTATACGATGTCAACGGTCGCTGTCGGGGAAGCAAGTCCGAACTTTGCAAGGTCGGCAGGGTTTTCCTCGATGAGGTCGTCAGTTGCGAGCTCGTTCACGTTGTTTGCAAGAGTTCCGATAATGGAATCTTTCATGAGCACGTCCTGATAGCCGTCGAGAGTATAAAGTGCCGCCGATTCCTCGGTTTTTGAGCTCTTCTGTACAACATGGAGCTCGTCGGTCGCATTCTTTACGTCAACAGTCTTGATAACGCCGGCGTGATACTCTGCCGTATCCTCTGTGGCATCGTCCTTTATCAGTATGACTGACTGCTTTTCCTCGGATACCTCGGAAGAGGCGGAGCTTCCGCCCTCCTCCTTCGGTTCTGTGAGCCTCAGCGCAGCATATCCGCCGCCAAGCAGTGCGAGAACTGCGCCGAGAGCGATAATGCCTTTAGCTGTTTTATTCATCTGTTCTTTCTCCTTAACAGTACAACTGCTCCGGCAACTGCGATAGCTATCGGGATAACAAGTATAACTATTATCTCAATTACCTTTGCCTTGCCTGTAGTGAGCGAGATATTATTCTGCTGGATAGCCTTTTCAGGAATGATAACGCCTGAATCCTTGCCTGTCATGTTGTTTACAGTGTTGATGATAACTGCTGCGTTGTTGTATGTGTTTGAATTTGAAAGCATAGCGCTGTCAAGCATGAAGGGACTTCCGATAACGAGGAGGTTGCTTCCGTGTACGCTTATGCCGGAAGCGGATTCCTTTCTTGACTTGACAATCGCATTGTACTCGCCGTTAGGTCCCTTATCTGCGGACTGGTCAACGAGTGAAGCTGTGTATGAAGTTGATTTCGACTTGATCACCTCGTTGATAACGCTCTCGTTGTTCTTGCTTACAACGTTGATAACTCTTGTTCCGGGAGCAACGATAGGAAGTGTATCATTCGGGAGAGTTCCCACTGCCTCTGTATCGCTTACGCTGAGCATGGGAGCATAGTCCACTGAGCCGAGAGCTGAGATACGTACCTGAGTCATATCATCGTCGAGGATAACGTCTGTGCCTATCTGTATCTTCCAGTCTGCGAGGAATTCAGCGATGTTCGGGAGGTCTGTTGCGTAGAAGTTCTGGATATATATCATGTTCTTCTCGTAGTTTCCGCCGTTGTAGAGGAAATCGCTGAGCTTGGAGATTATATCCTCAGAAAAATCAAATGCAGGGGCTGCAACTACTACCATATCGTATTTCTCAGAGCTGAGGTCGTCTGATGCGACATCTATCTCTGTGCAGTCATAGCCGTTCTTGCCGAGAAATTCCTCAAATGAACTGATAAGGCTGCCGTGGGTCTGGTCCCAGAGGCTGTTTCCGTTCATTGAAGCTGTGATAGCTACCTTCTTGGGGTTGGAGTCTGTTACAGACATGATGTTCGCTGTGATAAGGCTCTCGCCGTTGAATACCATGTCTATCTTGTTCTGCGAGCTTGCCTGCGAGGGAGATATCATGCCGACAACGCTGTCCTGGTCGATGACCTTTACTCTGTCGCCGCAGCTGAAAATGATATTATTTTCGCCTATCTCGCCGTTGTAGTTGGTCTTGTAGCGTGCGATAACATCGGGGTCCTTGTTGATGTCGGCGTATTTAACGCTTATGCTGCCCTTTCCAGCCTCAGCGTAAACGCTGTACTTGTCGAGTATCTCGGGGATTATCTCGTAGGGCATATCTACGTTCTGTCCGTAGTACTGGTAGAACATCTGCTTGTACTGTGCAGACATAGATGCAAACGAATTGCGGGGAGTAGTTACTGTTATCTCAACGTCCTTGTCCATGTTCTTGAGGGCGTTGATAGATTCATCAGTGAGGTCGTATCTCTTATCCGGTGTGAGGTCAACCTTAATGGGGTATCTCTTGTTGAGCACTCCGCAGATAAGATTTACCACGATAACGATAGCGATAACGAATACCATCACTACTGCTGACATCGAGCCGTATTTGAGCTTCTTTCCAAAGCCGCTTGCCGACTTTTTGCTGGTCTCGGCAGTATCTGTTACCTTTTCCATATCTTCTTTTTTATTGCTCATTGTATCATACCTTCCTTTCCCTATCAGCTCCAGCGTCTCTTATCGAGACCTCTTACCGTCAGGAAGTTGAAGATGAACGCAACACTGACGAAGAATACGATAGATGTGATGTTGAAAATACCCTGTGTGAATTCAAGATATCTTGAATAGAAGGATACTGAAAGCATTGCCTTGCGGACTATCTCGTTCGAGATGTTTGAAGCAAGCGAATCAAAGAGGTAGAGCACGAAGAGCGCAAGCATACTTGCAACGGCAGAAGCCATCTGATTCTCTGTGAGAGACGAGATGAAAAGTCCTACTGCGATGAATGCAGAGCCGAGGAAGAGCATTGCAAAATAGTTGCCGAGAAGTGTCGACCATACAACGTCTCCGAGGTATGCAAGGATTATCGAATAGATGAATACTACGCTCTCAGCGATAACGAACAGTGTGAGAGCTGCGAAGTATTTGCCGAGAACTATCGACCATAAGCCTACAGGCGCGGTGAGAAGTCCCTGGTCTGTGCGGTTTTTCTTCTCCTCACTGAGAAGCTTCATGGTGAGGATAGGAATGAGGAACAGCACTATCGTAAACATAGAGCTGAACATCGGCGAAGTCTCGGTTGTTCCCGAGCCTATAACGCCAAAGAAAAAGAATATTCCCGAAAGCAGTGTGAACACTGAAAGGAAAACATATGCGACGCCCGAAGTAAAGAAAGCGCCTATTTCACGTCTGTATATAGCACCCATTACTCCTCGCCTCCTTCATTTTTTTCTTCATCAGGGTCATCGAATGACTGGTCTACAAGGAGCTTTTCCTCTTCCTCGACCTCTTCTGCAACAAGCTCGCCGTCCTTGACGTTAAGGCTGAACTTGGGCTTTTCGGAAGTATTTGCGGGAGCGGCTGCCGGCTCGGCACCCTTTAATCTGTTTGCGTCGTCGCCCATAGTGATGCGGAGGAAGATGTCCTCGAGGGTCATATCCGAAAGCTGGAGCATGAGGATATTCCAGTCGTGCTGACGGCATATGCTGTTGAGCTCGCGGCGGATATCAACGTCCTCTTTAGCCTCTACGTCGTAATCGTAGATGCCCTTTTCACGCTCCATATCAGCACGGACGTACTTGATGCCGGATATCTTTCTGATAGCCTCGACTATCTCCTTCTTATCTGCGGCAGTACGTGTGCTGCCCTCGATACGGACGGTCATCTTGTGCTCGTTTGTGAGGTGTGTAGCTATCTCGTCGGCAGTTCCGTCGGCAGCAACTACGCCCTTGTTGATGATGATTATCCTGTCGCATACAGCCTGTATCTCGGGGAGGATATGCGATGAAAGGATAACTGTGTGGTTCTTTCCGAGCTTCTTGATAAGTGTGCGTATCTCGATTATCTGATTCGGGTCGAGACCAACTGTAGGCTCGTCGAGAATGAGCACGGGCGGATTGTTGATAAGCGCCTGTGCGAGACCTACTCTCTGCTTGTAACCTTTCGAGAGGTTGCGGATAAGGCGGTGACGAACTCCGCTTATCTTGCAGAGGTCGCATATCTCCTTGAGGTGAGCCTTTCTCGGGAGCTTGCACTTTTTAAGGTCGTACATGAATCCGAGGTAGGAATCGACTGTCATATCCACGTAAAGCGGCGGTATCTCGGGGAGATATCCTATATTCGCCTTAGCCTTTATGGGGTCCTCAAGGATATCCACGCCGTTTATAAGTATCTGTCCGGAAGTTGAGGAAATGTATCCGGTAAGCATATTCATCGTTGTAGATTTTCCGGCTCCGTTAGGTCCGAGAAAGCCGAGTATCTCGCCTTTTTCGACCGAGAAGCTGATATCGTTGACGGCTTGCTTGTCGCCGTAACGCTTTGTAAGGTTTCTGACCTCTATCATTTTGGCAATAACCTCCTGTTTTTTTCTAAACCTTTAGCTAATGGCTATTGGCTTATTAATAATAATCAAATTATGTGATAGTGCCGTGAAAGAGAAGCGAACTTTCTATGGCATTTAGTTTACAGTTTTATTGCACGCGGCAATATCCGCGGATATCTGCGCTTTCAGCTCGTCGAGCGAGTCGAACTTTGTCTCGGGACGGATAAAGCTTTCAAAGCTCACATCGACATTTTTGCCGTAAAGGTCTCCGCTGTAGCCGATTATATGAGTCTCCGCAAGAGGTCTGCGGACTCCCTCAACAGTCGGCTTGACGCCTATATTCGTCACCGAAGGCAGTACCCTCCCGCCGACATTCGTGAACGTCCTGTACACGCCGTACCGCGGCACGAGCTGTCCCTCGGCGAAATCCTGATTTATCGTAGGGAAGTCGATAGTCCTGCCGATGTGATTGCCGTCCGTGACCTCTGCATTTATGAAATACGCAGAGCCGAGAAGGCTGTTTGCAGAAGCAATATCACCGCTGAGCAGAAGCTCTCTTATGCGGCTCGACGATACCGTGCTCCCGCCGTATTCGACTGCGCCGACTACCTCGACCTCAAAGCCGAATCGCTTTCCGAAGCTGATGAGCTCCTTCGCTCCGCAGGAAGCATTTTTGCCGAATCTGAAATCGTCTCCGCAGCAGACAAGAGCCGCCCGAAGCTGCCTGCTTAGTATCTCCTCGGCAAATTCCTCGCCGCTGAGACCGCAAAGCTCTCCGAATGGCGGGCTTATGATATCGTCCACGCCTATCTCCTCAAGGAGGAGTATCCCCTTTTCCGTTTTCGTGTAGATAAAGCCCGAAGAGCCGCCTGATTTCCTCAGTACACAATCAGGCTCAAAGGTGAATACCGCAGGCGAAAGACCGTTTCCGCGCTGAGCAAGAGCCGCGTTGATGACCGCTCTGTGCCCGAGATGAACGCCGTCGAAAAGTCCGAGCGCGACCGCTTTTTTTCTGTCAGTCATGGCTCCACCTCACACAAGATTCTTCGCAACGCGGAGAATGCCGTTTTCGCGGTCGGTGAGAGCTGTTCCGATGAAAGCTCCGTCAAAGCCGTAGACTGCGTAATCGTCGGCATCGTCCCTGATATTGCGGACTCTTGCAAGGTCGAGCTTTACGCCGTTGCGGTACATTCTTGTCTGCACCTCGTTGAGCTTCAGCTTAGGGAGCTTCGCAAATACGCGCTCTATCGGGAGTATCAGCTCCTCGAGCCTGTTCTCGTCGCGAGCCTGCTGTATCTGCTCAAACGTGAAGCAGTCGGCAAGCGTAAACCCGCCGGAGCTCGTCCTCACGAGCGAGGTCATGATGCCTCCGCAGCCGAGCTTTTCGCCGATATCATTTATAATGGTGCGGATATAAGTCCCCTTGCCGCACGCGATATCGAGCTCGCCCTCGCGCTTCTGCTCGTCGTAGCTCACGAGTCTGAGGCTGAAAACCTCTATCTCGCGTGCTTCGCGCACGACCTCTATCCCCTTGCGGGCGAGGTCGTAAAGCCGCTGACCGTTTACCTGCACTGCCGAATACATCGGCGGGAGCTGCATTATCCTGCCGGTAAACTCCGGTATAACGCCGAGGATATCCGCTCCGCTCACAGCCGTGCCGGAGCTTTCGCTCACCTCGCCCCATACGTCCTGCGTATCGGAGGTGAAGCCGAGACGGAATCCCGCGCGGTAGCTTTTGGTATTGTCGGGCATGATGTCACACGCCTTTGTGGCAGTTCCCACGAAAACCGGAAGAACGCCTGTAGCCATAGGGTCGAGTGTGCCGCCGTGTCCGAGTCTTTTTGTTTGCAGTATGCCCCTGAGCTTAGCCACAACGTCGAAAGATGTGAAGTCCTGAGGCTTGTTCACGCAGAGTACGCCGTTCATTTATCGAGAGCCTTTCTTACTGCCTCGATAAGCTCAGCCTTTACGTCCTCGAGTGCGCCCTCAACGGTGCAGCCGGCAGCCTTGGCGTGTCCGCCTCCGCCGATAGTCTGGCAGATAGCAGAAACGTTTACAGCGTCAGCCGAGCGGAATGAGCACTTGAAAACGTTCGGCTCGCGCTCGCGCATAAGTATGCCGACCTCGGTATTCTCGAGCTGTATAGTCAGCGGAGCAAATCCCTCAAGCTCGTCGGGAGCTATGCCGAGCTCCTTCATCATGTCCTGAGTTACCGCGATAACAGCAAGCTTGCCGCCGAGATGCTCTTCAAGCAGGTCTGAGACCTTTGCCTCGAGCTTTATCCTGCCGAGGGATTTGACCTCGAACATATAGCGGTTTATCTTGGCAAAATCTATATCGTAGCTGCGCTTCAGCTCGGCAGCTATCTCGTGTGCGCGGGGAGTCGTACACGAATACCGGAAGCAGCCGGAATCGGTCGCAATGCCGGTGTAAAGGCACATCGCACAGTGACGGGTGATGTTCACGCCCATGTATTTCGCGAGGTCGTAGATTATCTCGCAGGTCGCGGTAGCCTTCTCTCTGAGGAGAGTCTTTTCCGCGTAGTTTTTATTGGATTCGTGGTGGTCGATGCAGAGCTGCACCTTGCCGCCGTATATCTCAGCATAGCTGCCCATGAGCTTTTCATCGGCAATGTCGACTGCGATGACCGTCTGCGGCTCAAACTCCTCACCTGCTCCCGCCTTTGTCATGAAATCATAGCGCGGCGAGGGAAACTCATCGCAGCATATTACTCTGCTGCGGATACCGAGCTCCGCGAGGATATCCTTCAAGCCGAAGCCGGCGCCTATGCAGTCGCCGTCAGGGCTCTGGTGAGTTAATATAACAGCGTCCTTGCAGTTTCTGAGGAAGGTCTCTGTCTCGCTGTAGCCAATTAACATATTGCACCTCTCGTTTCAGTGTTTATCAGAGCAGGTCGTTAAGCTTCTTGCTTATCTCTGCGCTGCGCTCTATCGAATTGTCTGCTATGAACGTAAGCTCGGGAGATTTTCTCATCTTGAGGCGGTGGAAGAGCTCGCGTCTTATGAAGCCTGCGGCGCTTTTCAGACCTGCCACCGATTCCTTTGTACGTTCCATGCCTTCAAGGCTTGATACATATATCTTGCAGTTGGACATATCCCCCGAGAGGTCGGCTCTCACTATTGTGAGGAGCTTATCTATGCGCGGGTCTTTGAGCTCGCGCAGGATAGCGGTCATCTCTCTTTTGATGTCCTCAGCCATTCGGCTCGTTTTAAAATTAGGCATCTTATTCCTTTCCTGTATGGGCTGTCAGCCGTCAGCCGACGGCTCGTGGTTCAAATATTAACGGTAAAGCCGACGCCCTCGGTCTCGTGCATCTCTTCACGCCCGCCGCCGTTGTCTTCGTCGCTGAAGTATTCACCTACGGGTCTGTCGTCGACGTCGGACTCTACCTGTGTATAGTCAGGCAATTCTTCATCGCCCTCTTCGTAATAGATATCTGCAAATTTGTCGTATTCCGGCTCGAGCTCGACGTCTCTTACCGGTCTTTCAACGCCCATGAGGTCGTTGGGAAAGTTATCCTCCTCCTCAATGGGGCTGCACTCGCCGAGAAGTATCCTTTTCACAGACTCGAAAAAGAATATGTCTATCGGTCCGAAGTCCTCCCATGCAAGCGCCTCGTCGCAATACTGGAGCATATCCGCATTGCTCATTCTCTCTCCATCCATTATATTGACCCTCCTTTAAAGCCGGCGGCTTTATTAGAATGCATTATTCATGCTCAGTCCTCGCGGTACTCCTCTACAGTGTAAGCCTCGAAGATATCGCCTTCCTTGACGTCGCTGAACTTTTCAAGGCTGATACCGCACTCGTAGCCCTCAGCAACTTCCTTCGCGTCGTCCTTGAAGCGCTTGAGACCTGCTATCTTGTCGTCGGCGATGATGATACCGTCGCGGACAACTCGTACCTGACAGCCGCGTGTTACCTTGCCGTTGAGAACGTAGCTTCCGGCAACCATACCAACGTTGGATATCTTGTATACCTGACGCACCTCTACACGTCCGAGCTCGACATCGCGGAACTTCGGAGCGAGCATACCCTTCATAGCTGTGGATATCTCTTCGATAGCGTCATAGATGATGCGGTAGAGACGGATATCAACGCCGTCGCGGTCTGCATTTTCAGCGGCAACAGGGTCGGGACGAACGTTGAAGCCTACGATGATAGCGTTTGAAGCGCTCGCGAGCATAACGTCGCTCTCCTTGACTGCACCAACTGCGCCGTGGATAACTCTTACTCTTACCTC
>DEDQ01000067.1:22572-23030 GCA_002350065.1 Ruminococcus flavefaciens
ACGTCCGCCTTGACGATAACGGGGAGCTCCTTTATCTCGCCCTCTGCTATCTGGCTGAAGAGGTTGTCGAGAGTTACCTTGCGGTACTGGTTGAACTGCTCCTGCTTCTGCTCGTGCTTTCTCTGCTCAACGAGCTCACGCGCGAGGCGCTCGTCCTCAACAGCGTTGAAGATATCGCCGGCACTCGGTACCTCTGCAAGACCTGTTATCTCAACAGGAACGGAGGGACCTGCGCTCTTTACAGTTCTGCCCTTGTCGTTTGTCATTACGCGGACACGTCCTACGGCTGTGCCTGCAATGAGGACGTCGCCCTGCTTGAGAGTACCGTTCTGAACGAGAAGTGTCGCGATAGGACCTCTTCCCTTGTCGAGACGAGCCTCGATAACTGTACCCTTTGCAAGACGGTCGGGATTAGCCTTGAGCTCCTGTACCTCTGCAACGAGGAGGACGTTCTCGAG
>DEDQ01000067.1:23173-28093 GCA_002350065.1 Ruminococcus flavefaciens
CCTGCGGACTTCGCATGGTTGATAGACTCAACAGTCTGCGGCATGATACCGTCGTCTGCGGCAACTACGAGGATAGCGATATCAGTGATGTTCGCACCTCTTGCACGCATTGAAGTGAACGCCTCGTGTCCGGGAGTATCGAGGAATGTGATGTCCTGACCGTGTACGTTTACCTGATAAGCACCGATGTGCTGAGTGATTCCGCCGGCTTCTCCTGCGGCAACGTGAGCGTTTCTGATGCGGTCGAGGATAGAGGTCTTACCGTGGTCAACGTGTCCCATAACTACGACTACGGGGCAGCGCGGCTCGAGGTTTGTATCGTCGTCATCGCTGTCGTCGATGAGGCGCTCCTCAATGGTAACGATAACTTCCTTCTCAACCTTTGCACCGAGCTCCTCTGCTACGAGCGAAGCTGTATCGAAGTCTATCTCCTGATTGATAGAAGCCATAACGCCGAGACCCATGAGCTTCTTTATTACCTGTGTAGCAGTAACTTTAAGACGTGCTGCGAGCTCGCCGACTGTGATGCTCTCGGGGATCATTACCTTGAGCTGCTGCTTTCTTGCGCGCTCGAGCTCGAGACGCTTGAGCTTCTCAGCCTCCGACTCCTTCTTGCTGAACTGCTGACGGTTTCTCTGAGCGGACTTCTGGTTTATCTTCTGCTTCTTGGAGCTGTAATTCTCTCCGCCGTGCTTATTGTTTGAAGAAGCCATCTGGTCATAGCGCTCGTTGTACTTGTCGAGGTCGATATAGCTTCCGCGTGTATCGACTGTACGTCTCTGAGTAGCTGTAGAAGCTGTCTCGGAGGAGAAGCTTGTGTTGAGCTTGGTGCTCTCGCCTCTGTCGCGAGCTTTTACCTGCTCCTTCTTCTTATCCTTTTTCTTGTCGCTCTTCTTCTCTGGAGCAGCAGCCTCAGCCTTGGGAGCCTCTTTCTTTACGGGCTCAGCCTTGGGGGCTTCTGCCTTCTTTGCGGGCTCTGCCTTGGGAGCCTCCGCCTTCTTTGCGGGAGCCTCCTTGACGGGCTCAGCCTTGGGCTCTGCCTTCTTTGCAGGCTCAGCCTTCGGAGCCTCTGCCTTCTTCTCGGGCTTGGGCTCTGCGGACTTTTCAGCAGTCTTCTTGGGCTCTGCGGGCTTTTTCTCCTCCTTCTTGGGAGCTGCCTTTGCAGACTTTTCTGCCTTCTCAGCCTTTTCGGTCTTCTTTTCAGCCTTGGGCTTCTTCTCGGGCTTAGGCTCTTCCTTGCGCTCGGGTCTGGGATCGCTCTTGGAAGCAAAATACTCGTTGAAGTCCTTTACCTCGTGGAGCTTTGTATAGTGCTCAAGTACGAGGTTCATCTCCTCCTCGGTGAGGCTTGTTGAAGCCTTCTTCTTTGTATCGCCCTTTTCAGCGAAGAAATCCATTATTTCCTGCGAGGAAACGTTGAGATCCTTCGCAGCGTCGCTTAACTTTATCTTTTTTGCCATATGTTGCAGTACCTCCATTATGCTTTACCGCAGAAGCGGTATTGATTTTAAAGTGTGTAAATATATGTCAACACTTCTGAGGTGTTATTTTAGAATTATCTTTTCAAAGCCTGCGGCAAAACCTCTGTCGCAGACCGCGATGACTGCCGTCTCTTTTCCGCAGAGACGCGCTATCTCAGCCTTTTCAAGCTCTGTCGCGTATGCGGGGACTTCATACCTTCCGCACACGAAATTTACCTCTTTCACTGTTTTCGCCGAGGCGTCGGAAGCCGTAAGCACGCAGAACGCTTTCCCGTCCTTTACCGCGTCCATAGAGCTGTCAAAGCCCTTGACGCTCTTTCCCGCCTTCAGGCATATCGTGAGCAGGTCAGCTGTTTTCCGTTTCTTTTCTGAGCTCATCAGCCATCACCTCATACACGCTCTCGTCGATCCTGCATGAGAACGATTTCTCGAATCTGCGGGCTTTTCTCGCTTTATCGAAGCATTCGCTGCTCCGGCAGATGTAAGCTCCCCTGCCGTTTTTCTTGCCGACGAAATCGAGGCTTATCTCTCCCTCCGGCGACTTAACAACGCGCATGAGCTCTTTTTTCGGCTTCATCTCGTTACAGCCGAGACACATTCTCATGGGTATCTTTTTCGGTTTCATAATTATTCCTCAGCGGGAGCTGCTTCCTCAGCAGGAGCCTCAGCCTCTGCGGGAGCCTCTGTCTGCTCTGCCTCAGTGAGCTCCTCAGCAGTCTCCTTAACGGGAACTACGAAATCGTCGCTGAGCTCGGGAGCCTCATCGCCTGTGAGGTTATCGAACTGGGGCTTGATGTCTATCTTGAAGCCTGTGAGCTTAGCCGCAAGCTTTGCATTCTGTCCCTTGTTGCCGATAGCGAGCGAGAGCTGATTGTTGGGAACAACGACTGTGCAGGTCTTTTCCTCCTCTGAGGTGACAACAGTCTTGAGCACCTGTGCCGGAGCGAGTGCACGGGCGATGAATTCGTCTGTTTTTTCGCTCCACGGGATAATGTCTATCTTCTCGCCGTTGAGCTCGCCGACTACTGCGGAGATTCTCGTTCTCTGAGGTCCTATGCAGGCGCCGACAGCGTCAACGTTGGGGTCCTTTGACCATACGGCTATCTTTGTTCTCGAGCCTGCCTCACGGGATATGGACTTTACCTCAACGGTGCCGTCGTATATCTCGGGGACTTCAAGCTCGAAGAGACGCTTTACGAGGTCTTTATGAGTACGTGATATCTTGACGATAGGCTTCTTGGTTTTGCCTACGATACCGGTGATGTATACCTTGACCTGCTTGCCCTCCTCGAGGACTTCGCCTGGTATCTGCTCGTTCTTGAAGAGGTAGAGCTCTGTGCCCTGATACTCAACAGTAACAGTGCCTCTGCCGGGCTCTATCTGAGAAACCGTAGCAATGATGCAGTCGTGCTCCTTCTGCTCGAACTTGCCGAGCATCTGCTCGCGGTTTATCTCTCTGAGGTCGCCCTTTATGGACTGCTTTGCCGAGAGAGCCGCCATTCTGCCGAGCTTTGAGATGTCTATCTCCTTGAGGATAGTTCCGCCGAGCACGGCATTCGGGTCGATAGTTTTAGCGACGTCGATGTTTATCTCGTTCTCGTCGATAGGCTCATCGTCGATTATCTCCTGAACGATGTACATTGCGAATTTCTTTGTAGCGGGGTCTATTTCTACTCTTATCCTGTCCTCGCTGTGGGGATATGCTCTCTTAGCGGCTTTGAGCATAGCCGACTTTACTTTCTCTATGAGAAGCTCGGTCTCAACGCTGTTTTCCTCGCCGAGCATCTCAAGTGCATCGAAAAAGTTATCCATGGTGTTTTCCTCCATTTTATTATATTGGTTTTTATACTTGAATATTATTTTATGCTTTCTTAATCAAAATCGAACCAGAGCTTGACGAATGCGATATCTTCGAGCTTCAGCACTCGCTCGTCTCCGTTTTCATCGGCAACGGTGAGCTCGTTCTTGTCAGTACCTCTGAGGTATGCGCAGAACTCCTTTTCGCCGTCGATGCTTCTGATAAGGCGGATACGCACCTTATCGCCCTGACAGACCTCGAAGTGGTCCTCCTTGAGCAGTTCTCTTTCAAGACCCGCCGAGCCGACCTCGAGCATATAGCTCTGCGCGATAGGGTCCGCCTCGTCGAGTATCTTGTTGACGGGCTCGGTGACCTTTTCGCAGTCGTCGATAGTGATGCCCTCGTCGCGGTCGATGAACACGCGCAGGTACCACATCGCGCCCTCTTTGACGTAGCTTACGTCCCAGAGATAATAGCCGAGCTCATCGGTTATCGGCTTGATAAGGTCGTACACTTTTTTCTCTGTAGCTCCGAACTTTTTAAGCTTCATTCGGTATCTCCTTTCTTGATATGAAACATAGCCTGAACGGGCATTTCCCATTACAATACGAAAGACCGGAAGTTTCCGGTCTTTAGTCTAACTATCATCATGTAATATTATATCACGTAAAAATGGAAAAATCAAGTGTTTTTCGGAGATTTTTTCATTTTTTCCGAAAAAATTTTCCCGTGTCAGTTAAGAGTAACAGGCAGACCGTTTATTTCAATGGTCGGGTCGTCGATATCAATGAGCAGACAGCGTCTGCCGTCAACTACGCTCGTGCGGACCTTATCTGCCGCGTCAGGCTTGATATTCACCGTAATACCGGGCGATGTGAGGACTGTCTTCTTCTCGATGAGGTTTGAAACAGTCAGAGGAGTATTGCCGCAGACCTTCTCGAAAACGGGGTCAGTCATCTCGACGCGCTCCTGCGGCACTCCGATATCAGTGAGTATGCCCTTGAGCTTGGTATTGTCGATAACGGCATTGTCGGTGTCGTCCTTGCTCTCCTCAGCTACCTCCTGAAGCTTCTCGTTAACGGTCTTTATCACCATGTAGTCGAGGTCATCGCCGACAACGGTCTTGAGAATGCTCTGGAAGCTCGACTTTTCGCTGTCCGCGGACATGATAAAGCTGCATCCGAGAACGTCCTCGACAATGGAGGTATTCGGCTTTGAGGCGGACTTCGCGTAATACATTACGTGGTTGATATCGCTGCTCCTGTTGCTGAAAACAGGATAGAGGAAGCCGTCAGACGGCGCCTTGCTGATGATGAGCTCGGTGTTGAGCTTCTTTGTTATCTCGTTGTTGAAGCTGTCGAAAACAAATCCGTCGCTGCTCGTATTCACGGGACAGATAGCCGTCAGCAGATAGCGGTAGAGCTCGTCGTCGCCCTCGGCAAATTCGTCGTTCTTGTCCTTTTTGCGGATAGTGTATACGCAGTAAGCGGTAATGACCGCGAAAGGACCTGTATACGCGATATTGTTAGCAATGTGATTGAGGAAGTTCTCGCATACGACCTCGTCCTTGAGCTCCGACTTCAGCACGGAATAGAGTATCTCCTGCGGCTTGCCCTCCTCGTATGCCTCGTTCGGGAATTC
>DEDQ01000067.1:28167-28986 GCA_002350065.1 Ruminococcus flavefaciens
ACGCAGGGATTTACCTTGTGGTAGCGGACGTTCTTCTCAGCGTCAACAAATCCCGTGAGGACGCGCTCCATGATGAAAAATCCGCTCTTATCGGAAAAATTCTTCTTGATCTCTGATGTTTCTTTCTTGTTCATGATCTTGCCTCTTTCTTTTGCTTTATGTATTTTATTTTACTTACTATGTAAGTAACAAGAATAAATATGAATAACGCGGGTATCAGTATTATCAGCAGCAAAGCCAATGCCGCTCCTATCTTCACATTCATACCGTGCTGATGTATCACGCACTCCGACCACATACAGCCGTAAAATCCTGCGATCATTATCTTTAGGATGTCGAGAAAGAAACGAAAGCCCTCCTCGATTATTCTTGTGCCGCTCTCGGTTATCTTCATTCCGAGACGAAGCTTTCCGGTGAGAAGACGTGCTATCTCGCAGGCTCCGCATATGACGAGGCATACGACATAGGGATACGCACCGTAAAAGCGCTCTGCGATAACATCAAATTCGCCGTCAGGTCCGAAATGACAGCCTATCTGCCCGGGCAGGGAATGATACGATACTGCGAACCATGCTGCATTCGCAATGACAGCAAGCCATATCACAACGGATACAACGGTATGTATTGTTTTTGTAGTCCTATTCATTGGAGCCTCCCTCGCAATAATTAGTGCAGATATTATTATATCACAAATCCGACGAATTGGCAAGCGGAGCAATTTCGCAATATACCGTGTCCAAAACGGAAGATACCGCCCGGTGACGATACAATATTCTTTCGGCGAGCGCATGCAGACTATACCTTTTGTACAGAGTAAGC
>DEDQ01000067.1:29032-30053 GCA_002350065.1 Ruminococcus flavefaciens
TGCAGGGACAGCGTCCCTGCCGGATTGTTAAGGCAGAGCCTTGACCGGATTCCAAAGGCAGAGCCTTTGGCGGATTGTTAAGGCAGAGCCTTGACCAGAGTCCAGAGACAGAGTCTCTGGTGGGTTGCAGGGCAACGCCCTGCCGGGGCAAGGGCAGAGCTCTTGCAAAGAAAATTCACAAAATGGTATAGACATTCATCTTATAATATGGTATAATTATATAAACTTACCACAGGAGGCAAATACTTATGAAAATGATGTTCATCGGCGCGACCCATGAAGTCACAGGAAGCTGTACATATATAGAAGCCTGCGGCAAGAAATTCCTCGTGGATTTCGGTATGCAGCAGGGCGAGGACATTTTTGAAAACGTCCAGATACCGGTAGCTCCCGGAGATATCGACTTCGTGCTGCTCACACACGCCCATATCGACCACTCGGGACTGCTCCCGCTGCTCTACGCCGGAGGCTTCAGCGGCGAGATACACTCGACTGTTGCAACTGCTAACCTTTGCAGCGTTATGCTCCGCGACAGTGCTCACATTCAGGAATTTGAAGCCGAGTGGCGCAGCCGTAAGGCTCAGCGCCGCGGCGAGGACGACTACGAGCCGCTCTACACTATGGACGACGCTATCGGCGCGATAGAGCTCTTTGTTCCGCACGAATACGAAACTCCGGTCGATATCTGCGAGGGCATCAATATCTTTTTCCGCGATGCGGGACATCTCCTCGGCTCGTCGAGCATAATCATCACTCTCACAGAAAACGGCGAGAGCCGTAAGCTCGCATTCTCAGGAGATATCGGCAATATCCACCAGCCGCTTATCCGCGACCCGAAATTCATCGACTCCGCGGACTACGTTATCATGGAATCCACTTACGGAAACAGAGTCCACAATCGCCCGACAGACTACGTTACGGCTCTGACACAGGTCCTGCAAACCACCTTCGACCGCGGCGGAAGCGTTATTATCCCGTCGTTTGCAGTCGGCAGAACGCAGGAAATGCTCTACTTTATCCG
>DEDQ01000067.1:30158-30403 GCA_002350065.1 Ruminococcus flavefaciens
GAGGAGGCTCTCTCCTACGTGCGCCGCGGCATAAATCCTATCTCATTTGAGGGAATTATCCGCACCGTCACAAGCGACGATTCCCGCGCTATAAACGAGGACTCACGCCCGAAGGTCATCATCTCCGCGAGCGGTATGTGCGAAGCCGGACGTATCAAGCACCACCTCAAGCATAATCTCTGGAAGCCCGAAAATACGATACTTTTCGTCGGCTATCAGGCTTCAAATACACTCGGACGCGCCCT
>DEDQ01000067.1:30487-31320 GCA_002350065.1 Ruminococcus flavefaciens
TGAACGGTCTTATGGAATGGGCGAGCGCAGTTCAGGACGTCAAAAAGTTTTTCATCATTCACGGCGAGGCTTCCTCTGCCGAAAGCTTCAAGGAAAAGCTCATCAATGAGCTCGGCGCGGACGCATACGCTCCGTACAGCGGTGCTGAATTCGATATCATCACCGGCGAGATAACAGTCGATGCGGCTCCTATCCCGATACCGAAAAAGGAGCATATGGGCAATGTCAACGTCTGCTACAGCGACCTTGTTGCAGCTTCAAAGCGCCTTTCCGACCTTATCAAGTTCTCCGACGGCAGAGCAAATGCCGATATGCGCAAGCTCACCGAGGCAATAAACCGTCTCTGCGACGACTGGGAGATATAGCAACAGCGCGTTGCTTGCTTATGGCTCGCGAGCATGGTATAATCAACTTGAGGTGATTAATATGGATACAAAAGACGTTATCTTTGAACTCAGAACAAAAAATTCAATGTCGCAGGAACAGCTTGCGGAAAAAGTTTACGTAACGCGTCAGGCTGTTTCACGCTGGGAGACCGGTGAAACTCTGCCGAATACCGAGACTTTGAAGCTGCTGTCGAAGCTGTTTGATGTGTCGATAAACACTCTTCTCGGCTCGCCGAGGAAGCTTATCTGTCAGTGCTGCGGAATGCCTCTCGAGGACGAAAATATCAGCAAAGAACCCGACGGAGACTTCAACGAGAGCTACTGCAAATGGTGCTATACCGACGGAAAATTCGCCTATTCAAGCATGGAGCAGCTTATAAGCTTCTGCGAGGGACATATGTCCAACGAGAATTTCACTCCCGAACAGGTACGCGAGTACATGAGCGG
>DEDQ01000019.1:0-5874 GCA_002350065.1 Ruminococcus flavefaciens
AACTGAGCTCCGTAGACGTATTTGCCGTCGTAAACAAGAGCAGGGACTCTTCCGCCGTATTCGCTGTATGCGGCGATATCCTTGTCAGCACATTCCGCCTTGTAAGAGTGGACGAAGTAAACGTATTCGTTATCTCCGACGTTTTCAAGCAGCGGACAGCTATTGAGCTTTTCGAGCTTGTTCCAGCCCATGTGCGGGATTATCAGGTCAGGCTCCTCCATTTTTATAACAGAACCGCCGATGAGACCGAGTCCGTCAGTCTCCTCAAACTCGTAGCCCTTCTCGAAAATGAGCTGCATACCGAGGCAGATGCCGAGGAACGGCTTGCGTGAGGCTTCCTCCTTGATAGTGTCAACAAGTCCAGATTTATTGAGCATTTCCATTGCTGCCGGAAAAGCTCCTACTCCGGGAAGTATTACTGCGTCGGCAGCCTTAACTGATTCCTTATCCTTAACAAGAGCGCTTTCAAGCCCGAGATAATCGAGGGCATTCTTGACGCTGAAAATGTTTCCTGCGCCGTAATCAATTATCGCTATCATCACAGAACTCCTTTCGTCGAGAGCGTAGAGCCGTCAGAATTGAGCGTTACGGCTGTTTTCAGAGCGTGTGCGACTGCCTTGTATACAGCTTCAGCCTTGTGGTGGTCATTGCTGCCGTAAAGAAGCTTGATATGCAGCGTCATGCCAGAGTTGAATGCAAATGCGCGGAAAAACTCCTCCGTCATGCAAAGGTCGTAGCTGCCGCAGCTCTGATTCGTGAACGGACAATCGAATACGAGGAACGGTCTGTTCGAGAGGTCAAGACTCGCCATTGCAAGAGCCTCGTCCATAGGGATAAACGCCGTTCCGTAGCGGACTATGCCGGATTTTGCTCCGAGAGCCTGTCCGAGCGCCTGTCCGAGTGCGATACCCGTATCCTCTATGGTGTGGTGACAGTCCACCTCGAGGTCTCCCTTGACCTTTATCGTCATGCTGATACCGCTGTGTACGGAAAGAGCAGTCAGCATATGGTCGAAGAATCCCACGCCAGTTTCGATGTCAGCTCTGCCAAGACCGTCTATCTCGACGCTTACAAATATGTCTGTTTCCTTAGTCTTGCGGACTACCTCTCCGCAGCGTTTTGCTTTATCCATTGATTATTTCCTCCAAAGCCGCGAACAGCTTGTCCATTTCCTCGCGTGTGCCGACAGAGATGCGCAGATAGTCCCTGACAATGGGCTTATCCCACCAGCGGACGAATATCCTGCGCTTTTTGAGCTCGGTGAAAACATACTCCGCGGACTTTTTATGCGGCGATGCGAATATGAAATTGCTCATTGAATCCGGGAACATAAAGCCGAGCTCCGAGAGCTTTTTCTTCGAGTATTCGCGTGTGTCGATTATCTTCTGAACGGTATCGCGGAAGTATTTCTCGTCGCGTACAGCGGCAGCTCCGCAGACCTGAGTTACGGTGTTCATTGTGTAGGAATTTATCGAGAACTTGACGTCGTTCATGTACTTGATGAGCTTCTCGCAGCCCATTGCAAAGCCTATTCTCATTCCCGCCATAGAGCGTGATTTCGAGAATGTCTGTATCACAAGGAGATTGTCATACTTCTCTATAAGCGGCAGACAGCTCTCGCCTCCGAAGTCGATATAAGCCTCGTCTATCATAACGACTGAATCCGGATTCGCCTTTACGATGTCCTCTATCATTTCCACGCTCTCGTAAACGCCTGTAGGAGCGTTCGGATTCGGGAAGATGATACCTCCGTTCTCGCATTTATAGTCTGCGGGGTCGATAGTAAGGTCGGCGCGGAGTGGCTTTGTCTGGTATGGAATGCGGTAAACATCAGCCCATACGTCGTAGAACGAATAGGTTATATCAGGGAAAAGCACCGGCTTATCCGAGTTGAAAAAAGTCAGGAATGCCATTGATATAACGTCGTCAGAGCCGACTCCGACAAAGACCTGTGAGGACTTCAAGCCGTATCTCTCAGCGATAGCATCTGTGAGCTCCGCCGCATCGGGAGTCGGGTAAAGTCTCATGCGTGATTCGTCAAAGCTGTCGAGTATAGCCCTTACCTCCGGAGCGGGCGGATAGGGGTTCTCGTTTGTATTGAGCTTGATAACGTCAGTCTCCTTTGGCTGCTCGCCAGGAACGTAGGGAACTACCCTGCGGACGTTATCCTCCCATGAATTATTCATATTATCACTTCCTGTTTAGCCTAATTGCGTGAATTGTATCTTGGTGTGGTCATTGCTTATTATGACCGCATAACTGCTTGGGTGGTTGAAATCATGGACTGCCGAGATAACATAGACCGTTGCATCGGTATCATTCCAGAATTTGTTGTCGTAATAGATATGGAGTGTGTTATTAGGGTACTCATCCAATCCCTGCTCTGCCTTCGGGCTGATATCTTTCACGTAATAGATATACGAATCTTTGAAATCGGAAAGAGGTATCGTGTATATCGCCTGTGAAGCATACTCTTTCTCATACACTTCTATCGTTTCGGTCGGAGCTGAAAAGCGCACGGAATCGTGTCCTCCCCCCTGCCCGAATGTCGGCAAATAGCTGAACACATAATCGTCGATATCCTTTGGCAGTTCTTGTGGAAGCACCTCTTTATACCAGCTTCGGTAATAGTGAATATATGCACGCTGATAAGAATATTGCCACGGTTTAGCAGAACTTACTCCAATAAACATCATAGACATAATAAGAAGCACTGGAGTTTTGATAATGATACCAGCAATACTCCAGCCGAAATGGTGATTCTCCGCTCCTTTAATGAGCTTTCTCACAAGATACAATAACCATATCCCGCTTACGATTAATCTGAATTTGCCTTGACCTGTAACTATTATCAAGACAAGAAATGCAAGTGAAAACAAACCTGCTGTCACCGTCGCTATTACAGTAAAAACGATATTCATTCTCTTTTTGAAAGAACTTATCTCAGCTTCCACATCATCACTTCCTGTTTAGCCTATTTTTGAAAATTCTATAAGGTTGTGTTCGCTGTCTATCACAACAGCGCTTGTGTACGATGAGCGATGAGAAGTCTCACTGTTGTACATTATGTACACCTTAGCATTATCGCTGCATTTTTTCCTGAAGCTCTCACTCATATGCACATCAGCGTATTTATTGGTGTTATTTGCTCCGTTTTCATTTATCATTACGGAGCCTCCGCTGAGTTCTCTCACCTTACAGGTATA
Organism: Ruminococcus flavefaciens; assembly: GCA_002350065.1. Taxonomy (GTDB): domain Bacteria; phylum Bacillota; class Clostridia; order Oscillospirales; family Ruminococcaceae; genus Ruminococcus; species Ruminococcus flavefaciens_N. The sequence continues at coordinate 3,207 of DEDQ01000019.1, forward strand.
GACCGCACCCGCAGAATAAAGCTCTGTGTATTGCTCTAAAACATCATCCGAAGCTTCAAAGCTCACAGTCGTATACCCGTCACCCTGCATTATCGAAGGGAAATGATCCAGCCGGTAGTTCTTTACATCATCCGGAAGCTTATCCGGAAAATAGTCGAACGTATCATCGCCGCTGAATATCTCGATATAAGACTTCTGAAACGGATATCTGAAAGCAAAATGTGTATTTATCATTATCGGTGCCCACAGCGAGAGAAACAGCACTATCGGCGATATTATCAGTATCTCCGCAAGGCATATGACATAGCTCTGCTTGTTTTCCTTGAATATAAGATGATACAGCATGAAGAGAAGCCATGCCATGCAGATGCAGGATCTTAATAGGCATGCTCCGGTGAGTATAAACAGCGTGAGAAATATAAGCGTAAATATGCCCGCAACTATGCACTCAGCTATTGTAAAGATCTTATTTAGCTTTAAATTTACCGGATTTGCGTTCATTCAAAGCGTACCTTGATAGCATTTGCGTGAGCTGTAAGTCCCTCGCGCTCGGCAATGAGAACTATATCGTCCTTTGCACTGCGGAGAGCGTCCTCTGTATAATAGGTGTAAGCCATGCGCTTTGTGAAGCTTGCAACTCCGAGCGGCGAGAAGAAACGAGCTGTGCCGCTTGTCGGGAGGACGTGATTAGGACCTGCATAGTAGTCGCCGAGAGGCTCTGACGCGTAGTTTCCGAGGAATACCGAGCCGGCATTTTCGAGGCTTCCGAGGAGCTCGAACGGATTCTCCATGAGTACCTCAAGGTGCTCGGGAGCTATCTTATTTGCGAGCTCTACGCACTTTTCACGGCTGTCAGCGATGATGATAGCGCCGTAGTCGTCAAGTGACTTCTCGATAATCTCCTTGCGTGAGAGATATTCCTTCTGGCGGTTTATCTCAGCTATAGTCGCGTCGGCGAGCTTCTCGCTCGTTGTTACCATTATTGCAGAGGCGAGAACGTCGTGCTCTGCCTGTGACATAAGGTCTGCGGCTGCGAATTTCGGGTCAGCCGTATCGTCAGCGATAACGAGTATCTCACTCGGACCTGCTATCATGTCGATATCTACAACGCCGTAAAGAAGCTTCTTTGCCGTTGCAACGTATATGTTTCCGGGACCTACTATCTTGTCGCACTTGGGTATCTCCTCGGTGCCGTATGCAAGAGCCGCAATAGCCTGAGCTCCGCCGGACATGAAAACTCTGTCAACTCCGCAGATAGCCGCCGCAACAAGGATATCCTTGTTGGGAGTGCCGTCCTTCTTGGGAGGAGTTACCATGATTATCTCCTTGACACCGGCAATTTTGGCAGGGATAGCATTCATGAGCACGCTTGACGGATATGCAGCCGTGCCGCCGGGAACGTAGAGTCCCACACGCTCGAGTCCGCGTACCTTCTGACCCATGATGCAGCCGTTTTCCTTGGCATTGATGAATCCCTGCTCGACCTGTCTGTTGTGGAAGTCGGCGATGTTCTCCTGAGCGTTGAGAAGAGCATCTACAAATTCCTGGTCTGCCTCTGTGAGAGCGTCATTGATGACATCGCGGGGCACCTCGTAATACTGCGGAAGATTTCCGTCGAATTTGAGAGTGTAGTTCTTTACAGCAGTATCGCCGTTCTCTCTTACGTCCTCGATTATCGCGGAAACTGTCTCAGTAACCTTCTTATTTGTCTCGCCCGCACGCTTTGAGAGCTCGGCGAGGAAATTCTTTTCGTCTGTTCCGTTTGCGTATATCTTCTTCATATTTATCCCTTCCTGCGGAATCCCGCCGTGTCATTATAAATTCGCCTGTATCTTCTCGATAAGGGATTCTATCTCAGCCTGACGCATTTTCAGGCTTACTGTATTAACGATAAGTCTTGCGGAGATAGGTGCAACGTCCTCGATCACCTCGAGTCCATTCTCTTTGAGAGTAGTACCTGTCTCAACGATATCTACGATGCCGTCAGCAAGCTCGAGGAGCGGTGCAAGCTCGACCGAGCCCTCTATCTTGATTATCTCAGTATCCATGCCCTTTTTCTCGAAGAAGCTGCGGGCAACGTTCGGGTACTTGGTTGCAATGGTCTTGATTCCGTAGCCGCTGTAGAAATCGTAGCCCTTCTTTGTAGCAAGAGCAAATTTGCATCTGCCGAATCCGAGGTCAACAAGCTCGAAGAACTTGCCCTTCATCTCCATGATAGTGTCCTTGCCGACAACTCCCATGTCGCATACACCGTGCTCGACGTAGGTTATAACGTCGTTTGCCTTTGCGAGTACGACCTCTAAATTTGCGTCCGGAACAGGAAGTATGAGCTTTCTGCCCTTCTCGCGGACTGCTGTGCAGTCAAAGCCGAGCTTTTCGAGAAGTCCGACTGTATCCTTTTCAAGTCTGCCCTTTGTAAGAGCTATACGTATAGGCTTGCTCATTCTGTAACCTCCATGTCCTCGCCGTCGATAACAACGACCTTGGCTATCTTCTTTTCCTTTGCGTATTCGCGTACTGACTCGATATCGTCGAAGAGCGCATTCTCAACAACGAGACCCTGCTCGCGGAGCTCCTTTGCCGCCTTTATAGCAGCTACCTCGCAGCCCTCCTGAGCGAAAACGATAGCATCGACCTTGGGCATCGCCGGGAAAACTCCGCTCTTCTC
>DEDQ01000019.1:6023-12014 GCA_002350065.1 Ruminococcus flavefaciens
ACGGTGATATTGCCGTCACCGCCGCAGAGCTCAACTGTATCGCGGTATATCTCGCGGAGCTCGTCGAGGATATGCTTAACGTTCTCGTCGGGGATAAGCTCCTCTGCCTTCTCGAATACCTCCTCGCCGCCGAAGAGCGCGGGAAGCTTCTTCAATGCCGCGGTTACGGGGTTATTGCCGAATGTATCGAGCATATCATTGAGCGCAGGGAAGTTCTTGTTCTCAATGAGCTTGCGGATACGCTCCTTTTCCTTGTCGGTAGCTTCAAGGCGTCCTACGAGCTCCTTGAATACGCCGATATGTCCTATCTCGAGCGAGAACTCCATGCCGAATGCCTTGAGGGAATCAACGGCTGTGGAGATAACTTCGAGGTCAGCCATTTTGAGCTGAGAGCCGATAAGCTCGATGCCTGCCTGTACTATCTCGTCACTTCTGCCCTTGAGAGCGGGCTCGGTGCGGTAAACTGTCTGATTATAGCAAAGCTTCAGCGGGAGCACGGCGTCGCGGAGACGTGTTGCGACAACTCTTGCGATAGGCATTGTCGAATCCGGACGCATTACGAGCAGTCTGCCCTTGCTGTCGGTGAGCTTGTAGAGGTTCTCCTGCGGGAAATAGCGGGAATTGAGGTTGAACACGTCAAAGAATTCAAGTCCGGGAGTTATCATCTCGCTGTATCCCCTGCTCTTGAATATCTTGAAAAGTGTTTTCTCGATGTTTCTTCTTACGATACACTCGCCGAAGAGCAGGTCTTTCGTGCCCTCGGGGGTAATAAGATCATAATATTTCATAATGTCCTCCATGAATGTTTATTCACTTTAGTCTGCTAACATGATAATATAGTAACACATTACTATTAAGAAGTCAAGTCAAAAGAAGCTCATCTGCGAAGATTCTGGCAGTTCGCCGAAAGCTCCTACTGTTTTCAACATATCTATTGTTGTTTTTGACGCACCGCTCTGCTCCTGAAATTCCTCTATTGAGATGAATCCGCCCTTCTGTGCGGCTTCGTAGAGTCCCTTTGCGGCGTTTTCGCCGACTCCTGACATAGCCGAGAATGGTATGCGGAGCTTTCCGTCCTCCGGCAGGAAATCGGTCGCGTGAGACTTGAAGAGGTCTATCGGCAGGAATTCATACCCGCGAGAGAGCATCTCGTTCGTGATGAGCAGGATATCGTAGAGGTCGTTCTCCTTCTTCGAGCGGTCGTTTCCGAGCTCGCGGAGCTCGTTTATCCTCGCGCGGACTGCGTCCTTGCCCTTTACAGCAAGCTCGGCGTCGAAGTCTTCACCGCGGACCGAGAAATAGGTCGAGTAATACTCCAGCGGCATATGCAGCTTGAACCAGCCCAGCTTAATCGCTGCGATAACGTATGCGGCGGCGTGAGCCTTCGGGAACATATACTTTATCTTCAGACAGCTCTCGATGTACCACTCCGGCACGTCATGAGCGCGGAGCATCTCGATTATCTCCGGCGTGAACTGTTTCGGAGCCTTTCCCTTACGGGTCCACTCCATTATCTGGAACGCCATTTTCGGCTCTACATTCTTATAAAGCAGATAGGTCATGATACTGTCACGGGTACCGATAACCTCGGAAATCGTGCATATATCGTTGTCGATGAGGTCCTTTGCATTGCCGAGCCAAACGTCGGTACCGTGGGAAAGTCCTGATATCTGCAAAAAGTCGCTGAACTTGGTCGGTTTCGCGTCAAGGAGCATCTGTATCGTGAAGCCCGTACCCATTTCGGGGATACCGAGACTTCCGGTCTTACAGTATATCTCCTCCGGCGTAACTCCCAGAACATCGCAGTTCGTACACATACGTATAACGTCCGGGTCGGAGGTGGGAACGTCCTTTATCTTGATGCCGGTGAGGTCTTCGAGGTGCTTGTAGAGCGTAGGAACAACGTGTCCGAGCTCGTCAAGCTTCAATATGGTATCGTGGAGCGAGTTGAAGTCGAAGTGGGTGGTGATAACGGCTGAATCCGGCGAATCCGCGGGGTGCTGGACAGGAGTGAAGTCCTCAACTTCGTAGTCTGACGGAACAACTACCATGCCGCCGGGGTGCTGACCTGTAGTACGCTTTATGCCGGTACAGCCAGCCGCAAGGCGCGTCAGCTCGGAGTTGTTGAGGGTAATGCCGTTCTCCTCGCAGTATTTCTTGACGTAGCCGAAAGCTGTCTTTTCGGCGACAGCGGAGATAGTTCCCGCCTTGAAAACGTTCGATTTGCCGAAGAGCTCCTCCGTGTAGCGGTGAGCCCAGAACTGGTACTCGCCGGAGAAGTTGAGGTCGATATCAGGAGCTTTGTCGCCGTCGAAGCCGAGGAAGGTCTCGAACGGGATATCGTGTCCCTCGCGGTGCATATCCGTTCCGCACTTGGGACAGTTTTTCTGCGGCAGGTCGAAGCCTGAACCGTATTTACCGTCGAGCAGGAACTCGCTGTACTTGCACTCCGGATTCGGGCAGATGTAATGCGGCGGCAGAGGATTTACCTCCGATATTCCCGCCATAGAAGCCACGAATGACGAGCCGACTGAACCTCGTGAACCAACGAGATAGCCATGGTCGACTGAGTTCCATACAAGCTTCTGAGCGATGATATAAAGCACTGAGAAGCCGTGCTTGATGATAGACGACAGCTCACGGTCGAGGCGCTTTTCTACGAGCTCTGGGAGCGGGTCGCCGTATATCTCATGAGCCTTGTCGTGTGTGATACGGACGAGCTCCTCCTCAGCTCCCTCGATAGTGGGAGTAAAGGTGCCCTTGGGTATCGGGCGGACGACTTCTATCATGTCCGCAATGGCGTTAGTGTTGGTGATAACTACCTCCTTAGCCTTGTCCTCGCCGAGATATGCAAACTCCTTCATCATCTCGTCGGTAGTGCGGAGGTAGAGTGCCGCCTGATTCTCGGCGTCCTTGAAGCCCATGCTTGTGAGGATTATCTTGCGGTATATGGCGTCCTTGGGGTCGATGAAGTGGACGTCGCAGGTCGCGCAGACCGGTATGCCGAGCTTGTCTCCGAGAGCGATTATGCGGCGGTTGTAGTCTCTGAGCTCCTCGTCATTTTCGGCAGTTCCCTCGCGTACCATGAACTCATTGTTGCATATTGGCTGTATCTCGAGGTAGTCGTAGAACTTCGCAAGCTTTTCGATAGTCTCCTCGGGCTTGAAATTGAGCATAGCCTGAAAGAGCTCGCCTGCCTCGCAGGCACTTCCGAAGATAAGACCCTCGCGGTATTCCTCGAGCACTGATTTCGGGATAAGCGGCTTCTTATAGAAGTATTCGAGGTTGCTTATCGAAACGAGCTTGTACAGGTTTTTGAGTCCCGCCTGATTGCGGACGAGGATTATCTGGTGGTACGAGCGGAGCTTCTTTTTATCTATCTCGCCGACCAGCTCATTGAGGTGGCTGAGATTGTCCCAGCCGCGCTGGGATTTCAGTCTGCCGATGAGCTCTATGTATATCTTCGCGAGCATGAGAGCGTCCTCGTCGGCGCGGTGGTGCTCGAATGAGCCGAGCTTGAGGTTCTTGGCAACAAGGTTGAGCTTGTGACGTCCCATTTCAGGAAGCATCGCCTGACACATAACAAGCGTGTCGAGCTTGACATACGGGAAGTCGATGCCGTTTCTCGCGCATATCTGATTCAGCATCGTGGTATCGAAGTTTGCATTATGCGCCGCGAGAACAGGTCTGTCGCCGCAGAATTCCATGAACTTGCGGAGAGCCTCTGCCTCGTCGGGAGCGTCCTTTACCATGTCGTCGGTGATGCCGGTGAGCTCGGTTATATGCTCGGGGATATGCTTCTGAGGATTGACGAAGGTCTCGAAGCTGTCAACGTTCTGGAGGTTTCTCACCTTTATCGCGGCAATGCTCGTGAGCCTGTCATTCGCAAAGCTCAGACCCGTTGTCTCGACATCGAAGATTATGACCTCGTCGTTGAAATTGCGGTCGATGTTCTCGCTGAGTATCTGCTCACGGTCGATGTCATTGACTACGTAAGCCTCCATGCCGTAAATGACCTTGAAGTTCTTCGGCATATTGTACATACAGTCCGGAAAAGCCTGTACACAGCCGTGGTCGGTTATCGCCATAGCCTGATGTCCCCACTCGGAGGCGCGGTTTATCAGCGTTACGGGGTCGGTAACGGCGTCCATTGCAGACATATTCGTATGGCAGTGGAGCTCGACACGCTTCTCGGGGTAAACATCCATTTTCGGCACGCGCTTGACTTTTATCACCGAGTTCGGCATTATCGAGATATCATGCGCAAACTGGTCATAATCGACCTTTCCGGCAACGAGGATTGTCTGTCCCTTTTTGAGACCCGCAAACTTGCCCATTTCCTCCTCATCGGAGGTCTTTGCGAAGAATTTCACCATCAGCGAGCCGCTGTAGTCGGTGATACAGTAGGTTATAACTGTCTTGTCGTTGCGGAGCTCCTTGACCTCGCTTGCGAAGATATCTCCGACAACAACTACCTTTTCACCGAGCTTTCCTACAGCCTCGCATATAGACTCAGGCTTTTCACGGATAGGTCTGCCCTTGATGAGCTCCGCGGATTCGGGGTCGAATTCCTTGTTCGTGGAGGCTGTATCGACTGCCTTTGTCGGGATATTAGCCATTGCCTCTTCGCGGGCGAGCTCCTCCTTCGATTTCTCAGGCACGAGCTGAGCGCTGTAATCCGGAAGAGTAGCTTCGACCTCCTCCTGCATTGCGTCGAATTTCTCAGAGCTTACAGGCTCGCCGCCGAGGAGCTCAACGTTCACCTGAACGCCGAACTGGTTGTATATCATCTGTCGGAAAGTGGCTGCAAATCGGAATTTTTCGAGTATGTCGCGTCCGCCGTGCATGAGCTCTATCGTAAGCTTTCCGTCGCCGAGTTTTACCTCTGCGCCGTCGAGGAAGCCGTTCACAACGGAGATGTCCCTTTTCAGGAGCTTTATCAGCTCGCCGTAGCAGTCAAGTCCGAACAGCTTCTCGTCATACCGCGGGAAGAGCCTCACGCTCTCGACCTTTATCGCCTCGGCAACCTGCCTCTCGAATGCGAAGATATCGTCCGCAGGAACGACAGCACCAAAATGCGCGAGGAACCTGAAATGCTTCAGGTCCTCGGTGTAGGTCAGCTTGTATATCTCGCCCGCCCTTACCGTATCCGGCAGCTCGGGGCAGTATTCCTTTAAAAATTCGGAGATAGCTATATTCATATCAGAGTCTCTCGACCTCTGCAAGAAGCTCGGAGACTATTTCCTCCTCTTTTATCTTTCTCTGTGTGCCGTCCTTTCTGAAGATGACCGCACAGCCGTCGCCGCCCGCGATACCGATATCAGCCTCGCGTGCTTCTCCGGGACCGTTTACGATACAGCCCATGACAGCAACAGTGATGTCCTTGTCCATATCCTTGAGGGCTTCCTCGACCTTTTTAGCAGTGCCGATGAGGTCGATTCGCGTTCTTCCGCAGGTAGGACATGATACAAGTCTCACGCCTCCGCGCTTGCCGATGCATTTGAGGATATCCTTTGCGGCTGCGATTTCCTTTACAGGCTCGTCAGTGAGGGATACACGTATCGTCTCGCCTATACCGTCGCAGAGCAGCGAGCCGATTCCTACTGCGGACTTGATAAGTCCCATTCGCTCAGTGCCGGCTTCGGTAACTCCGAGGTGGAGCGGATAGCTGCACTTTTCCGCAGCAAGCCTGTATGCGGCTATCATGCGGTTAACGTCCGAGGACTTGATTGAGATAACGATGTCGTCGAAGTCGAATTTTTCAAGCAGAGCCGCATGACCCATTGCGCTCTCAACGAGAGCCTCCGGCGTGGGAGAGCCGTACTTGGCGAGTATCTCCTTCTCGAGTGAGCCCGAGTTTACACCGATGCGTATCGGGAGATTCCTTGCGCGGCAGGCGTCAACGACTGCCTTTACCCTGTCCATGCCGCCGATGTTTCCGGGGTTTATGCGTATCTTGTCAACTCCTGCGGCAGCAGCCTCTATAGCGAG
>DEDQ01000019.1:12058-13850 GCA_002350065.1 Ruminococcus flavefaciens
GGGATAAGCTTTACAGCCTCCATATTCGGGATAGCCGCACGTACTATCTCGCAGCCTGCCTTTTCGAGCTCGACAGCCTGTTTAACGCTGCCTTCGATATCGTCCGAGCGGGCATTGAGCATTGACTGTATGTAGATGTGCTTGCCGTCGAGGACGCAGTCCCCGACCTTTACAGGTTTAACATTTCTCATAACAAAACCTCCGTTTTTTTAATTGAGAATTTAGAATTGAGAATGGAGAATCATGGTATCACTGACGCGATGATTTTAGATCCGTCCGCGAATGCGGACACATTAATTCTCAATTCTCAGTTTTATTTGTGTATCAGTCTCATGATGTCGTTGAATGTTGCAAATATCATTATGCCGAAGAGCAGTATCATTCCCGCAAGATGAACGTATCCCTCGTGCTCCGGCTTAACGGGCTTGCGGCGGATAAGCTCGATGAAGCAGAAAAGCAGTCTGCCGCCGTCGAGTCCCGGTATCGGCAGAAGATTGAATATGCCGACGTTTATCGTTATCATCGCTGTCATATATGCGAGCATGAACACTGCATCGCCGGTGGACTCAGCCTCCGAGGTGGTCTCGTTTATCGAGGAGACTACTCCCACGGGACCCGAAACGTCCTCCTTCTTGGCTTTTCCGGTGAATATCTGCTTTAACGAGAGCTCGATGATATGTCCCATTGACATGAACACCTTGCCCGAGCATTTCGTTATCGTGAGCGGATTCTTCTCGTTGGTGACAAAGCCGAAGTCCATGCTCTCGCCGGTCTGGTCGTTGTGGAATTTAACTCCCGGGAGCTCAACGCGCTTGCCCTCACGCTTTACAACGAGGTCGTGCTCGTCGGATTTGGCAGTCGCGAAGATATAGTCGATGTCGAGGAAGCTGTATATCGACACGCCGTCCATTTTGACTATGACGTCATTCGTGCGCAGACCGGTCTGACAGCTCTGCGAATAGTAGGTCGTGGTGCCGTCCTCGTTTTCAACTCCGTAGAAACCCTTCACCTGATTGGTCGGTATTACCTCGAACATACTCACGACGATGACTACCATTATCATACCGAGTACAAAATTCATAAGCGCTCCGGCAACAAGTATGAGCATACGCTTCCAAAGCTTTGCATTGCGGAAGCTTCGCGGGTCGTCGCCGGAAGCGTCCTCGCCCTCCATAGCGCAGTAGCCGCCTACGGGCAGAAGTCTGAGCGAATAGGCAGTTTCGCCCTTGCGCTTCTGCAAAAGCTTCGGACCCATGCCGACTGAAAATTCCAGCACCTTTACTCCGCTGAGCTTGGCGCAGATGAAGTGTCCGAACTCGTGGATAGTAACGATTAGTCCGAAAATGATAAGTGCAATAACAATACCCATGTATATCCTTTCCTTCTTTCAGTGTCAGCCGATGATGTTTCTGACATATTCGCGGGCAGCCTTGTCGGCAGCCATTACGTCCTCGTAGCAGGTTATCTCAGACTGCGGGAACTTCTCAAGCACGGAAGAAACTATCTCGCCTATCTGTATGAACTTTATCTCGTCATGGAGGAATGCACGTACAGCCTCCTCGTTTGCGGAATTAATAAGGCAGGGATAGGCTCCGCCGCGGGTTATGCCCTCTATTGCGGCGCTGAGGCACTTGAAGGTCTCATAATCGGGCTTGGCGAAGGTGAGAGTGCCGTAATCGGTGAGCGAGAGCCGCTTTGTCGGGCATTCGTATCTGTCGGGATAGGTCAGCGCATACTGTATCGGTATCTTCATATCCGGCACGCCGAGCTGAGCTATAACGGCATAGTCATC
>DEDQ01000019.1:13992-14141 GCA_002350065.1 Ruminococcus flavefaciens
GTTATCTTGTTGCCCATGTCCCAGTTGGGGTGCTTCAGAGCGTCCGCCTTGGTGACATTGCGGAGCTGGTCGTAGCTGTAGCCGAAGAAGGGACCTCCCGAAGCTGTGAGGATAATGCGGCTGAGCTGGCTTCTCTTATTGCCCTGAAG
>DEDQ01000019.1:14224-16598 GCA_002350065.1 Ruminococcus flavefaciens
GGCTTTTATGGCTGTGAGCGTGGGGAGAAGTCCCACCATGCCGACTACAGAATTGAGGACAATGTCGTTCTCTTCGAGAGCCGCTATCTTGCATAAGCCCTCCATGCCGCAGAGTATCTCAACGGAAACGTCAGCGAGAGCTTCTTTGAGCTCGGGATATTTCTCCTCGTTGAAGATGCACACGTACTTCGGTCTGAACTTTCTCACCTGCTCGGCAAGGAGCTTCACACTGCTGTGAGCCGCAAGAGCTACGATATCAAAGCCCTGCTTCTCGCAGACCTCGAGCGACTGAGTTCCGATAGAGCCGGTAGAACCGAGGATAGAAACTTTCTTGTTCATTATATTATATCTCCGTTCCTTTATATTAATTCGTAACGCGTCTTATGAATGCGAACGAATTGCAATAAAGCAAAAGGGACTATACGCATGATACGTTTAGTCTCCTTTCGCAAATCATTGTACACCTAAAAGTGCAATAAATACATAGAATGTAGGAAGCACGAAAAGCACGCTGTCAAAGCGGTCCATAAGTCCGCCGTGACCGGGCATTATCTTTCCGTAGTCCTTGAAGCCTATCTGACGCTTGACCATAGACGCAGAAAGGTCGCCTATAGCTCCCACAACTGCGCAGAATGCGCCTGTTACGAATGCTATAACGGCTCTCTTGGCTGTGAAGCCGTAGTATATCGAAAATGCCGCTGTATAGGCTATCGCAGTAGTGAGTATGCCGCCGATGAAGCCCTCGATGGTCTTCTTGGGGCTTATCTCGGGACAGAGCTTATGCTTGCCTATCGCAACTCCCGTGAAGTAGGCTCCGGTATCAGCTATCCACGCGCCGCAAAGCGCCATTATAAGCAGGAACAGACCATTTTTGCTGTCGGTGCGCTCGATGCGTATCATGGTAGTCATCGCCTGCGGGACGAGTATCATGCTCGCGAGGACAAAGAATATCTGCTCGTAGCGTATCTCCTTGTGCTTTCTGAGCCATGTAACGAATATCATGAATGCCGCGGTGAGCGAAACTGCAAACGTCAGCAGCGAAGGGCTCACCCTCCAGCCGAATATCTCGATGACAGCCTCGGGTACGGACTTGTCAAACGGTGCGATGTGGACGTCGAGTATCGTGGTGAAGTTCTCGACCTGATCGCCGTAGAAGTTGAACGAGTAAAACAGCGGAGCAAGTATACCGCATATCTCCGCAGATATGAGCACCGGAAGACACTTGTGCAGCTTTACAGCTCGCAGCAGCTCGAACAGCATAACTCCTGTCATCGCCGAAACTGCTATGGGCAGGAACAGCGTATCGTGGAAATAGAGGACTACAGCCAGAAGCAGAGCTCCGACTGCGCCCGAAATTATCCTTGTAAGCATCACACGCCTCCGAAACGGCGGTTTCTTCTGCCGAATTCAACGAGAGCGGCGTCGAGGTCGCCTTCTGAGAAATCAGGCCAGAGAATGTCGGTGAAGTAGTACTCGGCGTATGCGCACTGCCAGATAAGGAAGTTTGAAAGGCGCATCTCGCCGCTCGGACGGATAACGAGGTCAACATCGGGGATACCGGCTGTATACAGGGTATCCGAAATGGACTGCTCGGTTATGTCCTCAGGCTTTATCTCGCCGTTTACAGCCTTCTGAGCGAGTATTCTCGCTGAACGTGCGAGCTCGTCTCTGCCGCCGTAGTTGACCGCCATGAGGAGGGTCATCTCGTCGTACTTGGCTGTATCCTCCTCAAGCTTTATGAGCTTCTCACGGAGGTCGTCGTCGAATGCTGATTTATCGCCGAGGAATACCATTCTCGTGTTCTCGCTGAGGAAGTTTCTCACGTCGGAGATGTAGTCGCGGAAGAGGTCCATTATCGCGCTTACCTCCTCGGGAGGACGCTGCCAGTTCTCGGTCGAGAAGGCATAGAAGGATATGTTTTTGATGCCGATATCCTTGCAGTGGCGGACTATCTTGCGGAATGTCTTGGCTCCCTCGCGGTGACCGAACGGACGCGGCAATCCGCGCTTTTTAGCCCATCTGCCGTTGCCGTCCATGATAAATCCGACGTGCTGGGGGAGCTGCTCGGGAAGGAGTATCTCAGATTCTTTCTTTTTACCGAATATTGCCATGTTTCACCTTATACTGTCATTATCTCTTTTTCTTTGTCAGCAACAGCCTTGTCGGCCTCGGCGCAGAACTTATCGGTGATATCCTGTACCTTCTTCTCTGCATCCTTGAGGTCGTCCTCGGTTATTTCGGAGTTCTTCTGCATCTTCTTGATCTTGTCGATAGCATCACGTCTGATAGAGCGGATAGCTACCTTTGACTCCTCGCCGAGCTTCTTGATGTCCTTGCAGAGCTCCTTACGGCGGTCCTCAGTGAGCTGGGGGAA
>DEDQ01000019.1:16661-20356 GCA_002350065.1 Ruminococcus flavefaciens
ATAGGCTTGAGCTGGTTCTTCTCCCACGGAGAGATAACGAGGATACGTCCCTCAGACACAGAAATAGCAGCCATCTGATTGATAGGAGTAGGAGTTCCCCAGTAGTCCACCTGTACCTTGTCGAGAACGGCGGGGTTAGCTCTTCCTGCGCGGATAGCTGCGAATTCATTTGCCAGAGCGTTGAGGCTCTTATTCATTTTTTCCTTTGCATTATTGATAGTTTCCTTCATAACGATTCATTCCTTTCAGATACAATAAAAAATTCATTCTTTCCCGGAGCACTGTTCCGGGACGGCATTATTCTTCGTATACAACAGTTCCTACGTCCTCGCCCATAACAGCGTCGTAGATATTGTCCGGACGGCTGAGGTCGAACACGAGCATCTTCATCTTGTTGTCACGGCACATTGCAGCAGCAGTGCTGTCCATAACTCCGAGGTCGTCGCCGATGACCTGAGAGAATGTGAGAGTGCTGTACTTCTTGGCGTCGTCGAACTTGTGGGGGTCTTTATCGTAAACGCCGTCAACGAGAGTCGCCTTGAGGAAGATATCGGCGTTTATCTCGACAGCACGGAGCGAAGCGGCTGTATCGGTCGAGAAGAAGGGGTTTCCGGTTCCGCAGCCGAAGATGACTACCCTGCCCTTTTCAAGGTGACGAACAGCTCTGTTGCGGATATAGGGCTCAGCAACCTGCTGCATGAGTATAGCAGTCTGTACACGGCAGGTACAGCCCAGTGATTCGAGCACGTCTGCGAGTGCAAGAGCGTTCATGGCAGTTGCGAGCATACCGATGTGGTCTGCACGAGTTCTGTCCATAGCTCCGCTTGAACGTCCGCGCCAGTAGTTTCCGCCGCCGACAACGATAGCTACCTGAGTGCCTGCGTCAACGCATTTCTTGATGCTTTTGCAGATATCAGTGATAACATCGTAGTTGAGACCGGTCTTTTTATCGCCTGCGAGAGCCTCGCCGCTGACCTTTAATAATATTCTTTTATACTTTGGTTCCATATAAAGCACCTCACAAAAAATTACTATTTTTATTTTACACTAAAATCGCCATAATGTAAAGTATATTTTTGGATTTTTTTCGCATTCGGGCATTTTTTTATATTTTTAATTTTATTATACAGCGCCGCAAACGGCAGTTCTTGACTTTTTTCAGGTAAAGTGCTATACTGTAAAAGAAGTTTTTATCAGAAAGGCGTGCATAACATGAGAATACTCGTTGTCGGACTCGGTCTTATCGGAGGCTCGGTCTGCAAGGCACTGAAAAAATATACCAGTCACCACGTTGTCGGCTGTGACATCAACCACGATATCGAGTTCGCGGCTCTGAGAGATGTCGCTATAGATGAGGAATTTACAGGCAGCTACTCCGGCTTTGACCTTGTGATAATATCCCTGTTTCCTGAGGCTACTGAAACCTTCCTCCGCGAGAACATCTCCAAATTTGACAAAAAGACCCTCATCACCGATGTATGCGGCATAAAGGGAGCTTTTTCCTCGCGTGTAAAGGCTCTCGCAGGCGAGAACGGAATGCGCTATCTCGGCATCCACCCTATGGCTGGAAAGGAATTCGGCGGCTATGCAAACAGCTCCGCAGACCTCTTCCAAAAGGCTAATTTCATAATCGCGGCGTTTGAGGACAGCTCCGAAGCGGACATTCGCATACTGAAAAATCTCTCCTACGAGCTCGGAGCCGGCAAGATAGTCGTTACCTCTCCCGAAGACCACGACAAGATGATAGCCTACACCTCACAGCTCGCGCATATCGTCTCGAGCGCATACGTAAAGAGTCCCGAGCTCCAGCTCGAGTGCGGATTCAGCGGCGGAAGCTTTCAGGATATGACCCGTATCGCCACCATGAATGAAAAGATGTGGACTGACCTCTTCATGCAGAACCGCGACAACCTAATTTTCGAGCTCGATACGCTGATAGAGAATCTGAACAAGTACAGAAAAGCGCTCGACGAGAGTGACTCTGCGGGAATGCTCGAGCTCATCGCTGAGGGCAGAAAGCTCAAGGAGGATAACCTCCGTCACCGCGTAGGACAACCTAATTAAGCATTATCTAACAGCCCTGAAACACAAAAGCCATAGCAAAGGATATCCCCTTGCTATGGCTTTTATTTTACATAAACAGCATACTGATACCGTGGTCCTTCGCATAGCGTTCAGCCTTTTTGCGGTTGACCTGTTTCAGCACCTTTATCGTCATTTTATGACCTTTCTTGATCTCGTTCATGCTCAGACCATCACGGTCGAACTCGATGATATTCACATCGTAGATATTCTCACAGCCGCAGAATGCGTCGTCGCGGATATCCTTTGTCTGGAGGCTCATGCGCACCTTTGTCAGCTTCTGACAGCCGTAGAATGCCCAGCTTCCGATAGTCTTTACCGTGGGAGGTATGTACACTTCCTCGAGCGAGCGGCACCACGAGAATGCGCTCTCACCGATAGACGTTACAGATTCGGAGATGATGACCTTTTTCAGTCCGTAGCATTCGGAAAATGCGGCGTTGCCGATAGTCTCGACCATGCTTGATATGATGACCCTGTTGAGGTTGCGGCAGGCATAAAAGCAGAGCTCACTTATCTTGCGGATACCGCTCGGAATGGTCAGCTTGCGGATAGAGCTGCACCTGCCAAAGGCTCCCTTGCCGATAGTTTTGAGCGAATTCGGAAGGTCTATCGCTTTCAGGCGCTGACATTTGAGGAATGCGTTTTCGCCGATCGTTTCAACGTTCTTCGAGAGCTTTATCTCCTCAAGGTTAACGCAGTGAGCGAAAGCGAACTTGTCAACAGTCCTGACGCTGTCGGACATGATTATCTTCTTTACGGTCTCGTTTCCGCGGAAAGCGTACTTGCCTATAGTCGTGATAGAGCTCGGTATGCGAATGACCTCGTTTGTGCCGATATACTTGATGAGGAGCGTTCCGTCCTTACCGAGAGCCATGTTGTTCACATCGTCGATACGGGCAGTAGCATCGCGCTCGATATCGAGGTCTTTGTAGAGCTCAGCGATACGCGAATCGCCGCTCTCAGGAACGGGAACAGGCTTTTCTGCGGCAGTTTTCTTCGCGGGAGCCTTTTTAGCTCCATCAGCAGCAGAGTCGTTCTTAGACATGAGGTCGCGGAAGCTCTGTGGCTTGAACTCCTGAAGCTTTTTCTCAGGCTCTTCCGGTTCGTCTTTTTTGGACTTTGCGGGAGCTTTCTCCGCCTTTGCAGGAGTCTTCTCAGGCTTTGCGGCAGCCGCTTTTTTAACTTCCTTTTTCTTATCGAGGTTTTCCTTTATCGTCTCAGCCTTTATCTCAGCAGGTTTAAGGCGGTCTGCGGCAGGTCTGAGCTCGGTGTCGTGGACTACCTCCTCCGCGAGGGTAGACTTATTTTTCTTTGGAGTTTGCTGTTCTACGGGCTCTACCGGCTTATTGTAGACGAACCGCGACTCCATTTTCTTATCCTTTTCCTGAGCGTGTTTAGGCTCATTTTTCTTGGATTTCTCCGCCTTTACAGGAGCTTTCTCAGCCGCCGGAGCAGGCTTTTGCTCCGGCTTTGCGGCAGCTTTTTCATGAACCGGAGCCGGACTTGGCTCAGGCTTTTTCACTATTTTATCGTGCTGGGGAGCCGGGCTCATTTCCGGCTTCTTAGGCATTTTTTCAGCCGCAGGAGCAGGCTTTGCTTCCGGCTTCTTC
>DEDQ01000065.1:0-7386 GCA_002350065.1 Ruminococcus flavefaciens
GCCATGCCTGTTGTGTACATGATGAGTCTCTCAAAGCCCAGACCAAAGCCGCCGTGAGGCACTGTGCCGAACTTGCGGAGGTCGAGATAGTCGCTGTACAGATCAAGGTTCATGTTTCTCTTGTTCATTGCCTCGATGAGCTTGTCGTAGTCAGCCTCACGCTCGCTGCCGCCGATGATCTCGCCGACACCGGGCACAAGAAGGTCTACCGCAGCAACTGTCTTGCCGTCGGGATTGAGCTTCATGTAGAAGGACTTTATCTCCTTGGGATAGTCTGTTACGAATACAGCCTTCTTGAACACCTTCTCGGAGAGATATCTTTCGTGCTCGGTCTGGAGGTCGCAGCCCCACTCTACGGGGTATACGAAGTTCTCGCCCGAGTTCTTCAGAAGCTCGATAGCCTCTGTATATGTTACTCTGCCGAAGTCGTGGGAGATGAGCTCCTCAAGTCTTGCGCGGAGTCCCTTTTCAAAATGAGCGTCGAAGAATGCGATCTCGTCGGGGCACTTGTCAAGAAGTGTGCGGATAACGTGCTTGAGCATATCCTCAGCTATCTCGATAACATCGTCAAGCTCTGCAAAAGCTATCTCGGGCTCAACGTGCCAGAATTCTGCAAGGTGCTTGGGAGTGTTGGAGTTCTCTGCACGGAATGAGGGACCGAAGGTATAGATCTTGCCCATTGCTGTGGCAGCCATTTCGCCCTCAAGCTGACCCGATACGGAAAGACCTGCGCGCTTGCCGAAGAAATCGTTTGCGTAGTATTCTTCCTCGCTCTTGTAATCGTTGCTGTAACCGATGGTCGTTACCTGAAACATCTCGCCTGCGCCCTCACAGTCGCTGCCTGTGATAAGAGGAGTGTTTACATATATATAGTTGTTGCTCTGGAAGTATTCATGGATAGCAGCTGCCAGTACGGAACGTACACGCCATACTGCGTTGAATGTGTTCGTTCTGCCTCTGAGGTGAGGTATGGTGCGGAGAAATTCAAGGGTGTGGCCCTTCTTCTGGAGGGGATAGTCTGTGGGAGCATCGCCCAGTACGGTTATTCCCTCGGGAACTGCGTTTATCTCAACTGTGTTGTTTCTGCCCTCTACGGCTGTACCTGTTACCTTGAGAGCCATGCCTACTCTGGGCTCCTTGTAGTCGCCCTCGCCCTTTTCAACGACTACCTGCACGTTCTTCAGTGATGTACCGTCGTTGAGCTCTACGAATGCTACGCTCTTGGAGTTGCGTGAGGTGCGTACCCAGCCGCATACAGTTACCTGCTTGCCTACATATTCCTTTGCGGAGATTATCTCCTTGACATCGATGTGTTTCATAATGACCATACCTTTCATATTAATGTATCATGCAGGACGAGCAAAAATACAAAAAGCCCCGTCCTGAAACTACAGGACGGGGCATAATACCCGTGGTGCCACCTGAATTACCGCAAAAGCGATCACTTTTGAGCCGCTGTAACGTGCGGAATACGTCGCCCCTACTCGAAGTGCATTGAAAAACAGGAACTCACAGCGCTTATCACAAACGCGCCGCCCCGTCAGAAACCTGCCGTCCCTGTCACAGCCACGCTGTCTGCCCGAACCGCACTGCGCTGTCCTCCTGAACTGCACTGCGCTGTCCGCCCGAACTGCTTTCACAAACAGCCCCTTGACGCCGCCTTACGGCAAGCCCCTTAACTCAGCACCCTTTGGGTTTGATGCTCGGGAGTGTTATTCACACAGACTCTGATATGCGGCTCTCACCTGCCCCGCACTCTCTGGGAACGATATTCTGCGCTACTTGTCTCCGTCTTCGCATTTAGTTTTTTGTATTATAACACTTTTGCAGGAATATGTCAAGTGGTAAGTTGAGAAAAATTTCACGTTTTTTCACAGGGCTTTCATTTTTCATGCCGATTTATCCACATTTCTTTGTACGCCAACACAAATCTTTCCGGACGATTTCACATTTCAATACGCTGTTTCACAAAAAAAGGGTGTATATTATAACCATAGAAACAAAACACTCCCAAATAAATACGAAAGGGTGCGTAATTATGATGAAAAACACTTGGAAAAGAACAATAGCAGGTCTGGCAGTGCTTACAATGGCTCTCAGTGCATTCACAGGCTGCGGTGATAACAACAAAAAAGACAGCTCCGACTCGGAGAGCAGCTTCAAGGTTACAAGAGAAGCCGAAGAGCTCTCATCAAAGGCTGATAAGACCGATACGGAAACGACTTCCGAAAAGGCTTCAAAAACTTCATACAGCACAAATTCGGGCGGCGTTATCGACACGACAGATATGTTTACAGACCGCGACCTTGAACAGACTGCCGACCTGTCAGGGGCTAAGTCCCTGACCGTTGCCGACGGCAAGACACTCGATATCACCGAGGAGGGCATCTACCTCATCAGCGGCAGCGCCAAGAACTGCACTATAAAGGTGGATGCCGACGATACGGCAAAGGTACAGCTGGTGCTGGACGGCGTAAAGATAGAGAACGAGGACTTCCCCGCTATATATGTGGTTTCTGCGGATAAGGTCTTCGTGACTACCACCGACAGTGAGAATATCCTGTCAGTCAGCGAAGAATTTACCGCCGACGGCGATACAAATACCGACGCTGTTATCTTCTCAAAGGACGACCTTGTGTTCAACGGCAAGGGTACTCTGTCCGTATACTCCGCTTATGACAACGGTATCTCCTGCAAGGACGACCTGAAGTTCACGGGCGGCACATATAATATTACTGCTGCGGCAGACGCTGTTGAAGCTAACGACTCCATCGCTATCTGCGGCGGAAACTTCACCATAAACACCAACAAGGACGGCTTCCACTGCGAAAACGATGAGGACGACACCCTCGGCTGCATCTACATCGCTGACGGCAGCTTTGATATAACCTCCGTAAGCGACGGCATACAGGGAACTACCTATGTACAGATAGACGGCGGCACCTTCGATATAACCTCTGCCGAGGGCATTGAGGCTACTTACGTTCAGATAAACGGCGGTGATATCACCATTGACGCTTCCGACGACGGAATAAATGCAACGAGCAAGAGCACCGCCTGCGATATCGTTGCAGAGTTCAACGGCGGAAATATCACCATCACTATGGGTCAGGGCGACACTGACGCTGTTGACGCTAACGGCAGCATCTATGTGAACGGCGGCACTCTCAACATCACCGCTCAGATGTCATCCTTCGACTACGACCGCACAGCTGAGTTCAACGGCGGCACTATCATCATCAACGGCTCAGAGGTGTCCGAGATACCCCAGTCCATGATGGGCGGAGGCCACGGCGGAATGGGCGGCTTCGGCGGCGGACGCGGCGGCAGAGCATGATAAAAAGCTATAATGAGCAAGGGCGTGATATATCTCTGTATCACGCCCTCTAAATATATAAGCACCACACAGTTGATATCCGACTGCAAACAGCCTCGACAAGCTTTCATGCCCAGCCTGCCTGATGCGGATTTTATCCACTGAAAACGGAGATTATGGGTTGATGAAAAGCCTCGTTTTGAAGTATAATATTCACACCAACAGCGTGGAAATTTATACAGGAGGTCATTCTATGAAGATATCAAAAGTTGTTTCTTCCCTGACGGCAGGACTGCTCCTGCTGTCGAATCCCGGCATATCGCCCGCTGAGGCTGCTGAGGAGAGCGCTCCCATGCGCGATATCACCACTATGGAGCTCGTAAAGGACATGGGCATCGGCATCAACCTCGGCAACACCTTCGAGGCTTGTCCCGGCTGGTACGACGAGGACTGGATAGCCAAGTGGAGCGAGGGAAAGCCTCAGAATTACGAATCCGCATGGGGAAGTCCCGTGATAACGAAGGAGATAATAGAGGGCATCGCCAAGGAGGGCTTCGGCGTTCTGAGAATACCGGTAGCGTGGTCGAATATGATGGCTCACGACGACACCTACACTATCAACGCTGAATACGATGCCCGTATCCACGAGGTCGTCGACTGGACGCTCGAAAGCGGTATGTACGCTATCATCAATATCCACTGGGACGGCGGCTGGGTGAGCAAATTTCCCGACGACAAGGACGAGAGCATGAAGCGCTATACCCATATGTGGGAGCAGATAGCCGACAGCTTCAAGGACTACGACGACTACCTCATGTTTGAATCACAGAACGAGGAGCTTGGCTGGGAAAGCATATGGAATCCGTGGGGAGGCACTGAGGGCAAGGCTGAATCCTACGCTCTCTGCAACGAGATAAATCAGAAGTTCGTTGACGTTATCCGAAGCTCGGGAGGCAACAATCCCAAGCGTCACCTTCTCATCTCGGGCTATAACACAGGCATCGACCGCACCTGCGACCCTCTCTTCAAAATGCCGCAGGACCCCGCCGACCGCATGGCGATATCGGTGCATTACTACTCTCCGGCGGGATTTGCAATCCTCGAGGAGGACGCCGACTGGGGCAAGGCGACTTCCACATGGGGCAGTGAACAGGACTACTCTTCCCTCAGAAGCGACATGAACATGATGAAGACCAACTTCACCGACAAGGGGATACCCGTAATTATAGGTGAATACGGCTGTCCCACCAAGAACAAGGAGCCCGAATCCGTCCGCCGCTTTCTTTCCTCGGTGTGCGAGGAGGCTTACAAATGCGGACACTGTCCCGTGATGTGGTCAACTCCGGGCGGACACTACGACCGCGAGACCTGCAAAATGGCAGACCAGGAGCTCCAGAAGAAGCTATACGAGATAGGCGGCAAGCCCTATTCTCCGCGCGAGCTGAGCTCTCAGCCGGCAGAGGTCATGGGCGACGTCGATTCCGACGGCAGATTCGGAGTTTCCGACCTCGTAACAGTGCAGAGGTACATACTCGGAGCTAAGGACGCAAAGCTCGGAAAATGGGAGAATGCGGACTTCATCAAGGACAATGTCATCGACGTTTACGACATCGTAATGATGCGAAAGGCACTTGTTGCGGAAGGCGAACAGTGAGGTCCGGCTCTCCGCTTCTGCATGATACCGCGAAATAAAGGGCTCTCCGGAGCGTGAGCCCTTCTCCTTTATTGAAATATCCGGTTCCGTTTTTCCGCGAGGGGTATCCCTCTGAGAGAAACGGAGCTGTTTTTTTCTCCCCACTGTGAGCAGCTTGTGCGGCTTCTTTATGGCTTTTTTATTGGGTAAACAGCTTTTTTGCGGAGACTCCGCTATCCGAGCCTGATTATGAAAACGCTGCCCTTGCCGACTTCCGATTCAGCCTTGCAGACGCCGTTATGCTGGCTGACTATCTGCTTTACGATAGCAAGTCCGAGTCCGGAAACGCCCTTGCCGCTGCGCTGACGCTTGGTGTAGTATCTTTCCCATATGTGGTCGAGCTCGTCGGGAGCGATGCCGCTGCCGTGGTCGGATATCGAGAGCACTGCCTTTCCGCTGCCGCCGGTAAGAGAAATACCAGTCCATTTGTCCTCGCCTGCGTGGCGGACAGCGTTGTCGAGCAGGTTGTATACAGCTCTTTTAAGGCGTGACACATTGCCCTTGACATGGATATTTTCCGCGATATTGCGCTCAAAGACATACCCGTCCCTTGAATACAGCTTCTCGAAGCTGTCAGCCACAGACGTTACAGCTTCACTGAGGTCAACATCGTTCATCACAGTCTCGCTGTCGGACATTTGCAGCTCTGAGTATTCAAGTATCTCGTTCACAAGAGCAGTGAGCCTGTCCGTTTCCTCAACGATAACAGCTACGTCCTCGGCGCATTGCTTCTCGTCCTCGCGGGAGATATCCCTTATCATTTCGGCGTAGCCCTTTATCATAGTCAGCGGAGTGCGCAGGTCGTGGGAGACATTCGCAAGGAGCTCATTCTGGAATTCCCTGTTCTTTTTCAGCTTGTCCGAGGTCGAATCAAGGGTAGTGTTCAGCTCGTCGAGCTCGGTGCAGAAGCCCTCGCTGAACTCCGCAGAAGCGTCGTTTTCGCCCAGCCGGTGAGCTTTTTCGTTCAGCTGGGAAACAGGCTTTGAAAAGCTCTTCGACATGAAAAGCGCGAGCACAAATGCTATTATCATCGACAGCAGCGTTACCCATATGAGCTGTATGCGTATTATACGTGCAGTCGAGCCAACTGCATTCAGCGTTGTTCCGACATACAGAACGGCTTTTTCATCGCTGCCGTAAAAGTCTGTGAGCCTGCCGTAAACGTAGATATCGTCGTTTTGCAGCTCGGCTTCGCCGTTTTCGGAATCCTTTACGGCGCTGAGGAACTCCGCATAATTCTCGGGTAGCTCCCTGTAGTGCGGGAGGAGCCCTGCATTGCCGCTGTTATAGGGCATTTCAGGCTGGTCGTCTCTGAATTTGTGACCTTTTTTGTATTCGTCGGAGCTGTAGAGGATATTCCCGTCAGTATCGGTGACGAACACAAGTATGGAATTGCTCCGCGAGACGTCGTCGATATATGACGTGATATCGCTGCTCTGGCTTTCCGAGGATATCTTATCGGCAACTTTTACGGTGTTCCTGATTATCATGCCGTTGTAGAAGCTTTGCAGGAAAACTGTCTGCAAAAGCCACAGAACAGTGAATATCACGACTGTGAAAAGCATGAACCAGCCGAGCAGCTTTTTGCGGAAGGAATTTGTTTTACGCTTCAAATTTATACCCCACCCCTCGCACTGTTTTTATGCTGTCGCGATACGCTCCGAGCTTGCCGCGGAGAAGCTTTATCTGCCAGTCAACAGTTCTGTCAACGCCGAAGCTGTCGTAGCCCCAGACCTCGTTGAGTATGCGGTCGCGCGAGAGCACTATGCCCTTGTTTTTCACGAGCAGAAGCAGAAGTGCATACTCCTTTGCGGTCAGGTCAGCCTTTTCGCCGTCGATAGTGACCGTCAGTCCGAGCGTGTCTATCTCGATGCCGCCCGCAGTGAGCTGTCCGCCGCCGGACTTCTGCTCCGGAGCCCTGCTGTGGCTGAGTATGACCTTGATACGCGCCATAAGCTCCATAGGGGAAAATGGCTTGGTGACGTAGTCGTCAACGCCCACCTCGAAGCCGAAGAGCTTGTCGAACTCGGTACCTCTTGCGGAGAGCATTATCACGGGGATATCGCTGAACTCCTTTATCTTTTTGCAGGCTGTAAAGCCGTCGGTATCGGGCATCATAACGTCCATGACTATGAGGTCAAATCCGTCAGACCTGCACTTTTCGATAGCTTCTCTTCCGTCAGAAGCTGTGGCTATATCGTATCCCTCACGCTGAGCGTAGCGGCTTATGAGCGTGACTATATTCGGTTCGTCGTCAACTACGAGTATCCTCGGCATGGTACACCTCCGCAAATTAGTTAATGTCTGCTCAACAACTAAAAATTGACTATAATAAACCGTATATAGTCAATTTATAGTTGTCAAAGTGCAAGAAAAA
>DEDQ01000065.1:7719-11628 GCA_002350065.1 Ruminococcus flavefaciens
ACCACCTAAATTGTTACATACCCTAATAATTATACACGAAAAGCGCCCGTTTGTAAAGCAGGCATCAGTAATAGTACAGGCTCATTCGGGCACGATTTTTTTATGCATCAGTGGATAAAATCGGCATTCAGGTATTGATTTTACAGGAGAAATATAGTATAATTATATCGACTGAATGGAGGTCGGATTATGAATTATGCCGATAAACCGCTCATAGCTGTTATAACCGCTCTTGCGAACGGATACGCCGAAAAAAGGCTTCTTCACGGTATCATCTCCGAGAATATGAAGAACGGATACGCAACTGTAGTTTTTTCAAATATTTACAACATGGTCCAGAAGGACGACGACATCATCGCTGAAAAGAGGATATACGACCTTGTCGCCTCTAATGACATATGCGGAGTGATACTGCTCTGCGAGTCCTTTGTCGAGGGCAGTATCCGGCAGATGATAGCCTCTGTGCTCGGCAGGAAGAAGGTCCCCGTTATCGGAGCCGGCGCCCGCCTTGAGGAATTCAGCTGTCTTGACTATACCCTCCTCAACACAAGCGACAAAAGCGACATCGAGGAGCTCACCTCGCACCTCATCGAGGAGCACGGCTTCACGGATATCGCCTTCCTCACCGGCATGAAGGAGATAGAGAGCTCGCGCCTCCGCGCCGAGGGCTTTGTCAGTGCGCTCGAAAAGCACGGCATCACGCCCGATACCGGCAAGATATACTACGGCGATTTCTGGTTCACCTCCGGAGAAGCCCTCGCGGGACGCTACGTCAGCGGCGAGCTCCCCATGCCGCAGGCGGTCGTATGCGCGAACGACATGATGGCTTACGGAATGCTCCGGTGCTTCGAGGAAAACGGAGTTCAGGTGCCGCAGAAGATATCCGTGGTGAGCTACGAATACTCGGATATGCGAATGTACTACTACCCGCCGCTGACCTCGTTCGACCGCGACCGCGAATCACTCGGACGAGCCGCCGCGCACCGGCTCCACTGCCTGATACAGGGCGTGACCCCTGAGGAGTTTATCCCGCCGCGCGGGAGGTTCGTTTTCGGAAGGAGCTGTCCATGCAGACAGGACGGCAAGCTCTCGATATCAGAGCTGAAGGACGCCGAGCACCGCAAAAACTTCAACGACCTCAGCCTTTTCAGCACAATGGAGCACAAGCTCACGCTCTGCCGCGATATGGACGAATTTATCCGCATCGTCAGCAATTTTCACTGGCTCATCGAGCGCAAACGGAATATGTACCTCTGTCTGTATTCCGACTGGTATGACCCCAAGTCGCAAAGCTCGGAGGTGATGCACTCGCGGAGCATCACAAGTCCGGACAAAAAAGCAGTCTTTGAAATGGGACACCACGACCTGCATATTTTCTTCGAGCGCGAACACGAAGCGGCGGTCTGCTTTCTTACTCCGGTGTTTTCGGGGCAGAAATTCTTCGGCTATATGGCGATGCTGTACGATTCTCCCGACACATACGACGACGTCTACCGCCACTGGATAAAATCGGTCTCGATAGGGCTTGAATTTCTCCGCCTGAAGAACGATATCCGCTACCTGCTGAGCTGTCAGAACGTCTCGGAATACCGCGATACGCTCACGGGACTGAACAATAAAAAAGGCTTTGAACGCGCATTTCAGGCGCGTGATACCCGCTCGGGAGAGCCCTGCTCATTTGTGATGCTGAGGATAAACCTCTTCCCCCACCAGTTCAGCGACGAGGAGATACGCAGAAAGACCGACGCCATTCTCGGAGCTTCAATGGCTGTCTCGGCTTTTTGCCGGAGCCACGATATATCGGCGCGTATCAGCGACGATACCTTCGTCTGCCTTGTGCATAACACTGCCGGCGCGGAGGTGCTTTCCGACCTGCTGACTTCTATCCTCATTCAGGAAAAGGCGTACATGGACTACGCCGGCATGAGCTCCTTTGTATGCACAGCTTTCCCGTGCGGCGAGTCCGGAGCAGACGAGCTCATCTCGCGCGGTACGGAGCTTGTCGAGGCTGAACACCGCATTATTGTCGAAAGCCGCCGCAACAAAGCCTATGTCGAGCTTCTCGACGTCCGGAGCGAGATATACTCCTCGCCGGAGGTGACCTTCGATAACGACAGCGAGAATATGTTTACCGACAGGACAGATTTCTTCCGCCGCAACTACAAGAAATGCTTCGGCATAACCTTTCATCAGGACTGCATAAACGCGCGTATCGCGCGGGCGAAATACTGTCTTGCCGCGACTGCGCTCTCTCTTTCGGAGATAGCGGAAAAATGCGGCTACATCGACGATAAATACTTCCAGCGGCAGTTCTCGTCAAACACGGGTATGCCTGCTCTGCACTACCGTAACCTCTTCAAGCAGCCGCTGATATAAGCAAAAGCCAGTGCGAAAGCACTGGCTTTTTTTGCAGGGACTCCTGAATTAATGTCTGCTCAACAACTAAAAATTGACTATAATAAACCGTATATAGTCAATTTTTAGTTGTCAAAGTGCAAGAAAAATTTATAATATCGAATATTTTTCTTGCACTTTGTTTTGCCCATAAGGGCAAAATGAGCTTGACATAAAGAAATGTGATGCGCAAATTCCCTATATTATAAAGAATTTGCGCTCCCCGAACTTTGTTCGGGGACAATAACCGCCTTTAGGCGGTTATTGAGGACACATGAATTATAGTGTACGCTTCTGTATCAGTACCGACCTTATCAGCAGCGCTTGTATATCTGTCCGCCCTTGAGCTCCTTGCCGTTCACGGCAAACATCTCAGAGATAGTAACTACCTGCCAGCCCTGCGCCTTGAGATAGGGAAGCACCTCTTCCATAGCGCTTGCTGTAGTGCTGTAGTTCTCGTGACAGAGAACAATGGCGTTTTTAAGGCTTCCATTGTTCATATTTGTCTTGATAGTGTTTACTATCTGGTCTTTTGAAGCTTTATTCCAGTCGCCTGTGTCGATAGCACAGCTTATAAGCGGTACATCGTAGAGGGTCTGCTGAACAGTTGCATTTGACTGGAGATAAGGAAGTCTCATGAGCTTTGAGGGTTCTGCGCCGATAATGCTCTTGAGCTTGGCGTCTGTCTGGTCGAACTCGCTGCGGATCTCGCTTGCTGACTTCTGAGTAAGATAGGGGTGAGTTGTCGTATGGTTAGCGACCTCGTGACCGCTCTGGTAAGCGTATCTTACTGTATCGGGGCTTGATATCCAGTTTCCTACGTAGAAGAATGTAGCATGGAAGCCGTTTTCGTTAAGAGCGTCGATTATCCTCTTTTCCTGAGTTGCATCTCTTGTGCCGTCGTCGAAGCTGATAGCTACCATAGGCTTGCTGGGGTCTATCCACGAGATATCAACGCCCTCAGCTCTCTGGGGAGCCTTTATCTCGCCGACCTTTCCGCCGCCTGTAGTGATGTCGAACTTGCAGCCTTCCGTACCTGTCTTTACATCGTCGATGTAGAGGTCGCAGGTCTTGTCAGCCGTTTCGATGTAGAGAAGGAGCTCTTCCGCGCCTTCCGGTATTGTGTAGGAAGTGTTCTCAAGCTTTGTCCATGTTTTGTCTGCTGCGCTTGCAGAAGCTATATGAGCGTAATTTACTGTGCCTGTGTTGTCCTTGTACTGGAGAGAGAGACGGATCTCCTCAGCCTCGCCGCTTGCCTGAAGTACAGCAGCCGCAAAGCTGTAGGTATTGCCGGCTTTGAACTCGCTGCCGAGCTCGCAGGCGATACCGTTCCACGCCTTTGAGCGTCCCGACACCTTCACGCACTTGCTGCCGCTGTAGCAGCTTTCGCTGTCGGAGCCGATAGTAACGTCGCCTCTTGCAGTCCACTTGCCCGAACCGTTCTCGAAGGAATCCTCAGTGAGGGTCTGGGGCTTGGGAGCTTCTGTAGTTGTTGTTACAGGAGCAGTTGTAGTT
>DEDQ01000065.1:11735-12976 GCA_002350065.1 Ruminococcus flavefaciens
AGAGCATCGTTTGCTGTGATGCCGTCGCCGGTATTGTAAACGTCAGCATTTGCCTTAGCCTCATCGCTGAGACTGTACTTGTCTCTGTTGCCGAGGTACTGGAGTATCGCAACAGCGTCAGCAACTGTTACCTCGCCGTCGAGGTTAACATCGCCGTACTTGATATTAGCGGGCGGTGCGGTAGTTGTAGTTGCGATAGTAGTTGTAGTAGTAGTAGTCTTTGCGGTAGTCGTGGTAGTGGTAGTTGTTGTAGTTGTTGTAGTAGTCGTAGTTGTTGTGACAACGGGAGCCGCAGGTCCGTTTATTGCTGTTCCTGCCTTTGCAACGATAGCCTCGTCGATGTAGAAACTGTCGGTGCCGTCCTCGGTCTCAACGTAGAGCTTGTAGCCCGAGCCCTCGGGGAGCTTGAAGTTTTTATTCGCGAGCTGAACGTATGTGTCAGTAATGGACTGACCGTCAGCGATGTGTGCATACTGAGTTGTGCCCGATGTGTCGGTATACTCGAGAGAGAGCATCATATTCGCGGAGGAACCGGCTGTTGCAGCGATAACGCTGAAGCTGTACTCCTGACCGCCCTTGAAGGTATTGCTGTCGAGAGTTTTCTGAACGCCGTTCCAGTTTTTTTCTCTGTTCTGAACGAGGAGAGCATTTGTGCCCTGATAGGGGATCCTGCCGCTGAGTGCGAGCTCGGAAGAACCGCGAGCCTCCCAGTCGTCAGTGCCGTCCTCGAATTTGTCGTGGTAGTAGTAGCCGTTAGCGTCGGGAGTGATAGGCTCGGAAGTAACAGAACCGTCAGACAGGGGCGGAACGTCCTTGCCGTCGCTCTCAAGAGTAACGATATAGGTAGATACGCTGTTTGCGGGGAGCTGCGAATAGAATGTAGAGCCGCTTGCGCTCATGCCCTTTGTCTTGGCAAGGTTCTCACTTCCTGAGGATCTTACGCGGTCAACATTCTTGATAGTTCTGCCGCTGATGTTGAATTGCTGAGTAACCTCGCTGCTGCCTTTGTTGATAGCAACGATCTCGACCTGTGTATCGCTGTGCTTGTAGGCTGATACGAGGATATTGCTGTTAGGCTGCTCTGTAGCGTCGATACGTACATCGCCGGGACGTACATACTTCGAGAACTGAGCCATCATGTAACCGCGCTTTGTGATAGCGCCGTTAGAGCCGCTCTGTTCGATAAGGCTGTAGCTTCTCTTGATGTACCACCATGTATATACGCTCATATTGCCGACAAC
>DEDQ01000065.1:13047-17887 GCA_002350065.1 Ruminococcus flavefaciens
ACATAGACCTCTGTCATCCATATCTCCTTGCCGCAGCTTTCGAGAGCGGGGAAGTCCATTTTATTTCTTGGAGTGCCGTAGAAATGTGTTGCAAAGACATCGCAGTTAGCCATAGCCTTTGAATTGTTCAGCACCTTGTTATAGTAGTCTCTTGAATTGTTCCATGCGCCGTACTGGAATGTCTCAGGCGACATAAGCCTTGTGCTTGTGATCTGATCGCCGTAGTTTGCGATGAAATTCGTTGTTTCATCGGGAGACCAGTAAGTCCACTCCTTGGCGTAGTCAGGCTCGTTCTGGACCGAGATAGAGTAAAGGTTTACGCCGTTATTCTTCATGTAAGTACCGAAATCGTTGAGGTGCTTTGCATATGCGCCGTAGTTTCTCGACGGAAGATGGAGCTTGCCGTTGTTTCCGCCCGATTCACCGAGATTCGACGGCGGCTCCCACGGAGTTGCAAAAACAGTAGCGCCCTGCTTTGATGCATACTGCGCAGTCGGAAGAGCTCTGCTCCACTGGCTGCTGTTCGGGTTTACATAAACGCGGAGAACAGTGAGTCCGAGCTGATTGTCGCCGTTGCCGAATGCAGTTGCCTTTTCGGCGTCAGACAGAGAATAGCCCTGCCACTCCGGCAGGTCTATGCCGCCGAAGCCGCGTATTCTCTGATAGGTTTTGTTCGTGTTGACAGTGCAGGCAGAAGCAGCAGACGATTCGATAGTCTGAGTCTTTCCGCCGAACACCGACGCTCCGGAGAGCAGCATCGCGCCGCTCACGATGCCTGAGAGCAGTCGCGACAATTTTCCTTTATTCTTCATTGTGATTACCTCCCAAAAATTGTTGATCCATCGTCAATACATTCTTCCGGTTTATTATAACATATGTACGTACAAATTGTAAACCCACAATACGCAAATATGGTGGACAAACTGTAAATATAATCAAATCATTTGCCGATTTTCCGGCTGCCGACAAACAGCTCACCCGCAGCGCTGCAAATAATTCAGCGCGATTTTCTGCATAACGCATTACGCACAAATTCAAAGCTCCCGATTTGTGAGAAGTGCTGATTTTATCATCTAATTTGTAAACTTTCACTATAATATATTGAACTCTCGACTCTAAAATGTTAAAATTAATTTATTGGTTAAGACAGCAACGTTTCTATATTCATCGGAGAGGAGCTGAATTATGGACTTCCAGACTATCGTCGACGGCATCAGCAAAGCCGCCTGTGTTCTGTCGATAGAAAAGCTTGATGACGGCAATTACGGGTCAATACGGATAGTAACTGGCAACCGCCCGTACATCGACTCTATCGAAAAGCCTATGGAAAGGGTGCATATGCTCAGGGACAAATTCGTGCCCGACACTTTTTACACCGACTATATGGAAAAGGACATCAACTTCGAGGCTGCCTGCTATCGCGCTGCCATTCAGCAGGAGATAGTACACTCCTACGCCCACCCTACCCGTTTCGATGCGTGGTTCGACCTCACCTTCCTGCCGCTTGATTCCGACAGCAGTGACCTCTGCTACTGCCTGTATGTCATGGATATCAGCCTCATGCCCAACGCGCGCAAGCTTTCCTCACTCTCCGGAGACCTCGCCTCGTACGTGCTTGAGACCTGCATCAAGCTCCAGAATCCCGACGACTTCCACGCGGCAATGAACGAGGTATGCACCGATATCCGCGAACTATGCGGCTCCGAGCACTGCTGCATACTCCTCATGGACACCGCAAATCGGAGCTGCTCGGTGCTGTGCGAGGCATTCTCGAAGAATACCGACCTCCTGCCCATGGAAAGATACGTTGACGACGCATTCTACGATATCGCCTATTCGTGGCTCGATACACTGGGCGGAAGCAACTGTCTCATCGTCAAGAACGAGCAGGATATGGAGCTCATAAAAGGGCGCAATCCCGTATGGCACAACTCTATCACGAGTGCAGGCGGCAAAACGATAGTGCTCTTCCCACTCATGTTCAAAAACGAGCTTTTAGGCTATATATGGGCGATAAATTTCACCGAGGAAAAAGCCGCGGTCATTAAGGAGGTCCTCGAGCTTACAACGTTCATACTCGCGTCGGAGCTCTACAGCTACCGCATGATAGAGCACCTCAAACGCCTGAGCTACACGGATACGCTGACAAAGCTGCCGAACCGCTTCGCAAGCTCGGACTACGTAAACGACCTTATCAGGCGCGGCCAGAGATTCACCGTTGTATCTATCGACCTCAACCACTTCAAGAGCATCAACGACGCCTTCGGCTTCAAAGCCGGAAACGAGGTGCTGAAAGAGGTCTCGCGGCGCTGGAAGGCAGTCGCCGACAGCAAAGCCTCCGAGGCGTCCGAATACATCACCCGTCTGAACGGCGACGAGTTCCTGCTGATAATCCACGGCTACAGCAGCGAGGAAACGGTCAGGAGCACGGTACAGCGCTACGCTGACGCCCTCACAGACAGCATGGTCATCGACAACTGCGACCTCTACATGACCGCGAGCTTCGGCTATGCCGAGTATCCCACCGATGCAAGCACGGCGGATTCTATCCTGTCTCACGCCGACCTCGCCATGAACGAGATAAAAAATGCCCGCAGCAGCGACCAGATTCTCAGATTCACCGCCGATATCCTCAAAAACGAGCGCACTCTCGAGATAGAGAGCATCATCAGAAAGGCGCTCAAAAAGGAGACTATATACTTCAACCTTCAGCCGCAGTTCGACATTGAGCACAAGCTCCGCGGATTTGAGGCTCTTGCACGAATGAAGGACAGCGAGGGCAATTTCATCTCGCCCGGAGAATTTATCCCCGCCGCGGAAAAAGTAGGTCTCATCGACAAGGTCGACAGCATGGTATTCAGAAAGGCGGCTGCATTTTTCAGCGAGCTGCTCAGAAAGACCGGTCTCGACCTCACTCTCAGCCTCAACGCCTCGGCGCGGCACATCATGAAAAACGGCTTCATCAGCGAGATACGCGACCTCCTCAGCAGCAGCGGTCTTGCTCCGGAGCAGATAGAGATAGAGATGACCGAGTCGATACTCATCGACTCCGCCGACAAGGCGCTCCAGTGCATAAACGACCTCAGAGACATGGGCGTAAAGCTCGCGATAGACGATTTCGGGACCGGCTATTCCTCGCTTAGCTATCTTAACAAGATACCCGCAAACCTGCTGAAAATAGACAAATCGTTCATCGACAAGATAACCACGAGCGAGTCATCGAAGCAGTATGTGGCGGCGATGATATCAATGGGTCACATCATGGGACTCGACGTCCTTTCGGAAGGCGTCGAAGAGCCCGAACAGCTCGAAGCTCTGCGCAGTATCGGCTGCGACTACATACAGGGATTTATATGGGGACGTCCGATGTCCGCAGAAGACGCAGAAAAACTCGCAACACAAAAGGAGGATTAATATATGGATCATCAGTCCTGGATAGAAGGCATCGACGGACTCGCAAGTCTGTACGCATTTGACATACTTCCCGACGGAAGCTTCAGCGAGATACGCCTTATGGCAGTAAACAAGCAGAACGAGGGAATGCTCCATTTCAGCCCCGACGCACCGGAATTCTACCCCGGTATCCCCTACCGCAGTTACTGGATGGATCTCAACTTCGAGCGCTATCTCTACAACAGCGGAAGCACCAGGCGTTCGCTCTATTCCTACGTATACGCCCGCGGATTCTGGCTAAAGGGCTTCTATATACCGGTCAGCAGCTTAGACGTGCCTGCGTCTGAGGGCGCGGTAAAAACGGTATACTGCATGTACATACTCGAATACGCAGACGACATCGAAACAGACTCAATGTCACAGCATTCGGCTGACGTCGCAAATGCCGTGACTAACCTCAGCATAAAGCTCCACGAGGTGCAGGACTTCAACCAGTCGATGACTGCCGCCGCAGCAGATATCAAGAGTATCTGCGGAGCCGAAAACTGCTCTATCTACACCGTTGACAACAGCAATCAGAAATGCTGCTTCTTCAACACCGACGGCATTCAGGACGAGCTCCTCAACGGCATCGCCGCGGATATGGAATGCTCGCCGCACGAGCTTGCTGAGCGCTGGGAAAAAGTCCTCGCAATGAGCGACTGCCTGCTTCTCGAGGACCTTGCAGTCATCAAGGAGCGCGACCCGCAATGGTATGCCTCGCTCAAAAGCCGCGGCATACACAACATCATCCTGTACGAGATACGCTACAAGCAGTCGCTTGTCGGCTTTGTATGGGCTGCCAATTTCAACACGGAAAAGCTGATGCAGATAAAGAAAACCCTCGAGCTCTCATCGTTCCTGCTCGGAGCGGTAATACAGAACCACCAGCTCATAAACCGTCTCGAGGAAAGAAGCTCGGTCGACGGGCTCACTCAGGTAAGCAACAGAAATGCCATGAACGACCGCGTTGACAAGCTCGTTTCCGGCGAGGAGGAGCTTCCGGAAACAATGGGCATAGTCTTTGCCGACCTCAACGGACTCAAAAACGTCAACGACGACGAGGGTCACGACGCCGGCGACAGGCTCCTCACACGAGCCGCGGGACTGCTCAAGATAGCATTCGGCGATTACGAGATATACCGTGCAGGCGGTGACGAATTCGTCATCTTCATGCCCGATACCTCCGAGGACGTCATCGAAAAGCAGGCAGCTCAGCTCAGCGCCCTCACCGAGAACACCGCCGATGTCCGCTTCGCAGTAGGAACCTCCTATTGCACCGGCAAATACGACATCTGTCAGGCAATGCAGCTCGCCGACGAGAGAATGTACAAGGACAAGGAGGAGTATTACCGCCTCAACCCCGACAAGGACAGACGCAAACGCCACAGAGAATGAATAATAAAAA
>DEDQ01000055.1:0-1057 GCA_002350065.1 Ruminococcus flavefaciens
AATCGTCATGGGGCTTTTCGTATTCTTATTTCTCTGAGCAGAACTCTACCTTTTCGCCGTTGAGTATCATGTTCGTCGTACGAACTGCACACATCTTTCCGCACATCGAGCAGGTGTGACGCTCGGATACGGGAGTGCTCTCGTAGTATGCTCTCGCCTTCTCAGGGTCGATGCATATCTTGAACATCTCCTCCCAGTCGAGAGCGTGACGCGCTTCTGCCATTTTGTTGTCGATATCACGCGCATTCGGTATGCCCTTCGCTATATCAGCAGCGTGAGCTGCTATCTTGCTCGCCATGATGCCCTCCTTTACGTCGTTTGCGTCCGGCAGACGAAGATGCTCTGCGGGAGTTACGTAGCAGAGGAAGTCAGCTCCGTTTGCAGCTGCGATAGCTCCGCCGATAGCTGATGTGATGTGGTCGTAGCCGGGAGCGATGTCAGTTACGAGAGGTCCGAGCACATAGAACGGCGCATTGTGGCAGATGCGCTTCTGGAGACGCATATTTGCTGCTATCTCGTTCATTGCCATGTGTCCGGGTCCCTCTATCATGACCTGTACGTCCTTTGCCCATGCTCTCTCTGCAAGTGCGCCGAGCTCGATGAGCTCCGATATCTGTCCCGCATCTGTTGCATCGTCGATGCAGCCCGGACGGAGCGCGTCTCCGAGGCTGATAGTTACGTCATACTCTCTGAGAATGTCGAGCACCTCGTCGTAATACTCGTAGAAGGGGTTCTCGTTGTCAGTCATCATCATCCATGCAAAAAGGAGCGAGCCTCCGCGGGATACGATGTTCATCTTGCGCTTGTCACGCATGAACGCTTCAACGGCACGGCGGTTGATTCCTGCGTGGATAGTCATGAAGTCTACGCCTTCCTCAGCGTGAGCACGTACTACCTTGAGGAAGTCCTGAGCTGTTATCTCGAGAAGGTCCTTCTCAAGATAGCCGATAGCATCGTACATAGGAACTGTTCCTATCATCGCCGGCGACTTCTCAACAAGTGCCTTGCGGAATGTGTTGGTCTTGCCGTAGTTGCTGAGGTCCATGATAGCCTCTGC
>DEDQ01000055.1:1153-4103 GCA_002350065.1 Ruminococcus flavefaciens
GTCCTCATGCCTGTGCCGATGCCCTCGGGCGATATCGACTTGTGGTTGATGTTGCACGGGATAGCTACCTCACCCTTTGCGATGAGCTCGCGGAGCTTTTCGATGTCCATGTGCTCCTTCTCGGCTACTATCTTCATCTCGGGAGTGATGATGCCCTTCTTTGCGGCTTCCATCTGTGTGCTGTATTCTCTCATTGGCTTTTTTCCTTTCGTGGTTGGATTTGTTTATTTTATCGGAACGCCGAGGGCGGCGTTCCCTGCATTTGTATGGTTTTATTTGTCGGTGTATCTGCGGAGCAGATAGCCGTGGTCGAGCGGTCCGCTGCCCTTTCCGAGGTCGAGCATCGCTGCAAGTGCGCCGGATATGTACTCCTTTGCGGCTTCTATCGCCTGCGGGAGCGACAGTCCCTTTGCAAGTCCGGAGGCTATCGCGCTCGAAAGCGTACAGCCTGTTCCGTGCGTGTTGGGATTGTCGATGTGCTCACCCTTGAACCAGTATGACGTGCCGTCCGGACAGCATAAAAAGTCGCTCGCATCGTTTATCATGTGTCCGCCCTTGCAGAGCGTGGGACAGCCGTATTTGTCGGTTATCTGCATCGCTGCACGCTCCATATCATCGGCTGAGCGTATCTCTGCGCCGGATATAAGCTCCGCTTCCGGAACGTTCGGAGTTATCAATGCCGCCATGGGGAAAAGCAGGCTCTTCACCGCTTCATAGGCTTCGCCGCTGCTCAGCTTTGAGCCGCTCGTTGCAACTGCTACGGGGTCCACAACGATGTTCTCAGCCTTCCAGTAAGTCAGACGGTCGGCTATCACCTCAGCTATAGCTGCCGAGGACACCATGCCTATCTTTACTGCGTCCGGTCGGATATCGCTGAATACTGCGTCTATCTGCGCCGCAACAAATTCCGGAGGAGTGTCGAGGACTCCTGTAACTCCGGTCGTGTTCTGAGCTGTCAGAGCCGTTATCGCGCTCATTGCAAATACGCCGTTGCAGGTCATGGTCTTGATGTCCGCCTGTATACCTGCTCCGCCGGAGGAATCGCTTCCGGCGATAGTCAGTGCCGTTTTCATTGACCTATCCCCTCCTCTGCCTTGCGCCTGAGGAGCTCCGCTGCCGCTTTTACGTCCTCTGCGGCGAATACCGCCGATACTGCCGCGATGCCGCGATATCCGCAGCCCTTTATCTCGCTCACGTTTTCAGCCGTTATCCCGCCTATCGCTGCTATCGGTATCCTGACGCTTGACGCTATCTCGCGGAGCTGCTCCGGAGTTATCCTTATCGCGTTAGTCTTTGTCGGGGACGGGAATACTGCTCCTACGCCGAGATAATCAGCTCCCGCCTTTTCGGCTGCGCGTGCCTGCCCGACTGTTTTTGCTGTCGCGCCGATGATGAAGTCTTCTCCTGCGATGCGCCTTATATCGGCAACAGGAGCGTCCTCTATGCCGACGTGTACTCCGTCGGCGCCGCTCATCAGCGCTGCCTTGTAGTTGTCATTTATAATGAGCGGTGCGCCGTATCTGTGGCATATCTCGACAAGCGGCTTCGCCGTTTCAGCAAGAGCTTCCGTGTCCATATCCTTTTCGCGGAGCTGCACGCACGTAACGCCGCCCTGTAAGGCAAGCTCTACCTGCCCGGCAAGGTCTCTGCCTTTAAGACTGTTTCTGTCCGTTATCGCGTAGAGCGTGAGCATTTCCGGTTTGAACTTCATTCGCTGTCGCTCTCCTTTCTGAATCTTTCAAGGTATCCTGCGGGGTCTTCGCAGGTCATCAAGCCGCTCATCACGCACGCTCCGGCGGCTCCCGCCGAGCGCACAAGGCTGTAATTCCCGCTGCATACCCCTCCTATCGCGTAGACCGGTATCCCGACTGCCGCGCAGGTCTTTTTCAGGAAATCAAGTCCGCGGGGAGCAAGTCCCTTTTTGCAGTCGGTCGGGAAAACGTGTCCCGCTGTTATGTACGTCGCTCCGAGGGACTGCGCCTCCGCCGCCTCCTCGGGAGAATGGACCGACGCGCCGATGATACTGAACCGGCTCTTCACCTCAGCGGGGAGCTCCCTCAGATTTGCGAGCGGAAGATGTATCCCCTCGGCTCCGAGCTCTGCCGCGATGTCAGCAAAGCTGTGAAGTATGCACGGCACTCCGTACTGCGAGCATATCATCTGAGCCTGTACCGCGAGCTTGCGGTATTCCTCCGGCTGCATATCCTTTTCGCGCAGTATCACTGCCTTCGGCTTCGCGGCGGCTATCCTGCCGAGCCGCACGAGAAATCCCTCTCCGCAGAGAGCTCGGTTCGTCACACATATTATCTCACACATAGAGGTAATCGTTCAGCACCGGCTGGAGACCCTCGCCTGACATATCATCATACATCTTTTTAAGGCTGCGTCCGTCGTTTATCTCGAACTGCTCGTCTCCGGCTTCGTCGTTCTCCTTTCCGGTGTATTTGCTTTCGTGGTCGCCGATACCCGTGGAAACTCCGGCGGATATCTTCGTCGCCGCTATCTTTACGATGCCGTTGCGGAAGCTCTCACTCTCACGCGAGGATACCGTTATTCCGCAGAACGGCAGGAATATCCTGTACGCGCAAAGCACCTGACAGAGCTGCTTTTCATGCACGTCGAGCGGGTTTATCTTCTCGTTGTTCACGATAGGACGAAGCCGCGGACATGAAAGCGATATCTCGGCGTGAGGGTACTTGCGCTGGAGCATATATACGTGAAGAGCGCTTGCAAGTGCGTCCTTGCGGAAGTCGGAAAGTCCGAGCAGTGCCGAGCAGGCTATGCCCCTCATGCCTGCCATGAGTGCGCGCTCCTGCGCTTCAAAGCGGTAAGGGAACACTCTCTTGTGTCCCATGAGGTGGAGCTGCTCGTAGCGGTCGCTGTCGTAGGTCTCCTGAAAGACCGTTACGTAGTCGACTCCGCATTCGTGGAGATAGCGGTACTCGTCCGT
>DEDQ01000055.1:4242-4885 GCA_002350065.1 Ruminococcus flavefaciens
TCGGAAATGACCTTCATCTCGTGCTCTATCTGCTCCATGCTCAGCTTCATGCGGCGTATGTCGTTGTAGCAGTTGAATCCGCAGTATACGCAGTAATTCTCGCAGTAGTTAGCAATGTACAGCGGCGTGAACAGGTAGACCGTGTTGCCGAAATGCTTCTGCGTCTCAAGTCTCGCCTTCTGCGCCATTTGCTCTAAAAACGGCTCCGCCGCAGGCGAGAGCAGGGCTTTGAAGTCCTCGACTGAACAGGTGTCGTGTCTCAGTGCGCGGAGCACGTCCGCAGGTGTGTATTTGCTGTAGTCGTAGCTCTTCATCTCGGAGATGACGCGCTCGCGTATGTCGGAGCTTATCTGCTCCATTCCCTCCATGTATGCCATGTGGTCTGTTCGCGAGGTCGGGTCGTTTTCGAGACGGTGCTTTTTTTCAAGTGCGGCTTCGGAAAGCTTCTCCGAATCCACAAAGTAATTGTTGTCCATTAAATAACCTTCTTATAAGCAATTGATTCGCATTTATTTTCGAGAATGAAAGGAACACCATAATTCTCCATTCTCAATTCTACATTTTCAATTCTTTAGTCGTGCAGGAATCCTGTGAGAGTGTCCGAGGGCGACGCTCCGCGGGTGAGAACTCGTCCCAGTCCGGA
>DEDQ01000055.1:4950-6538 GCA_002350065.1 Ruminococcus flavefaciens
GCTGTATTCGACATTACTGCCGCCGCTCCCATTTCCATTGCCTCGCAAGCCTGCGACGGTCTGCCTATTCCCGCGTCAACGATTATCGGCAGGTCTATCTCGTCGATAAGTATCTGTATGAAGTCCTTCGTTGCAAGTCCCTTGTTTGAGCCTATCGGCGATGCGAGCGGCATCACCGACGCTGCTCCCGCATTTACAAGGTCGCGGGCAAAGTTGAGGTCCGGATACATATACGGCATTACAACAAAGCCTTCCTTCGCCAGTATCTCAGTCGCCTTGACAGTCTCATAGTTGTCGGGAAGAAGATACTTTGAATCGCGCATTATCTCTATCTTTACAAAATCACCGCAGCCAAGCTCACGCGCAAGACGCGCTATGCGCACCGCTTCCTCGGCGTTTCGCGCTCCTGAGGTGTTCGGCAGCAGAGTTACTCCCTTCGGGATATAGTCGAGGATATTTTCGCTCTCGGCTGTGTTGGCTCTGCGGACTGCAAGCGTGATTATCTCCGCGCCTGCATACTTCACGGCGGCTTCAATGAGATTCAGCGAATACTTTCCCGAACCAAGTATGAAGCGGGAGCTGAACTCCCTGCCGCCTATCACAAGTTTATCTTCGTTCATGATAATTCTCCTTATACGTCATATTCTTCCGCGATGATGCGTATCACCGCATGAGCCTGATGTCCCGCGCATACAAGCACTCGCGAGGCTACAAGTCCCATTCCGTCAGCGACGTCGCTGACTCCGTCTCCGCAGAGGTAAAAGCGCTTTGTGACCCTCCGCGTGGATATCGTATTCGAGGGGGCTATGCCCGCCATTCCCGAGCCGGATACAAGATATTTCTCCGGCATTTTTTCAAGCACCGTATTCACAAGCATCGCTTTCTGGTCAGCCGCGTCAAAGGCTTCGCAGATAATGTCCGCGTCCGCAAGGAGCTCCGGTATGTTTTCCTCCGTGAGCTTTACGCTCTCGCGGCGTATCCCGCAGTACGGCGCTATCCGCGAAAGTGTATCGTACAGTGCCTCCGCCTTGTACAGTCCGAGCTGCTCCGGATAATACTGCTGACGGTTCAGATTCGATATGTCTACCCTGTCAAAGTCGATGATGTGCAGCCTGCCTACTCCTGCCCGCGCAAGCGCTATCGCTATGTTAGAGCCGAGTCCGCCAAGTCCGCATACCGCTACGCTCGCCGCAGTCAGCTTCTTTTGCAGCTCTGCGCCGTGGCGCTCTTCGAGTGCGCGGTACATCTCCTCTTTTGTGGGTATCGCCATATCAGCCGCCTCCTACAAAGCGTACTACCTCGAGGTGGTCGCCCTCAAACAATGTTGTCGTTCCATACTGCGCCTTCGGGACGATGGATTCGTTCAGCTCGACTGCTACGCGCTGCTCGCCGTAGCCGAGCTCCTTCAGCACCTCAGCTACTGTCATGCCTCTGAAGTCATACTCCTTGCCGTTGATAGTCAGCATAGTCATTCCTCCTTATCAAAAAAGCGGCTGTATTTAACACCGTATTCATACAAAAGCTTTACACTTTTTGTTGAGGAGAACCCTTTTGAAAAAGGGCTTCTCCTCAAACTCCTCTCCTAAAA
>DEDQ01000055.1:6650-11551 GCA_002350065.1 Ruminococcus flavefaciens
GAACCTTTCTCCAGAAAGGTTTGCCCCAGCAGCAGGTATAAACTTCTGTATAATTACCGGCGTTAAGCAGCCGCAAATCAACTTTGTTCTGCTCCCTACGTTGGCATTATCCAAATCAGGTAACGGGTCGAAGGTCTCGCCTTCCTCTCAGCCTGCTCCACAAGCTCCCCTGCATTTGCTATTATATCATATATGTATCGGAAAATCAAGTGTTTTTTGCACGGGCTCTGCAATAGCCCCGCTTTACGAATCGTCCGCAAGCAGCTCATCTATCTCCGCGCGCTTTGCAAGTCCGTCAGAGAATGCAGTCGCTCCGCCGCAGGCCGTTCCAAGCAGAAGTGCCATGTCGTAGCCGTCCGCGAGTCCCGC
Source organism: Ruminococcus flavefaciens (assembly GCA_002350065.1). Classification (GTDB taxonomy): domain Bacteria; phylum Bacillota; class Clostridia; order Oscillospirales; family Ruminococcaceae; genus Ruminococcus; species Ruminococcus flavefaciens_N. The sequence continues at coordinate 7,020 of DEDQ01000055.1, forward strand.
TACAAAGCCCGCGAGCATTGAGTCTCCCGCGCCTACCGAGTTCCTGACCTCGCCTCTGAATGCCTCCTGCCTGTGGACCTTTCCGTTTTCGTCGAGGAGAAGCGCTCCCCTCTCTGCCATTGAGACAAGCACGTTAACTGCTCCGAGTTCCTGTAATTTCGCGGCGTACTTTATGATGTCCTCGTCGGTGCGGAGCTCCGCGCCGAACATCTCTCCAAGCTCGATATCGTTCGGCTTTATCAGGAACGGACGGTACTTCAGCACGTTCAGCAGCAGGTCTCCCGTCGCGTCAACTACGCAGCGGATATCCCTGCCCTCAAGCCGCGCAAGTATGCGCTCGTAGATGTCCGAGGGCAGCGTTTTCGGGATACTGCCCGCAAGTATCAGCGTATCGCCCTCGCTGAAACGGTCTGTCTTCGCGAAAAGCTGCTCTATCGCTTTTTCGTCGATGTCGGGTCCCTGTCCGTTGAGCTCGGTCTCGATGCCTGTCTTTATCTTCACGTTTATGCGTGAGTTGCCTCTCGGGAGACGGACGAAGTCCGCCTCTATGCCCATTGAGCATACTCCCCTCTCGATAGCGATGCCCGTGAAGCCCGCCGTGAAGCCGAGAACTATAGAACGAACTCCGAGCTCCGCAAGGACTGCCGACACGTTTATTCCCTTGCCGCCGATGAACATAGTCTCGTACTCCGAGCGGTTGACTCCGCCCTCACGCAGTGAATCCGTGTGTACTACGTAGTCTATAGCCGGATTGAATGTTACTGTATATATCATCTTTTCCTCCTTAGCTTTCAGCTCCACTGAATGTTCGAGAGCGTTACCTGATGAGCTCCTGCGGACGCGCTCTCTCCGATATTGCCAAGCTGGAATTTCAGGTCAACTGTCATGTCGGTACTGAAATCCACGTCAAAGCTGTAATGCGCCGGCTCACTTCCGATGCGGAGCTTCTCGTCGATATAGCGGGTGTAGTCCTTGTCCTCCGCCGTCACTACCATTTCACGCTCAGCCGTGGACGACACGTCAAACGAGAGCGTGTGACGGCTTCCGGCTTTGACCTCCTGTGCCCTGATAAGTCCCATTACTGCGTATTCGAGCTCGCCGGTGTTCCTTATATCAAATACCGAGCAGCCGTCCTTGTTGGTCAGTCCCGCGTCTGAGCCCTCTGTATAAAGTCCGAGCGGGAGCGAGCTCTGCTGCGTCGGAGCGAAGCTTCCCTTGTCGTATACGCGCACGTAGTCGATGTCGAAATGCTTCTCGCCGTCCGCAAAGGTCGCAGGTTCGGCGTATATGCCGTCAATGCCGTCGAAGTGTCCGCCGACTGCAAGGTTCAGTATCAGGTAGAAATCCTGGTCGAACGGAGCCGGATATTTACGGTTCACTGAGTACCAGTCGCTCTGCGTGCTGTATAAAATATCGTCGACGTACCAGCGTATCTCGCCGCTCTCCCATTCCACGGTGTAGGTATGCCAGCTTTCCGAGGAGTCGCCTGACGGGAAGTTATAGTCGTTCGTAAGATACTTGTTGTTTGGCCATACATCGCCGAAATGCACCGTTCCGCAGACCTTTTCCGGAGCGCTGCCCCAGCCCTCCATTATGTCTATCTCGCCGGAAGCCGCCCAGCCGCCGTATACGCTGTCCTCGGGGAGCATCCATATCGCCGGCCACAGGCTCTTTCCGGAATCGCAGCGTGCGCGGACTTCGATGCGTCCGCCGCAGGTCGAAAATTTATGCTGGGTGCTTATGCGCGATGATGTATAGTCGAAGCTTCCCTCCTCGGTATCGACAGTCTCCCTGCGGGCGGCTATCGTGAGGACTCCGTCATGCACGGAGGCGTTTTTGTCCGTGTAGAACTCCTGCTCGTTGTTGCCCCAGCCGTATGCCACGAAATTTCCGCTTTCGTCACGTTTCCAGTTGCCGAGCTCATACGTCCACTTGTCCGCATCAAGCGTATCGCCGCCGAATTCGTCGCTCCATACGAGCTTATATTCGCTCCCGCTCTTCACGCCGAGCAGGTAATCGCTCAGGCGTTTCAGCTCTGCCGCAGATGCAGTCTTGCGCGCGTTTACCATGTCGAATGCGTCAACGACTCCGTCGCCGTTGTAATCCATGTCTATCTTCTCTCCGGACATTGCCGTCGAGGGAAGAACTGCCGCCGTTATCACTGCTGCGGCGAGCATCGCTGCTGTTCTTGAAGCTCTCATAGCCGCCTCCTCATTTTTATTATGTATAAATAATACCACATATCACCGGAAATGTAAATAGCTGGACCTGATAAGAATTAAACGATCTGTACACTATACTGCATAATATACAATTAACAAATGCTGAATTTTTTATTGACTTTTACTCCGTTTTGTGCTATAATTATGTTGTAAATAGGTGCTTTTTTTAGTCTTTTATTCAATAATTACGTTTGGGGGTGTTTTTATGTTCGATTCTGCTAATCTTGATCTGGCTCAGTATACCCCTGTCGGCGATATCGCTGTTATGGCAATGTCTATAATCATGGGAATACTGCTCCGGCAGTCATATATCTCAAGCTCCCGTCAGCGCTTTCACCTGCTGACCTTCAACCTGCTCGCTATCGTGATAGCTTCTGCGTCGAATATATTCTATCAGATGCTGCTTAACTCGTCTGTTCTCGTGCCTGCACTTATCTATTTCTTCCGCGGCATCCACTGTGTGCTGATGTCGGTCGTCCTGCTGCTGTATATCCAGTACCTCAACGACCCGCTTTGGATACCTCAGAAATCACAGAGGCACTACCTCAGGCATTCTGTTGTCCTCATTGTCATCATTATCACTGCGGATATAATAGGCTCTCTCACCGGGATCGGCTTCCGCGTTACATCTTCGGGTAATTATAACGACGGTATCAATCCATATATCGTCCTCTATGCGCTGTTTATGGGCACGATTTTCTATATGCTCATCAAGTACCGCAGCCGACTCCTAAGACAGGTGTTCGTAGGAATGATGATCGTTAACGGACTCTCTATCCTGATGCTCGTCGTGCAGGAATTCCACTATCAGGTATCGTATACGAGCCTCAGCTATTTCTTCCCTATAATAGGCATTATTTTCATGTTCCACTCCAATCCCTACGACATCGACACAGGCGCAGTCGAGAGCAGCTACTTCTTCGAGGAGGTACGTGAGAATATCTCAAAAAACAACGAAATGCTCATCATGTGCTGCTCGATGACCAACTTCAAGAAGGCTATCGCCAATTCCCCTGAGATAAAAGCGGAATTCTACAAGTTCTTCCGTCAGAACGTCAAAAAGGGAGTTCTCTATAACTTCCCCGACGACAGACTCGTGCTCACTCAGATAAAAAACAGCAACCTCAACTACGAGGAGATAATCAGGAAAATGCTCGAGGACTTCACTAAGTCGCATGAGCTTTTCAATATCGACTACAAGATTACTATCCTCGAATCTTCGGATTCTATCGTCAGCACGAACGACTACTACAACCTCATTGAATACTCGGAATCACGCCGTCCCTTCAACAGCATCTACAGGCTCACTCCCGAGGATATCAAGGAATACTACGACAAAAACTATATCCTCTCTCAGCTCCGCGATATCGCCGAGAGAAAAGACCTCACCGACCCGCGCGTGCTCGTTTTCTGTCAGCCTGTTTTTAACATCAATACCGGCAAATACGACACCGCCGAGGCGCTTATGCGCCTGAAACTCGACAAGATAGGCATGGTCTTCCCCGACCAGTTTATCCCTATCGCCGAACAGTTCAACATCATTCATACCCTCAGCCTGATAATCCTCAACAAGACCTGCTTCGCTGTCCGCGGATTCATCGAGGACGGCTACGAGCTCAACCGCATATCCGTCAACTTCTCGACTCTCGATATCAGGCAGGATTCGTTCTGCGATGAGGTCAAGCACATTATCGAACGAAACGGCATCGAATACGACAAAATCGCCGTTGAGATAACCGAAAGCCGCAGTGAAGCTGACTTCAACCTCATGAAAGACCGCGTTACACAGCTCCAGAACCTCGGCATAAAGCTCTATCTCGACGATTTCGGCACCGGCTACTCGAATTTCGAGCGTATCATGGAGATACCGTTCGATATCATCAAGTTCGACCGCTCGCTCTTAGTCGAGTCGCTGAAAAGCGATCCCTCGAAATATATGGTCAAGACGTTCGCGAATATGTTCCACGACCTGCGGTATTCCGTACTCTTTGAAGGCGTAGAGAACGAACACGATGAGGACAGATGCATCAAGATGAAGGCTCAGTATTTGCAGGGCTATAAGTACTCGAAGCCCATTCCTATCAACGACCTGAGAAAATTCCTCTCCCGCGACTTTCCGGCTAACGAACACGCAAGCAAAGCCCGTGCCTAAGGCTCCGCCTTAAAGGGCTCTGCCCTTGACCCGGTTAAGGCTCCGCCTTAAAGGGCTCTGCCCTTTACCCGGTTAAGGCTCTGCCTTAAAGGGCTCTGCCCTTTACCCGGTTAAGGCTCTGCCTTAACAATCCGGCAGGGACTCTGTCCCTGCACCCT
>DEDQ01000055.1:11600-14149 GCA_002350065.1 Ruminococcus flavefaciens
GCTTACTCTGTACAAAAGGTATACTCTGCTTGCGCTCGCCGAAAGAATATTGTATCGTCACCGGGCAGTATCTTCCGTTACTGACACGGTATATTGCGAAATTGGCTGCGCGGACACCGCGCTTGCTTGCGCTCGCTGGCACATGATTGTATTGTTATAATGAACGGAAGCAGATACGGTATCCACGCAAAAAATCCCTCGGCTTTTGCCGAGGGATAATTTTTTATTTACTTAACTCAGGGAGTTCTGTTATCAGCTTCGCGTCAAGCTTCTGGATAGCAAGTGCGTCCCTGCCGGTGATTCCGTCTCCGGGGTCACAGCAGTCTGCATTCGCCTTTGCTTCGTCGCTGAGCTTGTACTTGTCCTTGTTGCCGATGAACTGGAGAATTGCTACCGCGTCCGCTACTGTTACGTTATCGTCGAGATTTGCATCGCCTATGAGCTTTGCCTTCGGTGCGGTCGAAGTTGTTGTCTCTGTTTCGCCGGCAGACGCCTTGACTGCGGTTATCTCGCAGGGCTGGTCGATGCCCTTTTCCTTTGCAGAATCCCATACGTTAGACCACCATACCTGCACCTCGCCGGAGGTAACAGACTCTGGAACTGTTGAGATGTCTACCTTTGCTACGAGGTTTCCGTCAGCGTCAGCATTGCCCTTCCATTCGATGTTTACCCAGTCGTCAGGAGTAGGTCCGTTGCTGAATCCGAATGCTCCGCCGATTGAAGCCTTGGGGGCGCCCTTGATAGTTATCTCAAGCGTGTCCTTTGCGCCTGTGGGGAGCTCTACCGCCTTCTTCATGACCGTGAACGAGAACGGCTTCTCAGTAGTAGTAGTGGTGGTAGTAGAAACAGGAGCAGTACTGGCTGTCGTTGTTGTTGTCTTGGGGTCGACGTCCTTGCCGTTCTTGTAGAGGTCAGCAGGGAGCTCGTCAAGTGTTATGCAGAGGTCGCTGTTGTACATTGCGATTGTGTCCTCTTTGGTGTTGAATATCGGGTCGGAGAGGAAATCGGTCTTTCCGCCGCCGTCGTACCATGTGCAGAAGTAGAGCCAGCCTGCCTTGTCCTCAGTGAGATTTTCAACAGTCGAGAAGCTGTCGTTCTCGGCGAGAGCTACCATTTTCTTGCTGTCGTATTTCTCCATTATTCCGTAGAATGTGGACGAGTACGAGCCTGCATCGTGAACGTATGAAGCCTGCCAGTTGTTCTCTGCGAGGTACTTCACGCAGCTGTACTTGTCGTAGCCGATGATGTCGACATACTCGTCGCCCGGATACCAGTTTGCAGATGTATCAAAGTTGTAGCTGTTCCACTCCCAGATGATGTTGTGGATACCGTATTCCTCGGTGAGAGTCTTGTAGGTGAGCTTCCATATGCCCTTGTATACGTCAGAGCCCGCTGCGCCCCACCAGAACCATGAGCCGGTCTCTCCGCCGCCGCCCTCAGCCTCGTGGAGAGGTCTGAAAATAAGCGGTACGTTGGCGTCCTGTATCTTGAGGAGGTACTTCGAGAGCTCCTTCAGACAAGCCATGTAATACTCGTTTTCCTTGGTTCCCTCTTTGAGAACGTTTGCAGTGTTGAAATCCGTTGCAGTGTTCTTAGTCTTGTCTTTGTCCCATTCGCAGGAATATGTCGCCGAGCCCCAGTCTATCTTGTCGCCGACATTGTAGCTTGCGAAATTCTTGGGAACTGTAAGATGCCATGAAGCAGTTGCAACTCCGTTTTTGTTGTTTACCCAGTCGATGATGCGGTCGGTAGTCTTGTCCTCGCTGCCGTAGAGGATATTTGCCTCGTTGAGAAAATCGAAGCCTCTTACTGCGGGGAGCTTGCCTGTCGTATCCTTGAGGTAATCGAACTCGACCTCGAAGTTTCCGCCATGTCCGGAGCTGTATATCTCCTGCTGTCCCGAGAGGATATTCTTGCCGTAGACGCTGTTAAGATAAGCCATAAGGCTCTGCGCTTCCTTGGTCGCGAGCTGGTCGCAGGGAGTGCTCTGAGATGCCTTGATATCGGGAAGAACGGTCGATGCCACTGTGAAGTAGTCGAACATCGTCCAGCCCCATGATGACTTTATTTTGAGCGTGTTTTTACCGGCATTGAGCTTTACTGCCGACTTTATCGGCTGGTATTCGCTGCCCTCGGGTATCGAAAGCGAGCCCTGTGATGCGTCGTTGATGTAGAAGTCCTGCATCTTCGAGCCGCCTACGCCGTGAGCGTAGATTGTGAGGTCGTACATTCCGGCAGAAGCTACCTCGAATTCCATTTCGATGACGCCGTCGTCCTTCATGTAGAGGTTCTTGCCGCCGCTTGCGTCAGAGTCGGAGGCTGCCTCTGTCTTTCCCGTAACAGTTGCGTCCTCGAACTCATACTTGGCTGAATCAGCCGCAACAGCTGTGAAGCCTGCGGTCATGCCGGCTGCCGCGCCGTTGAGCGCGAGTGCCGCTGCTAAAACAGCCGCATTTGTCTTTCTGAAAATTAAATTATGCATCTGATATCCCTCCAAAACTATATTTGTACTTTAATTATAGCTTATCACTTAATAAAAATCAATGATT
>DEDQ01000055.1:14290-16474 GCA_002350065.1 Ruminococcus flavefaciens
CATATCACAAGGTCGGCGCTGCTGTCGTACTGAGTTGCCGACTTGTTCACGATAACAAGCGAATCTCCCCTGAAATAGCGGATAAGTCCCGCCGCAGGATAGACGTTCAGGGACGTACCTCCTATTATGAGAGTATCGCTCTCGCGTATCGCGTTTATGGCTCCGTTGACGGTCGCATCGTCGAGCCCCTCTTCGTAGAGGACAACGTCCGGCTTGAGGACTCCGCCGCACTCGCACCTTGGTATCCCCTCGCTCTCGAAAATCAGCTCCGGACCGTGGAATTTGCCGCACTTCATGCAGTAATTGCGGAGGATACTGCCGTGGAGCTCGTATACCTTTTTGCTGCCCGCCGCCTGATGAAGTCCGTCGATATTCTGCGTGACAACGGCGCTGAGCTTTCCCTGCTCTTCCCATTCCGCAAGTTTGAGATGCGCAGCATTCGGCTTTGCGCTGAGACAGTTCATCTTCGCACGATAGAAGCGGTAAAACTCCTCCGTTTTCTTCTCGAAAAATGTGTGGCTGAGTATGGTCTCGGGCGGGTAATCCCACTGCTGACTGTACAAGCCGTCAACACTGCGGAAGTCGGGTATGCCGCTCTCGGTGGAAACTCCGGCTCCGCCGAAAAATACTATCCGCTTCGAGTTATCTGTTATTTCTTTAAGCTTCCTAACTTCGTCCGTCATTTCCAGTCACCCATGACCTTTACGTAGAATTTCCTGTTGCGCGGGCCGTCAAACTCGCAGAAGTATACTCCCTGCCATGTGCCGAGAAGCGGCTTCCCTCCGGCAACTATTATCATCTCGCTCGCACCTACGACAGATGACTTCAGGTGAGCGTCGGAGTTTCCCTCGGCGTGGAGAAACGTCGCAAGGTCGGGGAAGGTGCTGTCAAGTCCGGAGATGAAATCCGTCTTTACGTCGGGGTCGGCGTTTTCGTTTATGGTTATCGCCGCGGTCGTATGCGGACAGTAAACGATGCATATGCCCTCGTTAACGCCGCTCTCCGCGATAGCTTCCGTCACTTCGGCTGTGATGTCTATAAGCCCCTCCTTTGAGGTGCTGAGTTGAAAATTGAACAGCATAGTTTTTCTCCTTATTTTTTGTTATTCCCAGCGTAGTCCCTGCAAAAATAATTCAGCGGACACTCGCCGCATTTCGGACTTCTCGCGCGGCATATGTCACGTCCGAACTGGACTGTCTGGTGGCAGAAATGGTTGGATATCTCCGGCGGAAGAAGCTTCACGAGGTCCTTCTCGACCTTTGCCGGCTCAGTGTTTTTCGTAAGTCCGAGCCTGCCGGTTATGCGTATGCAGTGGGTATCCGTCACGACTGCCGGCTTGCCGAACACATCGCCGAGTATGAGATTCGCGGTCTTGCGTCCTACTCCCGAAAGCGAAAGGAGCTCCTCCATAGTGTCGGGGACTTCGCCTCCAAAGTCGCTTATCAGCTTCTGCGACATCTCGATTATGCTCTTTGCCTTGGTCTTATAAAAGCCGCAGGGCTTGACGTCCTGTTCGAGCTCCGCGAGGTCGGCATTCGCAAACGCTTCGAGTGTCGGGTATTTTTTGAATAATGTCTCCGTCACGATGTTCACGCGCGCGTCGGTACACTGCGCCGCGAGCCGCGTCGCTATCATGAGCTCATACGGCTTGTCGTATACGAGAGAGCACTCGACGTCGGGATAGAGCTTTTCAAGCTCCTCAGCCGCGAGCGCGGCAATTTCTTTTTTAGTCATTCACGCCCTCAGAAAGTGTCTCTTTCTTTGCGAGCATCTCGTCGTAGACCTTGTACATCTTCTGCACCGTGTTCTCGAGGAAGTAGTAATGCTTGATATAAAAGGCTATCAGCACTACCATTATCGTCACAAGCGCGAGAACTGCGAGATTCTGCGTGAAAAGCAGTGTGCTTATCAGTATCGTCAGGATTATCGCAAACATCATCGTTACAAGGAAATGCACGATGCGTTCATGCTGCATGAAGGCTATCTTGTCCATGTGTTCTGCGAGCAGTTTTTCAAGTTCCGGAAGAGTTGAGCATTTACTTAGCCGCTCGGCGGTTTTGTTCATGTAATTGGTGAGATATTCGGTCAATTTGCCTACCCCCTATCAATACTTCTATATTAAAATTATACAACATTTCCCGCTAAAAGTCAAGCGTCAAGGCTCTGCCTTAGGAATCCGGCAGG
>DEDQ01000055.1:16751-18490 GCA_002350065.1 Ruminococcus flavefaciens
GAGGTACTCCGCCTGTAGGGGCGCATTCCGTGCGCCCGCGAATTCCCAAACAGCGACCGTGAATCAATTTCCGTAGGGGCGCCCTTTGGGCGTCCATGCTCAATTAATAACACCGTCTCTTGCAGATTCACAAAGGACAGAATCTGCAAGCAAAAAAATCTCCCTGAAATTATCAGGGAGATCTTTGTTAATTATTCATCGTCTCTTTTTCTGCGTATTGCATATGCGAGACCTGCTGCTGTAATAACTGCTGCGAACGGGATTCCTACGCCTGCAACGCCTGTTCTCGGGGAATCAGTCTTTGATGCTGTTGCTGTAGTCTTTGTCGTTGTAGTAGTCGTTACCGTTGTGCCGGCAGTTGTTGTCGAAGTCGTTGTAACTGTCATCTCGTCGAGCATTGTTACAGTTGTGCCTTCGATCTCTGCTCCGCCGATAACAGCGCCGTTCTCAATGGTGAATGTGATGTCTGTTGCGACCTCGTAGCCATTGGGAGCTGCTATCTCGTGGAGTGTGTACCTGCCGTTTGCAAGGTCCTTGATGAATGTTGAAGACGTACCTGAGAGCCATATGAGCTCCTTGGTATTCTCTGTGCTGATGAGCTCCGCGCCGTCGCCGAGTACAACGTTATTGATATCAAATATGATATCGTTGCCTTCCTCGTCCTTACCTGTGAGAGTAAGCTTTGCGCCTGCTATCTCATCGCCTGCTGTGTTCTTCTTGCAAACCTCAAGGTCTGTGAGTGTCATCTCGTCGATCATTGTAACTGTGTTGCCGCTTACATGAACGTCGCCTGTTACCTGACCGTCTGTGATATCAAATTCGATATCTGTTGCTACTTCATAGCCTGTAGGAGCAGCCGTCTCGTGGAGTTTGTAATGTCCGTCGGTAAGTCCGCCTATCATTGTAGGTGTATCGCCCGACTTCCATCTTATCTCATTGCCGTCTGCCTTTGTGATAAGCTCGGCATTGTTTCCGGCTGTTACCTCGCTGATGCTGAATATGATGTCCTTGCCGTCCTTGTCGGTTCCGGTAAGAACAAGCTCTGCACCTGCAAGCTCCTTGCCGAACAAGCTCTGCTTGCTTATCTCAACGTCTGTGTCGATAACCTCTATCAGGTCATCTATCATTGTTACAGTGTTGCCGCTTATGTGCTCGTCGCCTGTAAGAACTCCGTTGACGATGGTGAAGTCAATGTCTGTTGCTACTTCGTAGCCGTTGGGAGCATTTGACTCGTGGAGCTTGTAGCTTCCGTCTGTGAGGTTCTTTATGAGTGAAGCTGTCGAGCCGGAAGTGATTGTGAGCACTGTTCCGTCAGCACTTGCCTCTGCCTTTGCACCTTCGCCGAGCTCTACGTTGTTAACGTCGAACTTGACTGTTCTGCCGGTGAGGTCTGTACCTGTGAGTGTGAGAACTGCGCCTGTTATCTCCTCGCTGAAGATGTCCTCCTTGGATATCTCAATGTCGGAGACTATCATGTCGTCTGTCATAGTAACAGAAGTAGATGTTACCTCTGTGCCGCCTGAGAGAGTGCCCTCCTCAACTGTGAAGGTTATCTCAGTCGTTACCATATAGCCGCTGGGAGCCGCCTCTTCAACGAGAGTATAGGTTCCGTTTGTGAGGTCCTTTATCAGTGAAGATGAAGTTCCCGAGAGCCATGTCAGCTTGGGTCCGTCCTCAGTTGAGATGAGCTCTGCGCCGTCGCCGCTTATGAACTGGTCAAGCTTGAATTCGATAGAATT
>DEDQ01000055.1:18731-19495 GCA_002350065.1 Ruminococcus flavefaciens
TTTATGAGCGTATCCGACTTGCCGGAGATGAATGTGATAGAATTGCCGTCAGCAGTGCTTACAAGCTGAGCCTCTGTGCCGAGAACTACATCGGAGATGTGGAACTCGATATCGTTGCCTTCCTTGTCCTTACCTGTGAGAGTAAGCTTAGCACCTGCGACTTCTGTTCCCATAACGTCGCGCTTGCTGATGTTTACGTTTGCGCGGGTAGTTGTTGTGGTAGTGGTAGTCGTGGTAGTAGTGGTAGTTGTAGTTGTCGTAGTAGTAGTTGTTGTCGAGGTAGTGGTCGTTGTTGTGGTAGTCTCGGTATCGTCTATCATCGTGATATCCGTTACTTCCTTGCCGTCGACCGTCACCTTGCCGTTTTCAACTACAAAGTCGATGTCATTAGTCTTGAGGTAGCCCTTAGGTGCTGCGTCCTCGTGGAGACGATACTTACCGTCTATCGCAAAGATGATTACTGCATTGTCGCCGCTCACCCATACGAGCTCCTCGCCCGACGCGCTGAGTATCTGTCCCTCGTCGTCGACTTTTATCATGCCGCGTGTGAACTTGATAACATTGCCGTCCTTGTCGGTTCCGGTGAGCTTCAGAGTTGCTCCCTTCAGTTCCTTGCCGCCTACGTCTACCTTGTTGATGCTGACATTCTGCGTTGTCGTGGTCGTCGTTGTGGTGGAAGTCGTTGTTGTGGTGGTTGTGGTCGTAGTAGTTGTTGTTGTGGTGGTAGTAGTGGTTGTTGTAGTTGTCGAGGTAGTGGTCGTTGT
>DEDQ01000055.1:19511-24300 GCA_002350065.1 Ruminococcus flavefaciens
GTCTCGGTATCGTCTATCATCTCGATATACGCTTTTTCATCGCCGTTGACTATTACCTTGCCGTCTTCAACAACAAATGTTATCTCTGTTGCTTTGAGATATCCCTTCGGAGCCGCCTCCTCATAGAGGGTATACGTTCCGTCGTCAAGATAAAGCAGAGTCGGACCGTCGCCGCTCTCCCATACAAGCTCGTATCCGGACGCCGAAATTACCTTCGCCGTCGAATCCGCGTCAATGTTTTTCCTTGTAAAGACAACTATCTTGTTATCAGTGTCTCTTCCTGTGAGCTTCAGAGTTGCTCCCTTCAGCTCCTTGCCGCCTACGTCGACCTTCTTTATCGGAACGGTCTGCTGTGTGGTGGTCGTAGTTGTGGTTGTGGTAGTAGTTGTTGTGGTGGTAGTAGTCGTAGTTGTAGTTGTGGTAGTGGTAGTAGTTGATGTGGTGGTGGTAGTTGTAGTAGTGGTTGTAGTGGTTGTCGTTGTTGTTGTGGTAGTGGTAGTTGTTGTTATAGTTTCCTCTGTGAAGTCATCGTCGAGGTCCTGATAGCTGAAATGCCACTCTGCTCCGTGGTTGGAGAAGTAACCGTCTGTCAGCATCCAGCCCGATGATGTATCATAGAGATTTGTAACTGAATCCTCATTCGGATTGAGGAAGATACCTGCTGTATTTGCTACCTTTACATTCTTCGGAGTTGTAAGGTTCCATACTATGCTTCTGCAAACCTTGTCGACCAGCGGCATTTTCGCAACGTCGGATTTGCCGGAAGGTGTGCTGTCGGCGTTGATAACCTCGTCGCCGTTGTGGAAGTTGATGTTGAACTGTCCTACCGTTACGAGCTTGTCGCCGTAGTCCTCGTCAAAGTTGACGATTATGGTCTGTCCTTCGTTGATGTTGAAGGTGAGATTTGAATCTGTGAGGACGTCAACGATAGAGTCGCCGTCGATGTAGATGTCAGCGTCAGCCGGGAAGCTTGTTGTGTCTACGTAAGCTGATGTGAGCTTGCCCTCGTGGTTGAAGCTGAGCATCGGAACTATCGTTGCAGGGTGACTTGCAAGCTCTGCCGAGGTGCTCTTCATCTGTGCGATGATAGGCTCGATGACCTTGTCCGTCATGTCGCTCGGAGATTCCTCAAGTATCGGTATCTCGTCGTTCGCTGTAACGCATTCCTTCTTCTCAACGTGCATTATCGGAGGCTCTTCGCAGTGTCCGCCGATTCGGATACCGCCTGCCGCCTCGTCTGCTGTGAGGACCTTCTTCACCTCTGATGTGCCGTCGAAATCAACGAAATTAGCGATGTAGAAGTGTCCGCTGAATTTGCCTGACTGGTCCGGCTCCATAGCCTGACCTGCTGTCTGCTGGTAGTAATTTGCTGCAAAGTTTGTCTCAGCGTGGCCGTCCTGATGATATCTGTCAGCAGTTATGCCGTAGGGAAGTCCCTTGCCGAGAATGTTCTTGAAGTTTCTGTCTGTTCCGACTTCTGCTGTTTTGAACTCGATACGCGCTGTAAAATCAGTTGCATTGTTTGCGAGGTCCTGCTTTGAATCAATGCCTGCATAATGAGTTATGAAGGTCTTGACAGGTCCGCCCTCGCTGACTGTTACGCTGTCGTTGGGATTTGTTATCTGCTTGAAAATGTCGTCCTTGTCAGTCTTGACGCGCTTGACTATCTTTGTCTCGACAGATTTTTCAGTTCCCTTATAGCGCACTGTAGGAAGCGTATGACCTGAGCCGTCAGACCAGTACTGCTCTGAAACAGTCTGTACCGGTATCTTGAGCGATGACGAGTTGTTTATCTCGATAGCCTTGTAGAAGTATGTAGGCTCTCCGCTCTCGTGACCTACCTTTACAACAACGTAGTATTCGTCGTCCGCGGTAATGGTCACCGGCTTGTCGAATGAAAGCTCGACGTCGAACTGTACCTGCGACTTGGTGATGTCTATCTGCACGGAATTGTCAGATTCCAGCGTTGCAAATCTGTAAGCAGGGATATTGTCAACAGCCTTGCTCTCGTCCGAGAAGTCCTCGTAGGTCTCGAGCGTGATATCCTTGCTGAGCGTGCGGTAAAGTCTGTATCCCACGTCATACTTTGTTCTGTCGTAGGCGACCTTTCCTCCGCCGGAAAGAGCTGTGAATTCAGTGAATACACAGGTCTCGCTGAAATACTTTGTGCTTTCGTCCCATTCCACAGTCTGATGATTTGCTGCGTCGGGAGTCACCTGCTTCATCGACCATGCCTGAGCGTTCGCGCGGCTTTTGCCTGAACCCTTGGGCACAAGGTATGTGAGCATATAGTAGTTATAGCTCGGGTCGTCGATAAAGCTCCTTGTTTCGCCGTCCAGCTCATACACGTTGAGGTCAACGACGTATGCCGGAGCTGCCTTCATCGCTACGGTATCATTGCCGTAGTTCGCGTCAGGCTGAGTAGATGTCCGCTTATTGAGCGTGCTCTCCTTGATGACGGTCAGACCCTCGATAGTGTCTGTCGGCGTACAGCCTGTGAGGCTTTTCGCCTTCTCGACGGTAAGCTCCGATGAAGGGTCTTCATTCTTCAGGAGTATACCCTCGAAATGTGAGGAGTAGGGATATACCCTGTTGCCCCAGAAATCCTTGGTCGGGACAAAATCCTCAGAATCGAGCTTTCCGGAACTCCAAGATGTTCCGTTAGCTTCGATCTCGATCAACTTGTAGTGTTCTCTGGATTCGCCGTCGCCGTATTGGAACTGTGAGTCCTTATCGTCGCCGGTCGCGTGAACGAGGAGATAATATGTATTATCAGGTGTTGTCACACTTGCAGGCGTGCCGTCAGCGTTCTCGAAATCAATTTCCGTGTAGAGGTCGTGAGCGCTCTTTTTCATCCAGTTATGCTTCAGCGCGTTTTCGTCGAGGTCAAATACCCGCGGAGCTTCGCTGAGATCCTGATATTCACCGGCTGCCATCGAATCCGGAAGCGAGTTTGGAACGAGCATTACAGCTGTGAGTGCAGCGGTAATACTGCTCAGAATACGCTTGCTGATCGATTTTCTCATTTTTACCACCCTTTCTATGCAGTATTTAAAAAAATCCGCATTGTCAACCATAAACCTATGTAAGCGTTGACAATTTTTGCGCACTTTTTAATACTTTTATTATATCATATTGTTAACAGAATTGCAAGCATTAACATATAACTCCATTTACAAATTCCACCAGAAAAATTGGCAATGTTGCACAAAATGGTCATTTGACCTCTTTACGCGTTTTTGGCTCTATATTGCATCATTTGCTCCGCACCCGTTGATTTGTAATATTTTTTGTCTATAACACAATTATTTCTTTAACTCATATAGCTCACCGAATGATGAGCATATGTTTTTCATATGCTTGTCTGATATTTATTTGTCAGGCTCGGTGACGAAAGCTGCCGTATATGCCGGAGCCTCCCACGCTGTATGCACAGCACCTCCGATTTCCTCCGTATTTCCGCGGTTTCAGGCTTTTTATGCACGTAAGCTCTCCCCCTCATTAAGCATTATTACTTATAAATTACTTGTAAATTTGTCTAAGATTTATATTGAATCGTCAGACATTTTATGGTATAATTATTTCTACATTGATTCGTGATTTCTGAAACGAGGTGTTATATGAAAGCATTCAGAAAGGCTTTTCTCTGCTCCTTCGCCGCCGCTGTGGGACTTATCGCCTCCGCTTCGCTCGGCTTCACCGCAAACGCCGAAGAGCTTAATGATACCGCCGCCGTCATGGCTTCCGCGCCGACTTCAGGCTGGTCTATCGCTGACGACGGAACAATTACCTGCTCTGCGTCGGACGGCTCGCTTCTGACCGGCATTCAGGAGATAGACGGTCAGAAGTACCTTTTCTCTGAGAACGGCGTGCTCAAGACCGGCTGGCGTACTATCGACGGCAAACGCTACTTCTTCGACCCCGAGACCGGTAAGCCCGTTTTCGGCGAGCTCGAATACGGAAGCAGAAGCTACTTCATCACTCCCGAGGGCGGAAAAACAGTCGGAAAGATAACCGACAGCGAGCAGAATTCCCGTATCTACGACGAATACGGTGCTCTTTACTCCAACTGTCTCGTCAGCTACGAGGGCAATACATACGCCGCGGACAGCTCCGGTGTTCTCGCAAAGGATATGGCGGACATCAACGGCGTCACCTATATCATCGGCGAGGAGGGAAGTATCATCTCCGGTTGGCAGTTCGTCGGCGGCAGGTACACCTACTGCTACGAGGACGGCTCTGTCCCGACCGGTGCAACTGCGATAGACGGGCTGACCTATTACTTCTCCGAGACCGGAGAAATGCTCACTGGCTGGCACGAAAACAACGGTCACCCTGCGTACTTCGACCTCGAGTCCGGCGATATGCTCAAGGGCTTGCAGAATATCGACGGTGAACGTTACTTCTTCCTCGACGACGGAAGCTATGCTACCGGCGCTTATCCCGTCGATGGGACCTATTACACCTTCAACGACAAGGGCGTGATGAGCTCCGGATTTGTAAAAGTCGACGGAAAGCTCTATTATTCGGGAGATGACTGCGTTGCCGCAAAGGGACTTACCAAAGTCGGCAGCGACTACTACTTCTTCGAGGACAACGGTCCCGCCCGCGCATGGAAGTGGGTCGACCTCGGTACTGACTGGTACTTCGCCCGCGAGGACGGAAAGCTCGCCGCTTCGACGATGCTCTTCATCAACGGCAAGAACTACATCTTCGGCAAAGATGCCAAGCTCACCTACGGCTGGCAGAAGCTCGGCGGAAAAAATTACTACGCCAACGATAAGGGAGC
>DEDQ01000048.1:0-7664 GCA_002350065.1 Ruminococcus flavefaciens
ATGGGTATTGACCTTATCCTTTACGGCTGTTTTTTTTGCGATCAGCCAAGCTCGAACATTCCTGTATAGAGCTGGTAATACTTGCCCTTCTGAGCGATGAGCGCATTGTGGTCGCCGCGCTCGATTATCTTTCCGTTTTCGAGCACCATTATCGCCTTCGCATTTCTTACCGTCGAGAGGCGGTGAGCGATGACGAATACTGTTCTGCCCTCCATGAGCTGGTCCATGCCCTTTTCGATGTGAGCCTCGGTACGAGTATCAATGGAGCTTGTAGCCTCGTCGAGAATGAGCACAGGCGGGTCGGCAACTGCCGCCCTCGCGATAGCAAGGAGCTGACGCTGTCCCTGCGAGAGATTTGCTCCGTCAGCGGTGAGCATGGTCTGGTAGCCGTTTTCGAGGTGCGAGATGAAGTAATCGGCATTAGCGAGCTTTGCCGCAGCGTAGACCTCCTCATCGGTCGCATTGAGCTTGCCGTAGCGGATATTCTCCATAACGGTGCCGGTGAAAAGGTGGGTATCCTGCAAAACTATCGACTGCGAGCGGCGGAGGTCGCTCTTCTTTATCTTGTTGATGTTGATGCCGTCGTAGCGTATCTTTCCGTCGGGGACGTCGTAGAAGCGGTTTATCAGGTTCGTGATAGTGGTCTTGCCTGCTCCGGTAGAGCCTACGAAGGCTATTTTCTGACCGGCTTTCGCGTAGAGGCTTATGCCGTTGAGAACGGTCTTGTTCGGCTCATAGCCGAAGTATACATCGTCGAGCTCGACATTGCCGCGGACTTCGGTATAGGTGATAGTCCCGTCAGCCTTGTGTGGGTGCTTCCACGCCCATTTACCGGTATACTCGGCGGATTCGGTGATATTGCCGTTTTCGTCGATAGCAGCATTGACAATGGTAACGTATCCGTCGTCAGCCTCGGGCTCTTCGTCGATGACTCTGAATATCCTCTCCGCGCCCGCAAGAGCCGTGAGTACGGCGTTGAACTGCTGCGAGACCTGAGTTATCGGCTGCGAGAACTGTCTCGTAAACATGAGATAGGATACAAGAGTACCGATAGACATTCCGCCGAAGCCGTTAACGGTCATGATACCGCCGGCTATAGCCGTTGCGGCATAGTGGAGATACGAGAGGTTGTTCATTATCGGCATGAGGATATTTGCGAATGTATTAGCTCGTGTAGCGGCTTCGCAGAGCTCCTCATTGAGCTTGTCGAACTCGCTGTTTGCGGAGTCCTCGTGGCAGAACACCTTAACTACCTTCTGACCGTCTATCATCTCCTCGATGTAGCCGTTAGCCCTGCCGAGAGCCTTCTGCTGAGCGGCAAAGCCCTTTCCCGAGCGGGCGCCGATGAATCCGATAACGCGGACGATTATCACGAGCATGATTACAACGATTATCGTCAGGAGCCAGCTATAGCACAGCATCATGGTGAATACTCCGACTATCGTTACCGCGGAGCTTATGAACTGCGCGATGCTGTTGCTGAGCATTTCACGGAGCGTATCGGTATCGTTCGTATAAAGCGACATCAGCTCGCCGTGGGTGTGCTTATCGAAATAGCGTATC
Organism: Ruminococcus flavefaciens; assembly: GCA_002350065.1. Taxonomy (GTDB): domain Bacteria; phylum Bacillota; class Clostridia; order Oscillospirales; family Ruminococcaceae; genus Ruminococcus; species Ruminococcus flavefaciens_N. Next base: position 1,564 of record DEDQ01000048.1, read on the forward strand.
GGCAGTGACTCCATTTTGTTGAAGAGGTCGTTTCTGATGCGCATGAGCGTAGTTGTGGATATTTTCAGCATTATGCGCTGATAGAGGAAAGCCGAGAAGGCTCCGAAGGCGTAAATGCCTATCATAACGCAGAGTATGCCGATGAAGCCCGACATATCCCACTCGTCGTTTTCGAGAGCGTTCCTGAGATTGTTCACAAGCGGCTTGAGCAGGGCATTTCCGGCGATGCCGGCGGACGAGCTGACGATAACTCCCGCGACAACGACTGCGAAATGGAGCTTGAAGCCGTACATATAGCTGAATATACGCTTGATAGTATTCTTCATGTTCGAGGGCTTCTGCATTGGCATCATATTCTTTTTAGGCGGCATTATTCATCAGCTCCTTTCTGCTGGGAATCGTATACTTCGCGGTAAACAGAGCTCGTCTCGAGGAGCTGTTCATGCGTGCCGATATCGGTTATTTTTCCGTCGTCCATAACGATTATGCGGTCGGCGTCCTGCACAGAGGATATCCTCTGCGCGATGATGAAGGTGGTCGTATCCGCGAGCTTTTCGCGGAAAGCCTTGCGTATGCTGCTGTCGGTAGCAGTATCGACAGCGCTTGTGGAATCGTCGAGAATGATTATCTTAGGCTTTTTAAGGAGCGCACGCGCGATGCAGATACGCTGCTTCTGACCTCCCGAAACGTTCACGCCGCCCTGTCCGAGGTCGGTATCGTAGCCGTCGGGGAAGTTCATGATGAAGTCGTGAGCGCAGGCAGAGCGGCAGGCGTCCTCGATCTGCTCATCGGTCGCATTCGGGTCGCCCCATCTGAGGTTTTCCCTGATAGTACCCGAGAAGAGCACGTTCTTCTGCAATACCATAGCAACGTTGTTGCGGAGGACGTCGAGGTCGTACCTGCGGACGTCAGTTCCGCCGACGAGCACCTCTCCCTCGGTCGCGTCATAAAGACGCGGGATAAGCTGAACGAGCGAGGTCTTTGACGAGCCCGTACCGCCGATGATACCGATAGTCTCGCCTGACCTGATATCGAGGTCGATATGCTCGAGTGCGAGATTGCCCATATCGTTGAAGTAGCTGAAGCTGACGTTCCTGAACGAAACAGAGCCGTCGCGGACGTTCTTCTCGGCATTTTCGGGAGATACGATGTCCGGCTGCTCCGAGAGCACCTCGTATATACGCTGCATGGAGGCGCGGGAGATGATGAACATCATGAACATGAATGAGAGCATCATCAGCGAGATGAGTATCTGTCCGACGTAGGTAATAAAGCTTGTAAGGTCGCCGAGCTCCATAGTTCCGCCGACTATCATGTGACCTCCGAACCAGAGTATCGACACGATGCAGAGATACATGAACATCTGCATGAGCGGCATCGAGAGGATAACGAGCTTTTCCGCGCGCACCTGAGCCTTGCGGACGGATTCTGTGTTATCGTTGAACTTTTTCTTCTCATACTCCTCACGCACGAAAGCCTTGACAGTTCTGATGCCGATGAGGTTTTCCTGCACGCGGGCGTTCATGTCGTCGTAGCGTGTGAGCATCAGCTTGAAGCGCGGGTGAGCTGTTCCGAGGATAAGCGCCGCGCCGAGGATTATCAGCGGTATAACTGCGACGAAAACGAGCGACAGCGACGAATTCATCTTTATCGCCATGATAAGCGCGAACACCAGCATGATAGGAGCCCTGAACGCCATACGTATGAACATCATGAACGCTACCTGAGTATTCGTTACGTCAGTGGTGAGACGGGTCGTGAGCGAGGCTGTCGAGAACCTGTCAACGTTCGAGAACGAGAAGCTCTGCACCTTGCGGAAGAGAGCGGCTCTCAGGTTTTTAGCGAAGCCTACAGCGGCAACGGCGCTGAGCCTTCCGGCAACTGCTCCGAAGAAGAGCGACACAAGCGCCATAAGCACCATAAGTCCGCCCATTTTCACAACGTAGCCGATATCGCCCTTGTTAATGCCGTTGTTGATGATATTCGCCATAACATATGGGATAAGCACCTCCATGAGGACTTCGCCCATGATAGTCAGCGGCGAGAGTATCGCCTGTTTTTTGTATTGTCCGACGTGGGATAAGATAGTTTTAAACATGGTCCCCCTCCTTACTGTTTTTCTCTGTATCTTCCTGTACGCGGGATATGAGCTTCCGCGCGAGCTCGACAACGCTCTCGCCCTCACCGCCGACGCCTTCAAGCTCCTGCATTTTCGCGGACATACGGCTGAGGTAGCTGAAGAGCTGTTCCTTTTCCTCCTGTGAGAAGTCGCTGAAAACGCGCTCGTCATACTCCTTGAAGAGGCTGATATGCGAATCTATCGCCGCCCTGCCCTGGTCAGTCAGCGAGAGCCTCTTACAGCGCAGATTCTCCTCGTCGACAGTCTTGGTGATGAGCCCCGCCTTCTGCAATCGCTTGGTAGAAGTCGCAACGGAAGCCGGCGTCACGTTGAGCATCTCGGCGATATCCGCCTGTGTGCAGTTCTCATGCTCCTCGATAGTCCGCATTATCGCGACCTGTCCGAAATGTAGCGGCGAGCTCTCGCTTATACGCCGTATGAACAGCTTTCGCAGGAGATGCAGATTTTCGAGCATTCCCATAATTTCCTTATTATGCGTCATGATAGTCTCCCTTACAACATTAAATATCAAACTGTTAAACGTTTAATGGTTAGCTCCGATAACGATTATATCATGTAACGTTAAAAAAGTCAAGTACAATTTGCATAGTTTTCGCCTGTTGGCTTTGTAAGTTTTTACCAATGGAGCGTCCGCGGCTCCCGTTCCCCGACTTTATACATTTCGCATCCTTTACCCCGCCGCAGCCTTGACATTTTTGGTGAAATATATTATAATAGTATCATTAGTTGCATTATATCCCCAACATAACTGAAAGGACGGCGATAAAATATGGATTACAAATTTTCAGCAATTACTCCGGAGATAAAAAGGCTTGCAGAAAAATCAATGGAAGGCTACAAAATAGACCCGGAGCTCTATACACAATACGACGTTAAAAGAGGTCTGCGCGATATCAACGGCAACGGCGTTGTTGCAGGTCTTACCAATATAAGCACCATTAAAGTCCTCGATATGGGCGACGGAATGCCTAATCACGGCGACGGAAAGCTCTACTACCGCGGTATCGACGTTGAGGATATCGTTGACGGCTTTATCAAGGCAAAGCGCTTCGGCTTTGAGGAAACTGTATATCTCCTTCTTTTCGGAACTATGCCGACAGTGTTCGAGCTTGCCGCATTCAGAAAGCTGCTCGCGGACTTCCGCTCGCTGCCCTCAAGCTTTACCCGCGACATCATCATGAAAGCTCCGAGCGACAACATGATGAATACGCTTGCAAAAAGCGTTCTCGCTTTATATTCATATGACAACAACGCAAACGATATATCTATCCCGAACGTTCTCCGCCAGTGCGTCGAGCTGATAACGCTCTTCCCAGTGCTCGCGGTCTACGGCTATAACGCATACAAGTACAGCAGCGACGGCGGAAGTCTCTTTATCCACGACCCGCGTCCGGAGCTCTCTATCGCAGAGAACCTGCTGTATATGCTGCGTCCGGACAAGTGCTTCACCGAGCTCGAAGCGCGTATCCTCGACCTCGCCCTCGTCCTCCACGCAGAGCACGGCGGCGGCAATAACTCGACCTTCACCGTACACGTAGTATCCTCGTCCGGAACCGATACCTACTCCGCGATAGCAGCGGCTCTCGGCTCGCTGAAGGGACCAAAGCACGGCGGAGCCAACATCAAGGTAGCTATGATGTTCGACGACATGAAAAATCAGGTCAAGGACTGGAAAAATGAGGACGAAGTCCGCGCTTATCTGAAAAAGCTCCTCCACAAGGAAGCCTTCGACCACGCAGGTCTCATCTACGGAATGGGTCACGCTGTATACTCGCAGTCAGACCCGAGAGCAAAGGTGTTCAAGAGCTTCGTCGAGAAGCTCAGCTCGGAAAAGGGCAGACACGACGAATACGAGCTCTATTCTCTCGTCGAGAGGCTCGCACCCGAGGTCATCGCCGAGGAGCGCCGCATCTACAAGGGCGTATGCGCGAATGTCGACTTCTACAGCGGCTTCGTATACCGTATGCTCGGCATACCGGACGAGCTCTTCACGCCTATTTTCGCAGTATCGCGAATCGCAGGCTGGTCGGCTCACCGCATAGAGGAGATAATCAACTCGAACAAGATAATCCGTCCGGCATACAAGGCAATATCGCCCATGAAAGAATATACGGACATGGAAAACCGCATGGATTGATTTAATATCTAACGGCTTTTATCAACAGTTTGAAATGAGGATGAAATATGAGATGTATAGGCTGTGACAACATGATACCGGACGGAGTTAAATTCTGTCCCATTTGCGGAGCAAAACAGCCCGCTGCGGCTGCGCCTCCGCCGACTCCACCACCGGCTCAGTATCCGCAGTATCCGCAGGATCAGCAGTACGGACAGTATAACCAGTATCAGCAGAATTACGGAGCTCCGCCCGCAAAAGAGTCGCCGTGCTATGTCGGATTCGGCGAAGCGATAGGGCTCTATTTCAAGAACTACGTCAACTTCAACGGACGCTCCACGCGAAGCGAGTACTGGTTCGCTTTCCTTTTCACTTCGCTGATATATATTGTCTTCGGCATTGCCAGCATAATATTTCCGGCTGCAATATACCTGCCGGCGATGGTGTTCTTTGTCCCGTCCATGGCTGTAAAGTTCCGGCGCTTTCACGATACCGGACGCAAAGGTACTCTGGTAGTGCTGCTGCACGTCACCTCGGCACTGTATTTTATACTCGGCACGATAGCGATATTCTGTCTGATATTTGCGATGTTCGGAGCATTCGACGATCTTAGTGAGCCTACGATGTGGATCTCGCTCGGAGTGATGAGCTTTATGGGATATATCCCCATGATAATCGGTATCATCTGCATGGTGATATGCTGCCTGCCGAGCGTTCCCGAAGCAAATGAATACGGCAGAGCGCCGTATTAATGAATTAAAAATAAAAAGCATACGAAAGGAATGAATTTCTATGAATAACAAATCAGAGATCATCACATGGGGCGGAATGTCCTGCGTAAAGCTCTCAGCCGGCGGCTACGAGGCAATTATCGCGAACGAGATAGGCTCGAACGTAATACGTCTCCGCGACAACAAAAACGGACTCGAGTTCTTCCGCTACTCCGACAAGAACGACGCCGACGTTATAAGGCAGTCCGCCGAGGTATGGGGACTTCCCACTCTCTACCTCCCCAACCGCTTCGCTGACGGAGTGCTCAAGGCTTCCGACGCGGTGTATCACCTCCCCGTAAACGAGAAGGCTCCCTACAACAACCACATTCACGGCTTTATCCACAAGAGAAAGCACGAGGTTGTCGAGCACAGCTCTGACAGCAACTGCGCATGGGTAAAGACCCGCTACATCTACGACGAGAACGACGAATTCTTCCAGTATCTTCCCGTCCGCTTCGTAGCCGAGTACACGTTCACGCTCTCCGAGAACGGTCTCGAGCAGGATATAAGCTTCACTAACACATCAGGCGTTATGCTCCCGATGTCGCTCGCTTCGCATACATCTATCAACTCCCCGTTCGTCGACGGCGCAAAGGAGGAGGATATCCGCCTCACAGTGCCGATAGGAAAGAGATGCGAGCTCAACGAGCGCTGTCTCCCGACAGAGAAGCTGAAAGCTCCCACAATGTCAGACCTCGAGTACAAGAGCGGCAACAAGAAGCCCGTGCTTCAGGTAGTCGACAACGAGATGTACTTTGGCGAGACTATCGACCTCGACGGCGAGAAGTTCCACGGCGTTATCGCTGAGGACATCGCAAGCGGCAAGAAGCTCTGCTACGAGGTCTCGGACGAGTACAAGTTCTGGATAATCTGGAACGACCGCGGATTCAACCATTACTTCTGTCCCGAGCCGATGACGGCGATGATAGACGCGCCGAACCTAAGTCTCCCCGCCGATGTGAGCGGCTACCGCGAGGTAAAGCCCGGCGAGACATTCACAGCTCACCAGAGATTCTTCACAAAGCTTTAAAAAAGCTCAGGCTAAATGTCGGTACTCATACAGAAGTTTATA
>DEDQ01000048.1:7883-13063 GCA_002350065.1 Ruminococcus flavefaciens
TTCTATATGGGTATCGACCATATGCCTGAGCTTTTTTATTGCAGTCAAGTGCGGTGTCCGCGCAGAATTATCCGGCTTCTGTCAGTTGATACCCCAGATATTCTCAGCGTAGTCGGCGATAGTACGGTCTGAACTGAACTTGCCGGCGTTGCACATATTGAGCCACTGCTTAGCCGCGAAAGCTGTCCTGTCGCTGCCGTAGTCGCTGATGCAGCGGAGCTTTGTCTCGACGTAGCTCCTGATATCGCCGAGGAGGTAATAATGGTCGGGAGCGTGCCAGCTCGCGCCGTCGAGGAGTGACATATACAGCTCGCGGAAATCGCCGCTTCCGCCGTCGGAAACGGTTCCGTCGATGAGAGAGGAAACTACCTTCTTTATCATAGCGTCCTGAGCGAAAACCTTGCGGCTGTCATATTCGGGGACGATGCGTTCGAGGTCTTCGACTCTTGCGCCGAAGATGTAGTTGTTCTGCTCGCCCGCCTCCTGAACTATCTCGATATTGGCGCCGTCGTAGGTTCCGAGGGTAACGGCTCCGTTGAGCATGAGCTTCATATTGCCTGTGCCGCTCGCCTCAGTGCCGGCAGTGGATATCTGCTCGGAAACATCAGCCGCCGCAACGAGCTTTTCCGCGTATGAGACGTTGTAATTCTGGACGAAAACGACCTTGAGCAGGTCCTTTGTATCGGGGTCGGAGGAAACGATGCGTCCTATCTCGTTGATATACTTGATTATCGCCTTAGCTCTTCTGTAGCCCGGAGCCGACTTCGCACCGAATATGAAAGTAGTCGGCTTGAAGTTTGTGATGCTTCCGTCCTTGATGCCGTAGTATATCCACAGTATCGAGAACGCATTGAGAAGCTGGCGCTTGTACTCGTGGAGACGCTTTATCTGGATATCGAATACGGACTCGGGGTCTATCTCGATGCCCTCGTTGGACTTGATGAAATCCGCGAGCTGACGCTTCTTGGTCTGCTTGATGTCAACGAATCGGCTGAGAGTATCGCTGTCTCCGGCGAGACCTTCGAGCTCCTTGAGCTTACCGAGGTCAGTTACCCAGCCGTCGCCTATCTTCTCGGAGATGAGCGACGAGAGCTCGGTATTGCAGAGCGCGAGCCAGCGGCGCTGAGTAATGCCGTTAGTCTCATTGCGGAAGCGCTCGGGATAGAGGCTGTACCAGTCCGCGAGGACGGTGTCCTTGAGTATCTGAGTGTGTATCTCGGCAACGCCGTTGATATGGCTCGAAGCATAGCACGCCATGTCCGCCATATGAATGAGCTCGCCCTTGATTATCTTGATGCGTGCGGTCTTGTCCTTGGGGACGTTATTCGCGTACATCTCAGCGATGAGTTCCTCGTTTATCTGAATGATTATCTCGTAGATGCGCGGGAGGACTTCCTCAACGAGACCAGTCCACCACTTCTCGAGAGCCTCCTGCATAACGGTGTGGTTGGTGTAGTTGAAGACTTTTTTCGCGGTCGCGAGAGCTTTCTCAAAAGTCCAGCCCTCGTTGTCGACGAGCTGACGAATGAGCTCGGGGATAGAAATAACGGGGTGAGTGTCGTTGAGCTGGACTGTGATATAGTCCGCGAGGTTGTCGAGAGTACCGAAGCGAGCCTTATGCTTGCGGAGGATATCTGTAAGCGAAGCGCATGAGAAGAAATACTGCTGCTTCAGGCGGAGCTTCTTACCCTCGTTGGTGTCGTCGTTGGGATAGAGCACGCGGGAGATATCCTCAGCGTATATCTTCTCCTTTGAAGCCTCGAGGTAGTCCTGCTTGTTGAAGGTATCGAAGTCGAACTCCTTGACGGGTTCAGCCTGCCACAGACGGAGCGTCCCCACATTCTCGGTGCGGCAGCCGAAAATCGGCATATCATACGGCACAGCCTTAACGGTCTGACCGTTGTACTCGATGAGGACGGTATCTTCATCGCAGCGCTTTGACCACGGGTCGCCGTACTTAGTCCAGTCGTCGATGTCCTCCTTCTGGAAGCCGTCAACGATAGACTGCTTGAACAGGCCGTACTTGTAGCGTATGCCGTAGCCGTCAAGCGGGAGGCTGAGCGTAGCCGCCGAATCGAGAAAGCAGGCTGCAAGACGTCCGAGACCGCCGTTTCCGAGAGCGGCGTCCTCGATGACTTCGAGGTCAGCAAGGTCGAGTCCGAGCTCGTTGAAGGCGTCGTTCACCTCGTCATAGATGCCGAGGCAGAGCAGATTGTTGAATACTGCGCGTCCCACGAGGAACTCCATAGAAAGGTAAGCTGCACGGCGCTTGGAGAGGTGCTCCTGACGGGAGCTGTCCCAGCGGTCAGCGAATATCTCCATAACGGTATCGCCGAGCGCATTGTGGAGCTGCTGGGGCGTAGCGGACTTGATATCCTTGGGAAGTCTGCCTGTGAATTTTTCGATAAATGCTTTCTTGTCCATTTTTCTGACTCCGATCCTTATTTATTTTGAGTAAAAATTTTTTGGCTGGTTTTAATGCAGTCTGACCCACAAAAGAATTAACGATTATACATCTTATTGAGCCTGCGTATCTTCTTTGCAAGCTCGGGAGTGAGGTCAGCCGAGGTTATACGGAACTGCCAGTTGCCGCCGAGAGTTGAAGGGGTATTCATTCTGTCCTCCTTGGGGCTGTCGAGGAAGTCCTGTATCTGCGCACACGCTACCATAGCAACGCTTCCCCATGCTGCGCGGACTACCGCCATAGGTATCTCGCTCTTTTTGCGGACATTGAGGTACTTCCGCGCGAATTTCAGCGACTTCTTATCCATGCTTCCGACCCAGCCGCTGAGGGTCTCGTTGTCGTGAGTGCCGGTATAGGCGAAGCAGTTTGTAGTCGTGAAATTATGCGGCAGGTAGTCGTTCTCGCCGTCCGAGAAGCCGAACTGCAAGACCTTCATGCCGGGATAGCCGCATTTATCGAGCATCTCATGCACCTCGGGAGTGAGGAAGCCGAGGTCCTCGGCGATGATATTGAGCTTGCCGAGCTTTTCCTCTGCCATTTTGAACAGCTCGTAGTCCGGACCCTTTTTCCACTCGCCGACCGTAGCGTCCTCGTTGCCGAAGGGGATAGTGTAAAAGCTCTCAAAGCCGCGGAAGTGGTCTATCCTGACGATATCGTAGAGCTGTGAAGCCTTCCTGATACGCTCTATCCACCAGCTGTAGCCGGTCTTTTTGTGGTAGTCCCAGTCGTAGAGCGGATTTCCCCAGAGCTGACCGGTCGGCGAGAAATCGTCCGGCGGACAGCCTGCCACGCATACAGGACGGCGTTTTCTATCGAACCAGAAGAGCCTGTGGTCAGCCCACGCCTCGACGCTGTCGAGGGCGCAGTATATCGGTATATCGCCGATTATCTCGATGCCGCTGTCGTTGGCGTAGCGTTTGAGCTCGCTCCACTGGCGTGAAAACTCAAATTGCAGGAACTTGAAGAAGCCTATCTCATTTTTGAGCTCCTTTTTCGCCGCGGAAACAGCCTTAGCCTTGTGCATCGCGAGGTCGCTCTCCCATTCGTACCAAGCCTTGCCGTCGTGTTTGAACTTCAGAGCCATGAACAGCGCATACTCGTCGAGCCAGCTCTTGCTGTCGTCGCAGAACTGCTTATACGCCGGAAATTTAGCCGGCTTGAAGCGTGAATACGCGATATGCAGCACCTTGAAGCAATTCTCGTAGATAAGGCTGTAATCGACCTTTCCGGGAGCAGTCTCCCAAGTGAAGCTTGCGAATTCGTGGTGTTCGAGAAGCCCGTCCCCCTCAAGGACTTCAAAGTCGATGAAGTAGGGATTTCCGGCATTCACCGAAAACGACTGATACGGCGAATCGCCGTAGCTTGTCGGAGAAAGTGGCAGTATCTGCCAGCATTTGACTCCGGCGCTTTTCAGGAAGTCCACGAACTCGAAAGCGTGCTTTCCCATTTTGCCGATACCGTACTCGGACGGCAGACTGGATATATGCATAAGTATGCAGCTTTTTCTCATGTTATCTCTCCTTTATAAAGGAATATTTTCACCCGCGGAGCGCATACTAACCGAAAGAGGTGGAATATGAAGCTTTCGCGGTATATTTTCGTTTTTCTTATGGGATTTTTCATTTACAGTCTTGTCGAGGTCACCGGCAGAGGCTACACTCACTGGACAATGGGTCTGACCGGAGGTATCGTCCTCGCATTCCTGTATGTTATCAGCAACCGTCCGGCAATGCGGCTCGTTAAGACCTGCATCATCGGCTCGGCTTTTATAACCGGACTTGAATTTGCAGTCGGGCTGTTTGACAATATTATCATGGGCTGGGAGGTATGGGACTATTCAGAGCTCCCGCTGAATATCATGGGACAGGTCTGTCCGCTGTTCACTCTGCTGTGGGCGATATTATGCATACCGGCGTATTATCTGTGCCGCTCTATCCGCAAATGCTTTGAGCAGCCGGTTTGCGGTTTTTGATCTTGTCACCGTCAGGCGAAGAATAAATTATAAATCTTATTACGCATTAAATCAGAATCCCTGAGTTTTGAGCTCGGCAACAAGTCCGGTATAAAACTCGCGGACGTCGTATCCTTCGATATTCTCGCGCATGAGGTCTATCACGTCGCCGTGGCTTATGCCGCGGATACCCTTTTTGTCGATGAGCCGGAACTGTCCGTGCTTTGCGGATTCAGCCCACACAAGACCGTCATTCGCGCCGTTGAGCTTCTTTATCAGCAGGTAGCTGATACACAGCGGGAATCCTGCGGAGACAGCGCACTTCATGACTGACATGACGCTCCGGTAGGATACATCGGGCGAATCGGGCATCTGCTCGTTGAGCTCCTTCATGCGAATGGCGCTGAGGTCACGGACTCCAGCCATAAAGTCGGGAGCGCTGTCTCCGAGCTTGCCGAAAATGCCGTTATACTTACGGGATATCTTATCCTGCCACTTCTCTGAGACCTTGCCGAGCAGGAAATCGACCATGTCGCAGCCTCCGTGCGGAGTATTTATCGTCGTGAGAGTTGCAACGTACTTGTCCATTCCGAGTTGACTTATCGCATAGCGCGAATCAAGTCCGCCCTTTGAGTGGGCGATGATATTCACCTTTTCGGCGCCGGTCTCCTCAATGACCTGCATAATTGTATTTTTCAGCTCCTCCGCGCTGTCCTGTACAGAGCGTGCGGACTGCTGTTTGCCGTAGTAAACCGTGGCGCCGTT
>DEDQ01000048.1:13157-13757 GCA_002350065.1 Ruminococcus flavefaciens
TGGTCTTGCATATCTCATTTTCGGCGCGTGCGGAATCGAGCTCCGCCTTGCCCGCCTCGAAGTAATACTCGCGCTTCGCCTTTTTGTAGAAGTGGAAGATGAGCACGACATTGACTACCGGCACCCACCACCAGAGCAGCATGAATACATACTCTATGAGCTTTATCTGCTTCGCTCCGATAGCTGTACGGATTATTCCCACGAGGAGCGTGAGAAGTGTCGCGAGCGCCGGCATCACGACCGAGAAGCTCTTCGCGACGGCTCCGCGCGGCGTGAGCACGAAGTAGAGTATCAGTATTATCCACTCGGGCAGCAGAGCAGCTCCGGACAGCCATATCAGCGATATGCCGCGTTTCAGCGAGCGCATACGGAAGCTTTTCAGCGGCACCCTCTCGCTCCGGAAGAGGATAACGAGGTAGATGATGCTGATGCCGACCGTACCAATAACTCTCGCGGGAATCGGAACTCCGGTAAGGGAGGTCCACAGCGGCACGAGGTTATAGAATACAAGCAATAATAATAGATCGATATATTTCATGATTGATAAAAAGCCCTCAGGCTATGCTTTCAAATAATTACATTAAGGCAACACCGCACAAA
>DEDQ01000048.1:13864-29770 GCA_002350065.1 Ruminococcus flavefaciens
TTGTGCGGTATTGCCTTAAAAAGAAGGGACTGTTGCACCGGTGTACAACAGTCCCGTTGATATTAGTAGTTCTGATTAGAATCTGCGTTAAAGAACTGATTGCTGCTTTCTGTATAATAATCGTTGGGCTCGAGGGACATAAAGTCGTCGTCCTCCATATCAGGAAGCCTTGCTCCGCAGCGTCCGCAGAACTGGAAACGCTCATTGACCTCAGCATCGCACTTGGGGCATATCTTATAGCCGCGAATGCCATTGAGCTCAAATCTCATTTTCTTTATTCTTCTGCGTCTTGTGTCGATATCGTCGCAGAGCACCTTGAGGTTAGCGGGATCCTCGTTGGGATTCTTATAATACTTCTTACCGATATCGGTAAAGATCTCAACGATTCTCTCCTCCTCGTACAGTATCTTTCTCTTCAGATTATTTGCCTCAGAGATACTTTTGGTCTTATCGGTAATGCCCTTGCTTGCGTCACCGATCTTCTCGAAAAGGCCCATGTTCATCACTCCTATAGAAATTTGTGCCGCTCACGTACCGGACGGATTGTACTTTAAGAGATACAAACTCCGATACACCTGCACCTATATTATACATTTTTTATAAAAAAATGTCAAGGGTTTTTACATTTATTCTACGTTTTTTTAAAAAATTAGCTAATGGATTTATGAAAAATCCCCTGCAGGTGTTATGCCGCACAAACACTGCGGAGCTCTCACATCTCCGAGATATCGTTCTCGGTAAGCTGGATAATGCCGCCCTTTTCAAGAGCCGCAGAAGCGTTGTCATTATCGTCAACGCGGATAACGAACGAGACCGACTTATCTGACTTTCCGAGGAAGGAATAGAGATACTCGATGTTTACGTTATCGCTTCCGAGGATATCGAGCACGCGGCTGAGCTGTCCCGGAGTGTCGGGGATAGAGATAGCGACTACCTCTGTATCAGCGACAACATAGGAAGCCTTCCTGAGAACCTCGACAGTCTTGTCGGTATCGTTTGCGATCATTCTGAGGATGCCGAAATCCTTTGTATCGGCAATGCTGAGGGCTCTGAGGTTTATACCGTTCTCCTTGAGCAGCTTCATTACGCCGGTAAGCTGATTTGGTTTATTGTCTAAAAATACTGAGATCTGTCTTACATTTGCCATTGAAGTTCCTCCTTGAAGATATTTGCAGGGGCGCCGTTAAGCGCCCTGACCTGATGATCTGAGAATTAAAGCTCCTCGTACATTACGAGAGCAGAAAAATCCTCTGTAAACTCGTTAACATGAGTCTGCGCATCGTGGCAAAGACCTGCCGCAGTGCTGTACTTGATGTCGATGACCTTTACTGTAGCGATAAACTCGTTGATATCGCTTTCAAAGTTGGAGAATCTTTCATATTTCTCCTGAGCGGGCTGGAAGCTTGTTGAAAATAGTTTTACTTTCATGGTAATTTCTCCTTTATTGAAATTGTTTTATGATTCACGGCAGTTCTCTGCCTGAACAGCTTGATTTATTACTTTGCCGGCTTGTCGTGAAGCTTGCGCTTGTCGATAACGCGGACAGCCTTGCCCTCGCTTCTTGTGATAGACTTAGGCGATACGAGATGCACCTTCGGATTGATGCCGAGCATGGTCTTGATAGCGAGAGCGAGAGCGCGCTCCTGATCCTGCATATCCTTTACCTTATCCGAGAACTGCTCGGGCTTCATCTCAACGACGATGTCGAGGGTATCGCTGTTGTTGATACGGTCTACCTCGATGATATAGTTCGGAGCGTAGCCCTCGGCGATGAGAACAGTCTCTATCTGGCTCGGGAAAACGTTTACTCCGCGGATTATCATCATATCGTCGCTTCTGCCCATAGGCTTAGCCATTTTTACGAGTGTACGTCCGCACGAGCACTTCTTTCTGCTGAGCACGCAGAGGTCGCGTGTGCGGTATCTGAGAAGCGGGAAAGCCTCCTTGGTGATGCTTGTGAAAACGAGCTCGCCGACCTCGCCCTCGGGGAGCACCTCACCTGTTTCGGGGTCGATTATCTCAGCGATGAAGTTATCCTCATTTATATGCATACCGTTCTGCTCACAGCATTCAAAGGCAACGCCGGGACCGCTCGATTCAGTCAGACCGTATATATCGAAAGCCTTGATGCCAAGCGATTTTTCAATAGTCTGACGCATTTCCTCAGTCCACGGCTCAGCGCCGAAGATGCCGGCTTTGAGCTTGAGGTCCTCGGGCTTGATGCCCATTTCCTCGATAGTTTCGCCGATGTAAGCGGCATACGAGGGAGTACAGCACAGGATAGTAGCTCCGAGGTCCTGCATGAACTGTATCTGGCGCTCGGTATTTCCCGATGACATGGGAAGTGTAAGACAGCCGACCTTGTGCGAGCCGTCATGCAGACCTGAACCGCCTGTGAAGAGTCCGTAGCCGTAAGCTATCTGAACAACGTCCTCGTTTGTGCCGCCTGCGGCGGTGATAGCTCTTGCAACGCAGTCTGCCCACATATCGAGGTCGTTCTGAGTGTAGAATGCGACAACGCGCTTTCCGGTAGTACCGCTCGTAGAATGGATGCGGACGCAGTCGCTGAGCGGCTTTGCAAGGAGACCGTAGGGGTAAGCCTCGCGGAGGTCAGCCTTGCTGAGAAACGGGAGCTTGTGAAGATCGTCTGTTCCCTTGATGTCCTCGGGCTTTACGCCTTTTTCGTCCATAAGATCGCGGTAATACTTCACGTTTTCATAAACGTGCTTCACCTGAGCGACAAGACGTTCGTCCTGAAGCTTTTTCATGTCCTCGCGGGACATAGTTTCGATCTCTTTGTTCCAATATCTTTCCATTGGACTTCATACTCCTTACTGATGATATTTATGTAAAACCAGCGCCATTGCTGATTTTAAAGCTAAATAGTGTATTCGATGATATTGCTTACGCGGACATAGGTATGTCCCTTGAAGGCAACGAGATATATGGTATGTCTGCCGCTGCTGCCCTTTATCCACTGGTACTGCGTATCGAGCACAAGCTCAGGCTCGCCGGTGCGCGGGTCTTCTGTTCCGCGTTCAAGCACCTGAACGCCGTCGAGCTCAACGTGCCAGCAGAGATTCTGAAAGCCTTTGTGCTCATCGCGAGTTATAGTATAGTCGTCATTGAGGGTGAGTGTAAAGGTCTCTTCTACGGGAGTTTCAGCTAAGAGCTTCTGCCGGTACGAGGGATACTCTGTGACCGCGCCGTTGACCGTAGCATCGCATACGCAGTCCTTGAAGGTGATAGACGCCTCTCTGCCGATTATTCCGCCGTAATCATCGTTTCCGCCGTCGACTCTGCCGTGTACCGTGACGTTTTCCCATACGTTCGTGCCGTATATCTCACCGCCGGCGATGCCGGTGCAGGCTGTACCGCTGACGTATGCGTCAGTGAAGGTGATATTGCGCATTACAGCGTCAGTGCTGTAGCCGATGAATCCGGCGTCCTCATAATCAAGACTGATGTGGAGCCCCTTTATAATGTGATACTTGCCGTCTACAACTCCGGTAAAGCCGTGTCTGCCGGTGAGATTGCTTCCCAGCGGCTTCCAGTCCATATCCGTGAGGTCGATGTCGTCCTCAAGGGTTATCGTTACCGGCTCGTATTCATCGGCTATCGCGTTTACGTAGTATGTCGCAGAAGCGAGCTGCTTCGCGTTTGAAACATGGAAATCCGGAGCGTTCTCCATAGCCCATTGCTTATCCACGAGCTCCATTATGCTGCCGGTATCGCCGCCGCGCTCCCAGTCGGAGTCATACTGCGACTTATCGACGTTGTACTCATATCCGGAAACGTCCAAGCCCCATGCGCCGTACCACTGATAAGCGTCCGCGAGGAGGTAAACTCCGTCCTCTTTGATAGGAACGGTTATCCTGTTGTACTCCTTTTCGAGGACAGCGCCATTGACCGTATCGTAGGAGCCGCCCTTCCCGTTGTAATGGAGAATGATGAGGTTCTCTTCGGGGACTCCGCGAAGCTCGTCTTTATTGTAGACAAAGCCTATCTCAGGCTCCTTCAAGCCCTCCTTTGTGAAGGTGAGCTCTACCGGAGGGCCCACAAGTCCTACTACCTCGCTGTGCAGGACGTCCACCCCGTACAGGTCAGTTATCCGCGCATACGAGCGTATATCGCCGTCGCAGATGCCCGAAAGCAGCACCTTTGCGACCTCCGGCTTCTGTTCATTATTCAGCGTTTTCGAGCACTCCTGACGTATATCCGCAAAGAGGTCCTCGTCCTCGGTGGTGGGTTCGTCAGCTTCCGAAGCTTCGGTAGTTCTTTCCATATCAGGTCCGTCGCTGCCGCTGATGAGCGAAGGAAATCTTCCGCAGCCGGTAAGCGATGCAGCAACAGCTATCGCGGCAAGAAATGCCAATGTCTTTTTCATAAGCGCCCCCGATCCTATGCGCATCTGCGGTATCAAACTATGCAGACGTTTTCAGATAATACATTTTTTATGCAGTCTGACGTTCGCAATTGCCTATTGACCGCTTTATACTGATTCAGCGTTGAGTCCGAGCTCGAAAGCCTTCTTGTTGAGCTCGAGGAATTTAGCCGGAACGCACTGCTCTATAGCCTTGTGCCAGAGCTCCATAGGATAGTCCATGCGTGCAGCGAGAACTCCCATGAGTACGACGTTTGAAGCCTTCGCAGTACCTGCCTGCTCCGCGAGAGCGAGAGCGTCAACAGCTACGAGGTCAGCTCCGGCAGCTCTGAGCTTTTCAACGAGGTTCTCAGGATACTGAGCCGCGCCTGTGATAACGGGCATGGGGTCTATCTGCTGAGTCGAGGTGATGAGGTGACCGCCCTTCTTGAGGTAGGGAAGGCATCTTGCAGCCTCAAGCAGCTCGAACGAGATAACAGCGTCAGCCTCGCCCTTTTCGATAACGGGAGAGTACACCTTGTCGCCGTATTTAACGTAGGTAACAACTGAACCGCCGCGCTGCGACATACCGTGTACCTCGCTGACCTTTACGTCATAGCCCTGTGCGAGAAGCACGTTTCCTATCAATCTTGAAGCCAGCAGCGAGCCCTGTCCGCCGACGCCGACTATCATCATAGATTTAGTTTCCATTTATATTACTCCTTAAAATCAAGCTTTAAAAATAATGTCGAGGTCACCTTCAACATGACCTATGCCGATACCCTTCAGGCTGAGCAGGATATCCCTGTATTTTCCGGTCTGGAGGTAGTCCCTGATGAGGGAAGTATACATTCCCTGCACGAATTCGATGCTCTTGTCGTCCTCGTCCGAGAAATCTATCGGGAAGAGGTCGTCCTCCGAGGACCACGCATTGTAGCAAGCCCACTCGCCTTCCTCGTCATCGGGGTCAAAGCGGTCGGACACTATGAGCTGAGCTGCGAAAACATCTCCCTCGACAGCCTCGTCGTAGAGGTTGAAGTTGAAAGCGGCAGCATTCTTAGGCATTTCGAGGTTTCCGAGCAGCTCATCGAGCCACTCTGCGAAATGCGGATAAATCTCGTTCTTCGTCATTCTATCGCACCTATTTTGCACTGCTCCTTGCATATGCCGCAGCCTACGCACTGAGTATGGTCGATAACAGCCTTGCCGTCTCTCATGGAGATAGCGGGACATCCGAGCTTCATGCACTGCTTGCAGCCAACGCACTTCTCAGCATTTACCTTGAAGGGCGGGTTGTGCTTTACGTATTTGAGCAGAGCGCACGGACGGCGCGAGATGATAACGGAAGCCTCGTCAGCAGCGAGCTCCTCCTTGATAGCAGCCTCGGTCTCAGCAAGCTTGTAGGGGTCGGTAACGCGGACGCGCTTGATGCCGATAGCCTTGCAGAGCTCCTCGAGGTTTACAGCGGCAGCAGGGTCGCCCTTAAGGTTCTTGCCGGTGGTAGGATTCTGCTGGTGACCGGTCATGCCGGTGATAGAGTTATCGAGAATGATAACAGTTGAATTTGAATTATTGTAAGCGATGTTCACAAGTCCTGTCATGCCGCTGTGCATGAAGGTAGAATCGCCGATAACTGCAACGGTCTTGTGCTCGGATTCAGCACCGCGAGCCTTGTTAAAGCCGTGGAGTCCCGAAATGGAAGCGCCCATGCAGATAGTAGTGTCGATAGCGTTGAGCGGAGCTGCTGCGCCGAGCGTATAGCAGCCGATATCACCGGAAACTGTAACGCCGAGCTTTTTGAGGCAGTAGAACAGTCCGCGGTGAGGACATCCTGCGCACATAACGGGAGGACGTATCGGGATATTCTCGTCGAGAGCGGCGAAGTCCTTCTTCTCGCCGAGGAGCTTCTCAGCAATGACAGACTGCGGGAGCTCGCCTATATAGCCGAATATCTCCTTGCCCTTAACGTTGTTTACGCCGATGTTGCGGCAGTGCTCCTCGATGATGCCGTCGAGCTCTTCGATAACGTAAACCTGCTCGTACTTAGCGGCGAAGTCCTGAATGAGCTTGACGGGGAGCGGATTTACCATGCCGAGCTTGAGCACGGAAGCCTTCTCGCCGAGAGCCTCCTTTACATACTGATAAGCCGCACCGTTAGTGATAACGCCGAATTCAGCCTTATCGGATATCTCAGCTCTGTTGAGGGGAGAAGTCTCAGCGTATTCGATGAGCTTCTTTGTGCGCTCCTCAACGAAAACGTGTCTGCCCTTGGCGTAGGCAGGCATCATAACGAATTTCTGGGGAGTTTTCTCGTAGGGCTTGAGTTCAAGCTCCTGACGGTCTTCCATTTCAACTATGCTCTGAGAATGTGCAACGCGGGTGGACATTCTCACGATGAACGGAGCGTCATACTGCTCGGAGAGCTCGAAAGCGAGCTTGACAAATTCCTTACATTCTGTGGAATCCGAGGGCTCGAGCATGGGCACCTTCGACGCGATAGCGTGATGACGGCTGTCCTGTTCATTCTGAGACGAATGCATACCCTGGTCGTCGGCAACAGCGATGACCATGCCCGCATTCACGCCGGTATAACCTGCTGTATAGAGCGGGTCAGCGGCAACGTTGAGACCAACGTGCTTCATGCCGCAGAAGCTTCTCGCACCTGCGATAGAAGCTCCGAGAGCTGTTTCCATAGCGACCTTTTCGTTGGGAGCCCACTCAGCGTAGACCTCGTCGTACTTAGCGACCTCCTCTGTTATCTCAGTTGAAGGTGTGCCGGGGTAGCTTGAGACCACCTTACAGCCCGCCTCGTAGAGGCCTCTTGCGAAAGCCTCGTTTCCAAGCATAAGTTTCTTCATTATTATGTATTTCCTTTCATGTTGATTATTTATTGTAAGCGGAGCTAAGCCATTCGGCAACTCCGTCGCTGTCGTTTTTGCCTATGACGATATCCGCCGCGGCTTTGAGTTCTTCCTTTGCGTTGCCGACTGCTATTTTCACGTCAGCCGCCCTGAACATACTCAGGTCGTTGAGATTGTCGCCGAATGCGACTACCTCATCGAAGCCGAAATGCTCGCGCAGGAAGCTTATCCCGTTGTATTTGGAAGCATTTTCAGAAAAGACCTCGAGATACCACTCGCCGTTGTAGATATCGAGATAAAACGCATGGTCGACGCCCTTGATGCCTTCTATCGCGCATTTTATGGGATAAAGCACATCATGCGGACCGGTAGTCGTAAAGTAGACCGTATCCCCGTCGGCAATGTCAGCGAGCCTTGCGCACTGAGTAAATGGCTTTTTGTAATCGTTCCTGCGGGATTCTGCGAAGCTCCGCATGACCTTGGTCGTTATCTCGGAAAAGTAGCAGCCCAGCACCTCGTCCTCGAGCTTGTACATAAAGCAACGGACGTTATGCTCCTCGAAGGCTCTCAGCACCTGAGCGGAAGCCTCCGGCGGTATGAACTCCGTTTTGAGGTATCGCCCGTTCCTGATATCGTAGATGCTCACGCCGTTCATGAGTATGCACGGGACGCTGATATCGAGTCTGCGCGTTATCGGTATCGCTGAATATATCGACCTCGCAGTCGCGAATGTGAAATTCATGCCCTCGGCAATGAGGGAGTTTATCACTTCCGCAGTATGCACCGTTATCTCAGGAGCGGGACTCAGCAGAGTACCGTCAAGGTCGGAAACATAGAGCGTCTTTTTCATAGATAAACCTCCGAATGGATATAAAATCACAATCTTATTATATCACATTTGAATACAAAATGAAAGTACATATTTAACTACAGCGGGATATTCGTTGTTTTTCACGAATATTCCTGACATTTCATGTGTATACTGCCTAAATGAAGTACAAATATTTACACAATCCGGCATTGCAGATTCAATAAAATATTGTTGAAAAACCGGTTGAAACAGTTGAAAACAACGAATTGCATTTACCCTATTGACTTGCATTTCCAGACGTTGTATAATAAGGTCTGGCAGAGATGTTCTGCCGCATTTGAAGAGTAAAAGCGAGTTCGTTAAGTGCCTGCCGAACGGGGAGTTGTCGGCGGGACGAAGGCATAACGCCGCGGTTCGCGCTTTGCATCCCGCTTCATAGGACAACACAAGAGGCTATACCTCCTTTCCTTGTCGTATGATGTGGAAAAGGAGGATTTTTTATGTATACAACCCAAAGCAAAAACACACCCGTCAACAATCTGAAGCTGTTCGGAAACGTCCGCGTGCTCATCATTGCCGGACTTCTTATCGCTATGAGCAGCGTTTTCGGCAAGCTCCTCGCCTTTGACCTCACCCCGGTCATCAGAATAAGCATCGAGAACCTGCCTATCATCATGGCTGGCATCTTCTTCGGACCCTTTGTCGGCGGAGCTGTCGGACTTGGCGCAGACCTGCTCGGCTGTGCGCTCAAGGGCTATTCGGTTGCGCCGCTCATCACACTCGGATTCGTTTGTATCGGCGTGATATCAGGACTTATCTCCATGAAGTTCAAGCCCAACAAAGCCTTTAATCTCGCGCTTGCAGTATTTATCCCCCACATCATCTGCTCGATGCTGATAAAATCCTACGGACTTCATACGCTCTACGGCACACCTATGGAGGCTCTTTTGTGGCGCATACCCACATACCTCGTTATAGCATCATTTGAATTTGCCGTTATACTTCTTCTCACAAGAAACAAGGCATTCTCGCGCGAGCTCGACAAGATATGCAGCCGATGAACTACGCCGAGTGTCTCGATTACCTGAAAACAGCCGCCGGACGCGGAAGCCACCTCGGACTTGAACGCATTTCCGAGCTCTGCACGCTCCTCGGCGAGCCGCAGGACAAGGTAAAGGTAATACACATTGCCGGCACGAACGGCAAGGGCTCGTTTTCGGCTATGCTAAGCCATATTCTCAGAGCAGCCGGCTACAGGACCGGAAGCTTCTCCTCCCCCGCCCTCACAGGCGTTACGGACAGCTTCCGCATAGACTGCCGCGAGATATCGCGTGAAACCTTTGCCAAGACCATGACCGCAGTCGTTCCGGTCTGCGAATCAATGGAGGATAAGCCGACCGAGTTTGAAGTTCTCACAGCGGCGGCGTATCAGCTTTTCTGCGACGAAAAATGCGATATTGCTATCGCCGAGTGCGGAATGGGCGGAGACACCGACTCCACGAACGTCGTAAAATCGCCGGTCTTGTCGGTGATAACCAATGTCGCGCTCGACCATATGTCCTTCCTCGGCAGCACGATTCCCGAGATAGCAGCTCACAAAGCCGGAATAATCAAGTCAGGCAGACCCGTCCTCTACGGCGGCGGAGCAGAGGCTCAGAACATTATCACGTCCGCGGCGCAGAGAATGGGAGCTCCGCTCACGGTGACCGACCACTCGCGCCTCTCCGGAGCCGAGACCGGACTTTTCGGGACTGCCTTCACGTTTGACGGCTTCGGCAGACTGAGCACTCCGCTCACGGGAAGCTATCAGCTCCGCAATGCAGCAAATGTTCTCACGGCAGTTGAGATTCTCCGCGGCGAGGGACTGGATATTCCCGAAAGCGTCGTAAAAAGCGGTCTTGCGGAGACAAAATGGCACGGCAGGTTCGAGCTCATGCACACCGAGCCGACCGTCATATTCGACGGAGCTCACAATCCCGACGGCATTGCTCAGGCAGCCGAGAGCATAAAAAGCTGTCTCGGCGGCGGAAAATTGACAATGCTCATCGGCGTAATGGCTGACAAGGACTACGCGCTGTATCCGGAGATGCTCGGACAGTACATAGACCGCGTTTTCACCGTAAAACCGGACAATCCACGCGCTCTCGACAGTGAAAAGCTCGCGGAGATATTCGCCAACAGAGGTATCCCCGCAAAGGCATTTCCCGACCTTGCAGAAGGCGTAAAATCGGCATATGAGTATGCCGCAGCGAAGAAGCTCCCGCTGCTCGCGCTCGGCTCATTATATATGTATAAGGAATTCAGCGAATCGCTTGACAATATAAAAAAAGGACGTCACTGACGTCCTTTTTTTATGGTATGGCGTTGCCCATGCACCCCACCAGAGGCTCTGCCCTTGCAACCCAACTCACGGGCNNGGGCTTACTCTGTACAAAAGGCATAATCTGCTTTCGCTCGCTGATACATACGGGTATGGTTACTGAGCTGTATAGTCCTTGAAGCAGATGTTCATATCCACGTTTCCGTTCACGCCGGGAACAGCTCCCGAGCTTGAATACTGCCAGATATCATATTTATAATAGTATGTAGGCTCCGAGCCGTACTCCGCGAGCCAGAAGTCGTAGTCCTTGAGGCGCGGCAGGTCGAGCTTGCGCATGGAGGTAGTCTTGTTCTGATAGATCATCGGAGTATACCCCGCCGACTTCACTCTCTCGCAGAACGAAACGCAGCAGTCCGCAAGCGCGTCGACGCTTATCTCATCGGTGCGGGCGTCGTCGTCGTAGATGAGCTCCCAGTCGTAGACGACCGGATACCTGATATCGTATTTCTCAATTGCGTCGAGAACAGCGTCCGCCTCCTCGATAGCCTCGTCGGCGTCGGTAGCCTGCGAGAAGAAGTAAACACCGGTGTCGATGCCGGCGGACTTTGCGCCCTTGATGTTGTCCTCGAATTTTTCGTCGATAGTGATGACTCCGCCGCCGTATGTACGGTATCCGACACGTATCATCGCAAAGTCGATACCTGCCGCCTTGACCTTAGCCCAGTCGATATCGCCCTGATGCTCGGAAACGTCGATACCCGCGCGCGAGGTTATCTCGCCGTTTTCCTTATAGAACGAGTATCCGTTGCGGCTCACAACATTTGCGATATCAACATCGCTCGCGGGAACATCTCCATACACGGGAACGAAGGTCTCACCGAGCGAGCTGTCATGCATGAGTATCTTCTTGCCGTCAAGCTGATAGAAGGTCTCCTCCTTCTCGATGACAGCGCGAGTGCGGACCTGCGGGTCCTGCTCAGAGACCGTCACCGCAGCATTATCTCCGCCGTCGCGAATGAACACGAACCACACGAGGAAAACTCCCATTGCAAGTATGACAAGCGCTTCAAGCAGCGCAATTACCTTTAAAAAAGCACTATTTCCTGATTTTGGACTCATTTTCGTCTCCTATTCCTTTTTTATAAATGATACCATATTTTTCGGCTTTTGTAAACAGGAAATAAGCTGAAAATTCTGTGAAATCGGCTGCAAATCAATTTATCGGGGATTTTAAGCCGTCTGACGTTCACGCTCAGCTATCGCCCCGTGATTTGTCACATAGTCATTTTTCAGATACATCGCGTCAGCGATACAACAATTCTCAATTATTACGCTTCTTCTCTTGACAATCCGGCGACTATGCGCTATAATATATTAAATAACTAAAAATGAGGTGAGAATCTTAATGGACAGTACCCCTGACGGGTGTACCCGTATTATCTTCGTTATGAATAATTCAAGGCATGGTCTTTTCCGATTCCGGTCATAGGCTATGCCTTTTCGTGCTTACACTAATTTTTAACGGAGGTATATTATGTTAGGGCAGATAATTCTGCAAATCGTGCTTATCGCGCTGAACGCATTTTTCGCGTGCGCCGAGATAGCAGTCATTTCAATAAACGATACAAAGCTTGAAAAGCTCGCTTCAAGCGGCAACAAGGGCGCTATAAGGCTGAAAAAGCTCACAGACCAGCCAGCCCGCTTCCTCGCGACGATACAAGTCGCGATAACGCTCTCTGGCTTCATCGGAGCCGCTTTCGCGGCGGACAATTTCGCCGAGCGCATAACAAGTCTCATATTAAAGAGCGGGATAAACGTCTCCGCGGAGGTCATACGACCGGCAGCAGTCGTGCTTGTAACACTGATACTCTCGTATCTCACGCTCGTATTCGGCGAGCTCGTCCCCAAGCGCATGGCGATGAAATACGCCGAGCCCATGGCTCTTAAAATGGCGGGAATCATCGGCTTTGTGCAGACGCTCCTCGGCTTTCCCGTGTGGATACTCAACGCCTCGACCAATCTTATCCTGCGTATTTTCAGGATAGACCCAGAAAAGGAGGAGGACACCGTCACCGAGGAGGAAATAATGATGATGTCCGACGCCGGAGCCGAAAAAGGCACTATCGACGAGGACGAAAACCGCATCATCAAAAACGTTTTCGCATTCGACGACATGACAGCCGAGCAGGTCTGCACTCACCGCACGGACGTTTCCGTCCTCTGGAGCAGCGACCCCATCGAAACATGGGAGGAGACCATTCACCGCACACGCCACTCTGTTTTCCCGATATGCGGCGACAGCGTTGACAACGTAATAGGTATCCTCAACGCCAAGGACTATTTCCGTCTCGACGACAAGAGCCGCGAGAATATCATGGCAAAGGCGGTACGCGAGCCGTACTTCGTCCACGAGACCATGAAGGCGGACAGCCTGTTCGCTCAGATGAAGAAAAAGGGAGCCGACCACTTCGCCGTTGTAGTTGACGAATACGGCGGCATGACCGGCATAATCACCGTTACTGACCTTGTCGAGGAGCTTGTCGGCGACTTTGACGACGACGAACTGGGCGAATCTGCTGCCGAGTTTGAGCAGCTCTCCGAGGACCAGTGGAATATCCCCGGCATCACGCCTCTCAGCGACGTATGTGAGGAGCTTGACATAATTCTGCCGGCAGACAAATTCGACACCTTCGGCGGCTACGTAATAGCCGAGCTCGGCGAGATACCCAAGGACGGCGCAAAGCCCCGGCTCGAATGCGGAGGTCTCATCATTGACGTTGCGGAAATGCGTCACCACCGAGTTGAGCTCTGCCGCGTGACCAAGGTCAAGGCGGACGAAAAGAGCTCCGACGACGCAGAAAAAGACGAATAAACGCATTCAGCGGACGGCAAATGGATACCATTTATCGTCCGCTGAAATAATACCATAGCAAAAGAAAAGGACTGTACGAATGCACAGTCCTTTGTTTCTGTAAGTAATAAAATTACTTGAGCTCGATTGTAGCGCCAGCCTCTTCGAACTTAGCCTTGAGCTCGTTAGCCTCTGCCTCAGAAACGCCTTCCTTGATAGCCTTAGGAGCAGCCTCAACTACTTCCTTAGCCTCCTTAAGACCGAGACCGAGAACTTCCTTAGCAACCTTGATAACAGCCATCTTAGCATCACCGAATGATGTAAGAACAACGTCGAACTCTGTCTTAGCAGCCTCGCCGCCAGCAGCACCGCCTGCAGCAGGAGCAGCAGCAACCATTGCTGTTACGCCGAATTCTTCCTGAATTGCGTCAACGAGCTCGGAAAGCTCGAGAACTGAAAGAGTCTTGATATCTTCAACAAATTTTGTGATCTTCTCTGAAGCCATGATAATAATCTCCTTTAATATAGATTTGCCGTAAAACGGCTGATAAATTAAGCTGCGGAATAAAAATTACCGAAATCAGGCAGCTTCTTCTGACTTCTTGTCTGCAACTGCCTTGAGGATAGCTGCGAGATTCTGCATCGGACCCTGGAGAGAGCCAACGAGCTGAGCGAGGAGTACGTCCTTTGAAGGGATCTTTGAGAGCGCGAGAACGCCTGCCTGATCGTAAACTTCACATTCAACGTAACCTGCCTTGAGTGTGAACTTCTCATCGCCTGCTGCCTCAGCGAACTTACCGAGGATACGAGCGGGAGCAGTCTGGTCGTCGTTTGAGAGAGCGATAGCGGTCGTACCGTTGAGAGCCTCCTCAAAACCTTCGATACCAACATTCTTGAACGCACGGAGAAGCATTGTGTTCTTCTCTACGAAGTAGTTAACGCCAGCCTCACGGAGCTCTTTTCTGAGCTTAGTATCCTCCTCAACAGTGATACCCTTGTAGTCAACGAGAACGCCTGCTACGGAATTCTTGAGGAGTTCAGTGAGCTGATCGACCTTAGCCTTCTTAGCTTCGAGAACTGCATTACTTGGCATTGTGTATTCACCTCCGAATAAAATGTTATCGTATTCAGAGAGCAATAAAAAAGTCCTTTGCCGACAGCTCGGAAAAGGACATGATAATTCTATCATTTGCAATTCCTCGGCGGGACTTACGGATAAACCAGCCAGCTGTCTTTAGAATACGATATGCACTGTTTTTCAAACAGCTTAATCATTATACAACATATTTTTGCATTTGTCAAGGGGTTTTCAAGAAAAAATTCCGTTTTTCCGATAAATCTTGACACGTCCCGGATTATGGGCTATACTTGACTTGTCGGCTTCTTCCGTCAGGAAGGAGGTGTAAGGATGCATTACATAATCTCATTCATCGTGGCTGTTATGGCTCGCTTAGTTGGTGACTGTGTGAGCAAGTGGTTAGACAGCCGCAAAGCCGGCAAATAGCCCGAAAGAAATCCCCGAGAGCGGCAACTCTCGGGGATTTCGTTTTTGGTTTAAGAATGCACATAATCTCATTCGTGGTTATACATATTATAACACCATGTTCCCGAATTGTCAAGTGCATGGAAGCATTTTACAAAAAAAGAGCGGATACCTTCGTATCCGCTCCGTGGTGCGAGTAATGGGACTTGAACCCATACGTCTCTCGACACACGCCCCTCAAACGTGCCTGTCTGCCTATTCCAGCACACTCGCATTGCAGTTTCATCAGGTTTTACAAGGGGCAGAGCTTTAAGCTCACCTGACTGCTTTAATATTATATCAGATTATGAAGCACTTGTCAAGCATTTTTTGAAAATTTCTCAAAAAAATTTTAAAAGGGGCATTTCGCCCCTTTTTATCAGATATTATTCGATTCCGAGAGCACCTTCATAGCCTTTATCCTGTAGCCGTCATTCGTGCCGGCGAGTGTATACTGCACCGACTTTGAAGAGGTCTTGGGGAGCCACTCAGGCAGCTCGTCAATATAGTCCACCACAAGTGTATAATCGTTGCCGTTCTTGGTGACGGACTTTATCTCAGGCGAATATGTAAACGTAACGGGAGTGACCGGAACGTTGTACGACTTTGTCTCCTCATTATAATAGAAGCGCGACTCAGCCGGTCCGACTGTTGTATGCGTGAGCTCGGGGAGGTCGTCACCGAAGAGCTTTACCGCGTAGGATTCAACGTCAACGGACGGCACCTTTACAACGTCGAAGGTTTTTTCGTACTGGTCCATAACTCCGTCGGACATTATCATCGACCATATAGCCGCCGTGATGACCTGGTCGGAGGTGAGCTGTGTCGGGTCGTCGAAGGACTCGATATCCATGATAACGGTCGGATAGATAACGTCAGCGAAACCGTCCTTCTTGGAATCGCCGGAGGTAAAGCTGCCGAAGAAGCCTACGCCCTTGGCGATAACTGTGACAAGTCCTATGCAGGCAAGAATGGCGAATACAACTCCGAGCACCGTATACAGGCGCTTTTTGAAGCTTCCGGGAGTCCTATCCCCTTCCTCGTCTGCTTCGGGCTTTTCGCTGCGCTCCTCGATTATTTCCTCGGGGTTTTCAGCCATTATCTTTTCAAGCGTAGAGGTTATCCTGCCCTTAGGAGTCTGAGGCTCGGGTTCAGGCTTTTCTTCGGGAGTCTCCTCT